>JAGBIO010000024.1 GCA_017934955.1 Clostridia bacterium
AATTTAATGCTATTCCTTTTATACCTACTTTCCGATTTAATAATGAAAATATCAATACAAACTCAGCAAATACTTCTAAATATCTTAGTATAAACGCAATTGGTTCCATTATATAATATTCCATTTTTCTTTTTTCCTCCTCTTTTCATAAACAAAAAAATATGTCATACTATACTTGAAACATAATTATATTCCAATTCGTCTAATAAATAGCTCAAGGAGTTGAAAAAAATGAGCCAAAGTGAAAAAGTAGAAAAATTAATTGATTTATATGGCAATGATGTTTTACGTATAGCAAACATGTACACCAAAAATCTTACAATAGCAGAAGACATTTTTCAAGAAGTTTTTCTAAAAGTAACAAAGAAGTTACATCTTTTTAAAAATGAATCTTCCGAAAAAACTTGGATTATCCGCATTACTATCAATACCTGTAAAGATTATCTGAAAAGTTCCTGGAAAACGAAAGTAATTCCTTCGGAAGATGTTTCGGAACAAATTACCGATATAACAAATCCGGATGATAAAATTCTTACCTCCGAAATGTCAAAAATTATTTTAAAAGAAATCTTTCAATTACCGGTAATCTATAAAGATGTCATTTTGTTATATTATTATAAATCTTTCTCTACTTCAGAAATCGCAAAAATTTTAATGATTCCGGAAGCAACGGTACGAATCCGAATGAAACGAGCACGCGAAATTCTAAAAGAAAAATTAAAAATATTCATTGAAGAATAAAGGTGGTGATTGGCAATGAAAACATATAAAAGAAATGAATTAAATAACATATTTCAAAAAGAATTAAAAACTATTACAGTATCGGAAGAATTAAAAAACAGAACCTTGAATAAAATAGAAAAGCAATCTACTTTCTCGTTATATTGGCTTAGAAACTGCGCAGCAGTATTATTAGTATCTTGTATTTGCCTATCGCTTTATCTCCACCAAAATCCGCTTTTTTTGAAGCATTCCAACAATTATGGCTCTGTAGAACAAGATGCTGAATTGGAAATAGCCGAAACAGCCTATCAAGATAGTGAATTAGACCAGGGAAAAGCACTTTTAAAAGCTTCTCCTCCCCCTCAGTCGATTCTTCGTTCCGCACCAAAAGAACAAATAAATATGCTTCAGCAAAAAAGTATTTCTACAGAAACGAACGATTTAGCAAAACAAGAAACTACAACCATAGATAATGCCCTACCGAAACCAGAATTAAACGAAATTACTTCTATCGGAACAGCTTCCTTCTTTTCCTCTACTGTTTTAGAAGATTGTACTACAGAAGAATCTTTAGATGAGATAGAAATCGGAGATTCGGAAGAACAACTTCTTCAACGTTATCCGAATATTGAAAAAGTTGAAAACAACTATCGTTTAACAGCAGAAGCACAAATTATTCTTTATCAAGTAGAAAACGGTATTATTACGAATATTTCTATGGCTCCTCTTCAATAACAATCATCGTTGTGATTGAAGACAAAATAAAACAAGAGTGCAAATCTAAAAACGAAAAACCCTTCGAGGACCGGTCGAAGGGTTTTTCGTTTTATGTATTTATTAGTCTTTCTTAATTAAGCAAGCAGGTGTCTTAGCCTGACCCAATAACCACATTGCAGAAGCATTTGATGTCATGCTTCCGTAAGCGTTTGCCAACTTATTGGTTAATTTGCATAATAATTTTTTCATAATTTTCTCCCCCTAATTTTTTATTTTGTTTATATAATTCGCATTTTATATTTGAGGCACCACAATTCCATCACGGAAACCATATTTCGTATTGAAGAGATGGTACATAAAAGGAAGCATCGTAATACTTTGAATCAGCGTTCCGAAAATAAAGATATTTCGGATTACCAAATCAGCGATAATAAAGCGACCAATTATCATCGTCAATGTCATACATACGAAGGAAATAATCCTTAGGCTTTTTCTCTGCTTTTTACTAACTACCGGTTTCATTTCGGTATCCGCCGGTGCATAAAAGTAAATCACTACAGAGTTAAACAAGAATATCGCTATGTATAGAACATCTAAATACGGAACATCAATCAGTGAGGAAAGAATGACATTCCCAAAAAATAAAATGCTACTTGCGAGAAAACAAGCAATATGGCTTTTCGAATGAGCACCTCCGGCCGGGATTCTGTAAATTGCCATAGAAAATATCGCAATCAACAGAAGATGTGCCACTCCAAAATAAAGAGCAATACCAAACATAATTGCGGTCTTTATCAGCTCACCTAAAAGTTGGACGATGGTGTACTGAATGATCTCTTTCTGTGTTGGTGTAACTCCTTCTAATGTTTCGGATACGCAGTCACTAACTTTTGTTCCTAATTCATCTAACATATTACTCACTCCTTCAACAAGTTGTGTGTTTTGACATTTAAATAATACCGCTCGAGTCGTTTCCAGTCAATAACTTATTTTCCACTTTTTTACAACAAATTTCGACATAAATCTTCTTTTGATTGTTAAATTTTGTCGAAAAAGATACATTTAAAGTCGAAAAATCGCCAACGCTTTTATTTGACTTCCCATCTACGTATGTTATAATGATAGAGTATTAGTAAATATTACTATACAAGAGCTCAGGGTATCACTTACTCCAAAGGTGATACCCATTTTTATTAGGTTGTATATCAATAGTTGAAGTGAAAAAAAATTTCCACTTCAACTATTGACATACAATTATATTTAAAGTTACAGGTCAGACTATATCGTCCTACAATGATGCGCAACCATTGTAGGGACAGCATTTATGCTGTCCTGCTTTCTGCCTTTCCTGTGGACAGCATAAATGCTGTCCCTACAGTGTTCGTGCCTTTTCTATAAATTTGAGGCTGACCTGTAACTATTTAAAATACAAAAACCTCGCAAACGCGAGGTTTTTTTTCCATTATCTCTTTGAGAATTGTGGAGCCTTTCTTGCCTTTTTGAGACCGTATTTCTTTCTTTCCTTCATTCTCGGATCTCTTGTCAAGAATCCTGCTCTCTTCAATACAGAACGATTTTCTTCATTCGCTTGAAGTAACGCACGAGAAATACCATGACGAATTGCACCGGCTTGACCTGTGTATCCGCCACCGATAACTTTAGCAATAACATCATATTTTGTTTCACTATTTGTTAAAACTAACGGTTGTTTAACAATCATTCTAAGAGTTTCTAAACCGAAGAAATCTTCGATTGTTCTATCATTTATTGTGATTTTTCCCTTACCCGGTACCAATCTTACACGAGCAACGGCTTCTTTTCTTCTACCTGTACCATAAAAATAATTCTTAGCCATTTAACGATACCCCCTACGCTTTAATTGTAATTTTTTCAGGTTTTTGAGCAGCTTGATCGTGTTCACTACCTGCATAAACTTTTAACTTCTTAATCATTTCTCTACCCAATGAATTCTTAGGAAGCATTCCTTTAACAGCCAATTCAAACATTCTTTCCGGCTTTCTCTGAAGCATATCTTTTGCTTTCACTTCTTTTAATCCACCAGGGAAACCGGTATGATGTCTGTAAAGTTTTTGATTTAACTTGTCTCCTGTCAATTTAATCTTATCTACATTTACGACAATAACGTAATCTCCACAGTCAATGTTTGTAGAATAAGTAGGTTTATTTTTACCCTTCAAAATTTTAGCAACTTCACTTGCAACTCTACCAAGTGTAAGTCCTTCCGCATCAATTAAGTACCAAGCTCTTTGAATTTCGCTTGCTTTTACGATATGTGTTGCGTTCATATTACCCTTCCTTTCATTTCTTTCCATAATTTCATGACTTTACTATTATACGACGCAACATAATCTATGTCAAGAACTTTTTTCAAATATTTTAATTTTCAAAACATGAACTTCATTTTTCTCAATTTTTCTTCTATTTTTATTAATTATCTTAATTTCGATTTTAAAAATATTCTATTAAGAAAGTGTTTTGCGCAGGCAAAACACCTGCGCCGAACGCGAGTTGCGCAACAACATTCCTTACGCGTGAGTGTGCATCCTCGCGGAGCGTTTTTTGTTGTATAGGCAAAATCTTCGATTTTTCCTATACAACAAAAAAATCTATGACATCAGCCATAGATCGCATTCATAATCAAACCAAGTAACCCACTCAAAAGAACCTCACCCCAAAGAAACGCCACCAAAAATCCCACTAAAATCATTGGCGCAAAATGTACTCGACTCTTCCCAATAAACTTCGAAACAATAATGCTAATTAGCGAAGCTACAAACAGCATAACCATCATATTTGCAAAACTCAGTAAAAACGATATCGTCGCAAACAGAATAATATCGCCGCCCCCGATTAAGAATCGATCTTCGTCCTTCTCCTTATTCACAAACTTCTGAAACACAAAGTCCAACAAAATAAACGGTAATACAAAACAAAGCAAATTCATCCCGATAACCGCAATATCGGCACGACTCATAATCGCAGTAATCACCGCCAACACACAAATTCCAATATTCAGATTCAACGAAATAAAACCCGTCTTCCAATCCTCAATCGAAATATAGTTAAACGCGATCAACAACAAAAATAATGGCAATAAGGGATAAGAAAATCCCTTTATTGCCAAAATCAAAATAATCTCTATGAACGAAAAAACAATTGTAAATAGGTAATCAAATTTCATTATTTCTTAGATCCTTCCAATTTTCTCTCTACCTTAGCAGAATTCAACGCAATAATCGGAGTCTTTAAATGACCGTCACCCGAAATATCTTTAAACAACTGTTTAAAGATGTTCTCGTCTTCTTCCTTGTGAGTATACTGTTGTCGAAATAACGTTGGTAACGCAAAATCCTTCACAACAATCATATAATACGGTTTTGTTTCCATCTTCCGCATTAATTCCTCACCGGTAACATTCCCATCTGCCAAGTTAACATTGATTTTCATCTTGCTAAGCGAACCATCCGATTCCTTTAACGCATAATCCGTACTGTTGAGATTTTCTGTCGTAGGATCATTAGCATTAATAATAATATTTATTTGTTCGTTAAGATTCTGATACACCTTCTTCATATCACCATCGGAAGCACCCGCAAAATATGTTTTTCCTTGCGCTGTACCATATTTATTTCCATACACAATAATATTAAAATACTTCTCGTAAGTTGTATTATTGTAATGCGGCTCAATGAATATCATCAAAATCTTAAAATAATCTGTATTATGAATATCCAGCAAACCAGCGGCATCTCTTCCTCTTATTACACTATCTTCCAACAACGCTAACGTAGAATTTACAACTCTTTTATGATCTAACTTAATAAAGTTGTTCACATTTCCTGTCTGCACCACTACATTATCTTCTTTCGGATCAACAACCGGCGGATTATTGACCGGTGCTCTGTTAATAATATACCCTAATGCCAATTGCAAATAAATGTCATAGGGTGGAATAGAGTCATCTTTATTGTTTTTGTCTTGCCCATTGTTTTGAATTACTTGGCTTTGGGTTTCCGTCATACTACTCGTATCCGTAGAGGTCAACAAATGAATTACCGAACCCGTAGACGCGGATTGAATCGAATCACGCAATGAATTATATCCGTTTTCGATAATTTTCCCGTTTACGATATTAATTGCTAAGAAAGTAAAAACAAGCATTAATGTAACTCCATAGACAATTACCGCTATTCCATCGCCATTTTGTTTACGGAGTATCTTCATTTCGTTCATTTCGGATAATCTCCTCTCTATAGGCTGAATAGTATAGGTTATTTTCATCTGAGTTAGATCCAAATAAACTAAATGCCGAAACGCTACCTAAGACAGATTTATTATTTGATTGAACCGCAATTCCGAGTAAATCGCCCTTTTCTAAAGTTTGACCATTCTTATATGTAATTTTTTTGTCTCCGTCAAAATTAGCAACGACCGGAGTTCCAACCGTGCCATCGTCTTTTAATTCACGTACATAAAATTGAATCTCAAATCCACCATCCACCAATTTTGTCATCTTCGGAGCCATATAATCATAAATCATACTCCTTGTTACCGTTCCATACGAACTCGCCATTATCAGCGTTTCCTTTACAGTCTGATTAATCGACATCTGAATCGTATAATGATATAAAGTTGCAATCATAAAAACAAGAACATATACAAGTGGTATCATAACCACAATATATGCAACAATTGTATCCATTCCGCCGCGTTTTAATTTATCTCTCGTTTTTATCATAACTTCACATCCCATTATCTAATTAATCTTTGTCGTTGGACCCTCTGTATTTACTACACCAATATTCTTCTGTGCACCGGTTATTCCTTCAACAGAGCTATGCACCGTATTACCCGCCTCACGGCTCAAACCGATAACACTACCAATAATAATAGCAATAACAAGAACAACCATTACCACAGCTGCAACAATTGTATCAAACCCGCCATGACATTTTTTCATACAATTCACATCCTAACCATTTTGACTTGTATAGCCCATGCTCTGTTGCAATTGTTTTAAGCCGGCAGTTCCCTCGTCACCCAAATCCTTTGTGCTACCCGCCATAGGAACAACAACACTGATAATAAGCGCAAGTACAAGACCTACAATAATGATAAGTGCAATAATCGTTTCGATTCCACCTTTTAGTTTTTTCTTCATAGTAAAATCCTCACTTTCTTTTACTGTGCTTTAGTAGATCTTATACTTCCAACAACACTAAAAGCATTTGATACATCTTTATCTGTTGATGCTCCTGCATTAGCAGACTTGTTAACCATCGGAACTACGAAAGCTACTATTAAAACAATAACCAACGCTACTAAAATGATAATTGCAATAATACTTTCAATTCCGCCTTTTTTTGCTAAATCTTTTAACTTCATTTCAAATTCCCCCTTAAAAATATAATTATTAAATCAAAGGTTGTATCGGCAAAATTATGTAATCACTTTAGTTTTTTTTGAAAAAATATTACAAAAAATATCGAAAAAATGCTAATTATCCCGCCGAGTTTTAATCCATACGGAAAATAAATCAGCTCTATTGTGCTACTTCCTTCGGGTACTTCAACCCCCATAAAAGCACCGGATATCGTAAATGTTTTCTCTTTTGTTCCATTTACTTTAACCGTCCAACCGGGATCATTCGATATCGAAAGAAATAGAACTTTATCTTCACTTCTTTTGTCTATCTTTCCTAATAAATAGGTATCAGAAAATTTTTCTAATTTTAATTCATCGTGAGAAAGCTCTTTATAAACTTCTGAAAAAACTCCTTCATTTAAAACGTAAAATACCGGATCTTTTCTGTTATATTCACCTTTCTTCATTATAAATTTCACTTCAGCTTTTCCTTCAATATCTTCTATCAAAACAATTTGCCGATTATATACTTCAAATTCTGCTTTAACTCCATTCACATAAATATCTGCATCGGAATCAAAAAATTGCATATATACTTTGTCATTTACATTTGTTAAGATATAAGAAATCGTTGCACAATCATCCAACACTCTATAATTATCTTCTTCCAAAAGAATGTTCTCTAATATTCGCTCATCATATTCCACTTTTTCAAAACAATCTATCTCTTTATTAAGAATGGTTTGTATCAATCTGTTTTGAAACTCAAAAGCATTTTCTTCTTCCTTGAACTCAAAATTTCTGATTTCCTTATCCGCCAAAAATCCGATTGACAAAACTTCCTCTTGCTTTTCCATTTGGAAATCTGAATAATCTTCATTAAACTCTATGATATATTTATTTCCCATCAGCATATTTCTAACAGGCATATTCGGAAATACCATACAGTGATTATAAAATTTCAAAGCTCCTTCAAATCTTTCAAGAAAATCTGTAACGATCGTTTTTGACGTAGAAGAAGAAAAATTAATGCTGTTATAACCACAAACAAGTCCTAAATTAAACATTAAATCATCATCTGCCAAAATTCTGTAAAAACCATCATCTTGAATAGAATCTATTGCATTTTTCGATAATTCTAACATATTGTACCATAAATCACGAGAATAAAAATTATATGTTGCAATACTAAGTAAAGAATTCACAAATATTTCAAATATTATAATTCCGATAAAAGCCGCTGTCATCCGATATTTCTTATACAAAACAAGATAGAAAGTCACACTAATTGCAATAAAACAACTAGTTGTTAACACAACATTCGTCCGTTGAATATAAGAGTAATTAAATTTTTCAATCATCACAATAATAACGCCTATTATTGCAATAATTTTCAAAAACTTCTTTTTATTAACCCCTCTAATTCGTAACCAACATCTATACGCAATCAGAAGTAAGAAAAAACTAAATAAAAAAGAATAGCGATACGGGTACCATATATTTCCGTTAAAACCATGCCAAATCATATTGAAAAACTGAAAATAAAAACTGATAAACCCTATTATCAAAACGGATCCGCCTGCTATTTTTTCTCTTTTATTAATCTTGGAATTAAAAAAATACATAATTGCTAACAGTAGCATGGGAATACCACAATACAGTGCCGGTAAATTCTCAAACGTTTCATTAATTTCAGAAGTAATTTGTTCAAAATCATTAGCACCAATAAGAAACTTGGAACACAAATCAAAAATTTCAAAATTTACTTTTTCCTCCCCCATATAGGTTTTTTCGTGATTTCCCAACTCAAAAAATACCGGCAACAAAAGTACCGCACAAGTCGTAACCGCTAATATTCCATATCCGCATACGCTAAAAAAAGACTTCATTCTACTCTTTAATAGTTTCTTATTAAATTTTCTTCTGAATACCACATATAAAGCGTAAATTCCCGAAAAAATACACAACATATAACCGGTGTACCAGTTGGAAAATATCGCAATTGCAAGCGAACCATAAAACAAAAGCGGTTTCTTCCTTACAAATATTCTTTCAATACCAAGAATAATCATTGGTAACCATATTAATGCATCCAACCACATAACATTGTAAAAATACGCAACTGCGTATGCCATCAAAGCATAACATAAGGAAAATGCCACAATTGAAATATCATTTTTGTGAAATTTCTTTATTAAAAATATCGAAAAAGTAAGTCCCGACAATCCGAATTTTAGCAAAACAAAAATTAAAATTGCCTCTGTAATATTCGCTTCAGAAAACAATAATAAAATTAAATTGAACGGACTTGCTAAATAATAAGAAAACATATCTAAAACAGGCGTTCCGCAAGCTGCTCCGAAAGAATAAAAAATACTTGCCCCCTCGCTAAACAACCTTTTATAAAATAAAAACATCGTAGAATACTGAACTAACATATCCGAAACCAGTATTGTTTTCTCTCCAAACGGAAAGATTCCTAAAAAAGCACAACAGCAAAGGAAAACAACAACCGGCAAAACAAATGACAAAACATAAATCAACAACTTCTTTGAACTTTTCTTCATCTCATCACTCCCCAACTTACTATCGGTACTTCGTATCATTTTTTTTACATATTCTTTTTCCACATGTTACAATTCAGACTCAATGTCATTAAGTTTAGAACTTATCTAATTCATTCCTATGGTATTTTTTGGTTATTTCTAATTATTTGTAGGGACAGCATTTATGCTGTCCTAACTCTACGCATCTACGTATATTTCTTTTGAAAAAATGAATGCGGTTCTGCCTATTCCATGGACACCATGAATGGTGTCCCTACAACAAGTTTCTGCCTTTATTTCGTTAGAGGTTAATAGTTCGGTTCTTAACTTAATGACATTAATTCAGACTATAAACTTGTATCATACGAAAAATATCGTCAGAATGCAGTCATTATAGGAGACGACGTCCTCAACGTCCCGATATATATTCTGACCTGTAACTACCACTGAATGAATACCTTCTTTGAATATTGACAAACAGCCCTGAAAATAATATACTTAGCGTTGGTGAATTAGCTTTTTCACCGTTAAATTGAATAAGGAGGAATCCAATATGGCAAAATTAACTGAAATCCGTTGGCATGGGCGTGGCGGTCAAGGTGCGAAAACTGCATCGTTATTATTGGCTGACGCTGCATTTAACACAGGATTATATGTTCAAGGTTTTCCGGAATACGGTCCCGAAAGAATGGGTGCGCCAATTACTGCGTATAACAGAATCTGTGACGAACGTATCACCGTTCATAGCAACATTTATGAACCGGACTACGTAGTCGTTGTAGACGATTCTTTAATCAAGTCTGTACCGGTTACCGCGGGATTAAAAGAAAGCGGTGCAATCATTGTTAACACAACAAAAACACCGGATGAAATTCGCGAAAGCTTGAATGGATACAAAGGAAAAGTTTGTACAATCGACGCAAGAGCGATCTCAATTGATTGTTTAGGTGCATATTTCCCTAACACACCAATGCTTGCTGCTGTAATCAAAGTAAGCGGAATTATGGATGAAAATGCATTCTTGGCAGATATGGAAGGTTCTTTCAAGCACAAATTTGCAAAGAAACCGGAAGTTATCGAAGGAAACATGAACGCATTAAGACGTTCAATGCAGGAGGTGAAAGGACTATGAGCAATAAATACGATATCGTAAAGCCAAACGTAAAATGGCAAGACATTACCGAAGGCGGAATTATGGAACAACCGGGTAATGCAAAGCAATTTAATACAGGTGACTGGCGTTCTATGATGCCGGTTTGGCACGAAGAAAAGTGCAAACAATGTTTATTGTGCTACCCTGTTTGCCCTGATGCTTCCGTTATGGTAGATAAAGAAACAGGTAAAATGATAGGTATCGACTACGAACACTGCAAAGGTTGCGGCGTTTGCACAAAGACATGTCCTTTTGGTGCTTATGACTTTGTTGAAAATAAGTAATAATTAGGACACAATAAATTGTGTCCGTACAAAGAATAAATAAAGAAAGGTGGAACAACACTATGTCAATTAGAGAAAGACTAAGTGGTAACGAAGCAGTCGCTACCGCAATGAAACAAATAAATCCTGACGTTGTTGCTGCGTTCCCGATTACTCCTTCTACAGAAATTCCGCAATACTTTTCGTCCTTTGTTGCAAACGGACAAGTTGATACGGAATTCGTAGCAGTAGAAAGCGAACACAGTGCAATGAGTGCTTGTATCGGTGCTTCGGCTGCCGGTGCTCGTGCAATGACAGCAACATCTTCCAACGGTATGTCTTTGATGTGGGAAATGTTATATATCGCCGCATCCAGCAGACTTCCAATCGTAATGAATCTTGTTAACAGAACCGTTTCCGGTCCGCTTAACATTCACAACGATCATTCCGATTCCATGGGAGCAAGAGATTCCGGATGGATTCAAATTTACAGCGAAACCAACCAAGAAGCTTACGATAACTTCTTAATGGCAAACAGAATCGCAGAACACAAAGATGTTCGTCTTCCTGTTATGATTTGCCAAGACGGATTCATCACAAGCCATGCAATCGAAAATATCGAATTGGTAGAAGATGATAAAGTAAAAGCATTCGTAGGAGAATACAAAGCTCCTTGGGCTCTTTTAGATGCAAATCATCCTGTTTCTGTAGGTCCTTTGGATTTACAAGCTCATCACTACGAGCACAAGAGACAACAAGCAGAAGCAATGAAGAATGCAAAAAAAGTAATTCAAGAAGTTGCTGCTGAATTTGAAAAAATGACAGGCAGAAAATATGATTTAATTGAAAAATATATGATGGACGACGCTGAAATTGCGATTGTTGTATTAAACTCTACAGCAGGAACCGCAAAATACGTTGTAAATCAATTAAGAGAAAAAGGCATAAAGGCCGGACTTGTAAAACCAAGAGTATTCCGTCCGTTCCCGGTTGACGAAATTGCTGACGCTCTTAAAAACTGTAAAGCAGTTGCTGTAATGGATAAGGCAGATAGCTTAAACGCTGCTTCCGGACCTTTATTTGCAGAAGTAACAAGCGCAATGTTCGTAAAAGGCGTAACATCTCCTAAGGTTATTAACTATATCTATGGCCTTGGCGGAAGAGATGTAAAAGCTGACGACATCGAAACGGTTTATAACAGATTAAGCGATATTGTAAAGACAGGTAACGTAGGAGAAGTTTACAACTATTTATCTGTAAGAGAATAATGAAACTTTAGGACAGCATTTATGCCGTCCACGCAAAATAATTTTGAACGAACTATTGTAAGGACAGCATTTATGCTGTCCAAGAAAGGAATGATAAAAATGGCATATAACCTTAAGGAATACGCTAAAAAGCCGGAAAGATTATCTCCGGGACACAGAATGTGTGCCGGTTGCGGTGCTCCTCCGGTTGTAAGAGCAATTCTTCGCGGACTTCATCCGGAAGATCATGCGGTTATCGGATCTGCAACAGGTTGCTTGGAAGTATGTACCTATATTTATCCGTATACAGCATGGGAAGATTCTTTTATTCACAGTGCATTTGAAAACGCAGGTGCAACAGTTTCCGGTGCAGAAGCTGCTTACGCTGCAATGAAGAAAAAAGGAACCCTTCCAACCGATAAAGAAACAAAATTCATCGCATTCGGCGGAGACGGCGGAACCTACGATATCGGTTTCCAATCCTTGTCCGGTGCAATGGAAAGAGGTCATGACATGGTATATGTATGCTACGATAACGGTGCATACATGAACACCGGTATTCAACGTTCTTCTGCTACACCAAAATATGCAGATACAACAACAACGCCTGCCGGCTCAGTAAAACCGGGTAAATTACAATTCAGAAAGGACTTAACAATGGTTATGGCTAACCACCACTTACCATACGTTGCACAAACTGCTGCAATCGGTAATTTCAGCGATATTACCACAAAAGCAGAAAAAGCACTCTATACCGAAGGTCCTTGCTTCATCAACTGTTTAGCTCCATGCCCAAGAGGTTGGGGATACAAAACAGAAGATTTAATGCAAATTAATAAAATGGCAGTAGAAACACGTTTCTGGCCATTATATGAAGTAGTTGACGGAAAATACACAATCAATTACATTCCAAAGGAAAATGTTCCGGTTTCGGAATTCTTAAAACTCCAAAAGAGATTTAAGCACTTATTCAAACCGGGTAACGAATGGATGTTGGAAGACATTCAAGCCGAAGTGGATAAGAGATGGGAAGAATTGTTACATTTAGCTGAAATGAAGTAACCAAAAAGAGACATTGCAAAATGTCTCTTTTTTAATACCATCCTAACCGTCCCGCCTCTTTGTCTTATATATCTTTCTTATTGTATAGGAAAAATCGAAGATTTTGCCTATACAATAAGAAAGTACCATAGTGTTGTTGCCCGTAGGGCAACATGTGTAAATTAAAAATCTTTGATTTTTAGATTTACACTTTTGTTATAATCTTTACAAATCATCTTCATCCAAATTAAATTTTCCTTTATTATTTCTCACCAAACTTCTTAGTCAATCTTCTTCTAACAAAATAAAAACTCGAAATAAAAGCAATAAATTCTGCCAAAACAACTAACACACCCGAAAACGCAATAATTAATTCACTAAATGGATAAAGTACTACCATAATTACAATCACCAAAAGAGCCATAATCAGCCCCATATTCCTCCACAGCTTCCCACCATATTGATGAGCAAAATCCCAAGTTTCTTCATTTTTCAATGCAGATTTTATCCTTAATCCGCAAATTCCATTTAGTTTCGGCTGAAATTTCAAAAATCGAACTCCAAAAATTAACAACATTATCGGACACACTAAGCAAGCCGCAAACACAAAAATCCATGTATTCATACAATCTCTCCTCCTTGGCACTTTATACTTCTTTCTTCTTACTTCTTCCCATCAACTCCAAAACCGCTGTCTTCGGATCTTTTCCTTCAAACAAAACATTACAAGCCTGTTCTGTAATCGGTAACTCTACATGATACCGTTTTCCGAGTTCACGAATGGATTTCGCGGCATTAACCCCTTCTACAACCATATTTACTTCTTTTAATGCGTCTTCCAACGAATAACCTTTTCCGATTAGCTCTCCGGCTTTATGATTTCGACTGTGCCGACTCGCACAAGTAACCACCAAATCGCCGATACCCGTCAATCCGTAAAACGTCTCCGGCTTACCGCCCATCGCAAGTCCTAATCGTAAAATCTCTGCCAAACCACGCGTAATTAAACCCGCTTTTGTATTATCTCCGAATCCCAAACCATCGCTCGCTCCGGCACACAACGCAATGACATTCTTCACCGCACCGCCGATTTCCACGCCCAGCATATCACTATTCGGATAAACACGAAAATACTGATTCATAAAAATATCGCTGATTTTATCTCGAACTTCCTCTTTCTCCGCCGCAACCGCAACCACCGTCGGCATCCGTTTTGCCACTTCTTCTGCATGACTCGGTCCCGACAACACCGCGATCTCGTTTTTGCTCCCGATTTCCTCGCGAATCACTTCCGACAATCGTTTTAAAGAACCCGCCTCGATTCCCTTTGCCACATTCACAACAATCTGCGTCGTTAAATACAATTTTAATTTTTTCGCACATTCCCGCACCGCAACCGAAGGAACTGCTAACACAATTACCTCAGAATCTTTAACAACTTCAGCCATATCGGTATACGCCCTTAACTCTTCTGAAAATATGACCCCCGGCAAATAGCGTTTCAGTTCATGTTTCTCGTTTATTTCAGTCGTCTCGTCCGAATTTCTCGACCACACTTTCACCGCATGACCGTTATCAATTAAAAGTCCCGCCAAAGCAAGTCCCCAACTACCGGCACCAATTACTCCGATTTTCATATGTACCTCCTATTTTCCGATTTCCGCAATTCTCTTCTCGTAATCTTCCTTCTTCTCGCCTAACTTTCTCTCAGTATTCTTCCAAAGACGAGCAATATTTCCGCGATGGCACCAAATCACCAAAACCGCCAAAATGCCACCAAATACAAACCAGCCGTATCCGTTAATCGATTCAAAATAAGGACTGAGTCCCACCAATAAAAACGGAAAAGCAATCGCACAAAGAACCGAACCAAGTGACACATATCTTGTCAATAATACCGTTACTACAAAAATAATCAAACAGCACAAACCAACTTGCCATTGCGTCATCATAATCACCGTAAAAGAAGTTAACACACCTTTTCCGCCCTTAAACTGATAATATACCGGGAAAATATGACCCAAAACAACCGCAATTCCGGAAAGCTGAATCGCAAGCGTTGTAAGGATATCGGTTACTTTTACCATTTCAAGAGTCGCTTCAAAATTCTGTGGCGTTCCCGCAATCAACTGTAACAGATACGGCGTCAAAAACTTCGCAATTAAAATGGCAACAACACCCTTTAAAATGTCGCCCAAAAGGACTAATCCTGCCGCATTCTTTCCCAACACACGAAGCGTATTCGTAAGTCCCGCATTTCCGCTTCCCTGTTCGCGAATTTCAATGCCATGCAACCTTCCCACAATAATCGACGAATTAATACTTCCCAATAAATAAGCAATAACCGCTACAACACCAACCACCAAATAATTCAACAACGCCACTGCATTAACCATTCCGACATCCTCCTCTTCTTTTGCCTATACGGACACAATAAATTGTGCCCCTGCGCCTGCTTTTACCTTAATCCTTCCGTACGGACACAATTTATTGTGTCCCTATATTGTTTGTGCCTCTATCCTTCTGTGCGGACAGCATTCATGCTGTCCTGCCTTTATTCTTCACCTTTCTCGCGCACCATCATCACAACCGGCGTTCCCTCTAAGCCGAAATTCTTCCGAATCTGATTCTCCAAATACCGCACATAAGAAAAATGCATCAATTTCTTACTATTTACAAACACCGCAAAGGTCGGCGGCTTCGTCGAAACCTGCGTCGCATAATACACTTTTAATCGTCTTCCCTTATCCGAAGGAGGTTGTACCATCGCAACCGCCTCATTTATCACATCATTCAATACGCCTGTCGTAATTCTCATCGCATTTTGATCCGCCACAAACGGAATCAATTCAAACAGCTTATCCACTCTTTGACCGGTCAACGCCGAAATAAAAATTACCGGAGCGTAAGTCAAATATGCCAAATCTTGATAAACCTGCTCGCGATACTTCTCTAACGTCCCCGTCTCTTTTTCGTGAATGTCCCATTTGTTTACTACAATAATAATTCCTTTTCCGGCTTCATGAGCATATCCTGCCACCTTCGTGTCTTGTTCTGTCACACCTTCATTCGCATCAACCAACAGCAGACAAACATCCGCTCTCTCAATCGCCGTAATTGTCCGCATCGCGCTATATTTTTCAATGCTCTCATCCACTTTATTCTTTTTCCGAAGTCCCGCCGTATCGATAAAGACAAATTTCTTGTCACCCTTCTCAAAGTACGTATCAATCGCATCTCTCGTCGTACCCGGCACATCGCTGACAATCACACGCTTTTCCCCTAAAATCTTATTCACCAAAGAGGATTTTCCCACATTCGGCTTCCCGATTAAAGCAACCTTAATAAAGGTATCGTCCTCCTCTTCCTCCGGAATATCCTTAAACTTCTCATAAATCGCGTCCAACGCATCCCCGATTCCGAGCCCCTGCAAAGTAGAAATCGGGTAAGGATCTCCCATATCTAAATTATAAAACTCATAAACTTCCGGCGGTGTATCCCCCACTTGATCAACTTTATTACAAATCAAAATCACCGGTTTATTGGTCTTTCGAAGCATCTTCGCCACTTCATAATCCGACGCCGTCACGCCCTCTTTTCCATCCACCATAAACACAATCACATCCGCCGAATCCATCGCCAATTCCGCCTGATACTTCATCTGCTTCAAAATATCATCATCCGCTTCCGGCTCAATTCCGCCGGTATCAATCATGGTAAACGTTCTTCCTCTCCAAGTCACGTCGGTATAAATCCGATCCCTCGTTACACCCGGAGTATCCTCCACGATCGCAATTCGCTTTCCCGAAATATAATTAAAAAACGATGATTTCCCCACATTCGGTCTCCCGATAACCGCCACAATTGGTTTCATAAAAACAATCCTTTCTTCTCTTCATGGTTCGTGCCTGTTCCAAGGACAGCATTCATGCTGTCCATACATTGTCTGTGCCTTATTTTATGCTACTTCTGCAGAATTAGCTCTTTCCTTCTGTACGGACAGCATTCATGCTGTCCATATATTGTTCATGCCTTATTTTATGCTGCTCCTACGAGATTGGCTCTTTCCGTACGGACAGCTTTCATGCTGTCCTGCCTTTTCCCTACGGATTAACCTTCGTCTTGCCTTTTGCCCAGCCTTCTTTGATTTCCTGTCTGCATCTTCCGATGGCAAGTGCATTCTCCGGCACATCTTTTGTAATCGTCGTACCCGCCGCCGTATAAGCGCCCGTTCCTAATTTCACAGGTGCAATCAAATTCGTATTGCATCCGATAAACGATTTATCTCCAATCGTTGTACGATTCTTATGAATTCCATCATAATTTACCGTCACCGTACCGCAACCAAAGTTCACTTCCGAACCCACGTCACTATCTCCCACATAAGTAAGATGAGACACCTTCGTTTTATCTCCAATCGTTGAATTCTTCAATTCTACAAAATCTCCGATTCTTGCCTGCTTTCCGATATGCGTATTCGGACGAATATACGCAAACGGTCCGACATGTGTATAACTATCCACAGTCGAATCTGTCATCACAGAAGAAGTAATTTCCACATGGTCCGCCAAAGTGCTGTTCGTGATTCGATTATTTTGATTCAATACACACTCTTCCCCAATCACGGTAGTTCCCTCAAGAATATTGCCCGGATAAACAATCGAATCCCTTCCGATGACAACATCTTCCTCAATATAAGTCGTCTCCGGGTCAATCAAAGTAACTCCGTTTCTCATATGCTTTTCATTGCATAATTTTCTAGCCATTTGATTTGCTTCCGCCAACTGAACTCGATCGTTGATTCCCATAATCTCATAATGATTTTTGAGCCGATACGTTCCGACAGAAAGCCCTGATTGAATCATAATCTCAATCACGTCCGTTAAATAATATTCTCCCTGCACATTGTTATTAGTAATCTTTTTTAACGCATCACAAAGCGCCTTACTATCAAAACAATACATCGAAGAATTAATTTCTTTAATCCTTCTTTGTTCCTCCGTCGCATCCTTATGTTCTACAATCCCGCAAACAGCTCCTTTTGCGTCTCTCACGATTCTTCCATATCCGTTAGGATCTTCAAACTCCGCCGTAAAAATAGTTGCATACTCTTGATTCCTTTCACACTGCAAAACGGCATTTTTAATCGTTTCTCCCGATATTAACGGTGCATCTCCCGACAAAATCACAACTCGCTTCGATTTTTCAATAAAATCCACTGCCTGCATCACCGCATGACCGGTCCCCAACTGTTCTTCCTGTACTGCATAAGAAACCAAATCCTGCATTTCCTCTCTCACTTCATCCTGTCTGTGACCCACAACAATCACACATTCCTCTATTCCCGCCGCTTTTACCGCATTATATACTCGTCTGATAATTGATTTTCCCAAAACCTTATGTACTACCTTAGAATGTTCCGATTTCATTCTCTTCCCTTCACCGGCAGCTAATATAACAGCAATCGTATTCTCCATCTTAACTCCTCCTCTTGCTACAATATATTTCACAACATCACTATTTTAACACAAAACAAAAAAAATTACCACTTTCGCGGTAATTTTATTGCAATTCAGGTTCAACCCTATTTCTCAGTCTTTTGTAGGGACAGCATAAATGCTGTCCCTACAATCCATCTTCTGTACGGACAGCATTCATGCTGTCCTGCTTTCTGCCTATTTTCACTCCACCTACAAAACATACTCTTCTCCCAAATCCTCTATCAAATAGCGCACCATATTATTCGTCATCGTCGCAATTTCTGCCTTCGTAAGCTGCTTCGTCGCCAAGGCATTGCCATACTCGTCTCCCTGCATCAACCCGATTTTATTCGCCATATACACATATTTCTCCGCCCACTTCGGAATAGACGCCGCATCATTAAACTGTAGTAACGGTAACGGCTCCGGCGCTTTATCTTCAAACCCTATCGCATTAATCATCATGGTAATCGCCTCAGCCCTGCTAATCACCGCATTCGGCTGAAATCTCGAATTTCCCGTTCCCGTCACAACGCCTTCCCGTGTCAAAGCCATAATATACTTATAATACGGATTTGTCTCCTGCACATCCTTATAAACAATCGCTTCGCCTTCTGCTTTCTTCTCCAAATCCAGCTTCAACGCCAACGCCATAATCTTCGCAAACTCACCTCTGGTCACCGCTGTATTCGGCGTATCCGTAGCGTCCCATTCATCCATATACTCAAGTGCATATGCCTGCCGTAACGCCATTTCTCCCCAATGACCTTTGATTCCTTTTAGTAAATAATTAGGCAATCTTGTCCCTACCGGGAATGACTCAAATTTATAAGAACCCTCATCACTTACAATATAATCCAACACTTTTCCATTATACACTTCCGGCATCTCATAAGAATAACGCAAAGTAAACAAATTGCTTTCTGACAGCATATATCCGCCATCAAAACTAATCTCTGTCGGACGATTCGAAATATACGTCACCTTTTTCTGATCCGTCTGTGAAGTAATCGTTTTATACTTTCCTGACCAAGCATAACCGGTATCAGGTTTGTTGGATAAAGTATACGTCATAGAAACCGTCTCATTCTTCGACCACGCCGTATCGTATCCGTATATCGAACCGCTTCCCAATACCTTTACCGTCCCACCGTCATAAGAATACTGCTTCGAAAGATTAATATTTCCCGCAAAATACCTTCCCACCGGTTTCACATCGTCCAATACGGTTTTAGAAAAATCATATTTCTCTAACGTATAGGTCTTGTCACCAATCACGACACTCTCACTAAAATCCGTAAGCTCCCACACCTTCGAAACCTGCTTATTCGCCTTCTCATTTGCAGAAATTGAAAAGGTAAGATCCCTCGACACACTGTTTCCATTTTCATCCGACAACTGATATTCATAGCTTTCCTTCGCCGTTTTTCCTTTTCCGGACTGTGAAATCGACAATGTTCCCGTTAAAGTAATCGGCTCTCCCGAAAGAAAAATCGTTTCTTTGCAAGTCAAATCATCACTGTTATTTACCTTCTCATAAATCCCCGGCTCATATGCGTAAGCCGTTGAAAAAAGCAACCACACGCAAATCATCCCCATGAACTTCTTCATTCATCTTCATCCTTTCTTTAGTCGGTTAAAAGAATAATTGCCGCGTTAGACGTCTTATCCTTTTTCAATACCAACACTTCTTGTCCCTTTTCTATATCCTTCTGTCTTGCATATTCTCCATTCTTCACAACCACCGGAGATTCTCCTAACAACACCGTTGTCTTTCGAATTCCAAGCCAATCCTCTTCCTCAAAATCATAATACTCCGTTTCCGAAATCACAAACTCTGTCCCATTCACACTATTAATAACCCCTCGTAACAGATACGGCATTTCACCTGCATCAATCGTAGAAAGTGTTACAATTTCATCTCCGACAGCCACAATAATTGCGTTACTGTCCTTGTAATTTGTCGCACCTTCATCCGTCAATTCCCGAATATTGATCGGACCGGATTCAGTAAAAATACGCGACGTTTTCGTCAATACGAAATTTGCCACTTTATTTCTCACGGAATACCACTCTTCTCCGTCAAACTTTCCATTTAAACGAAGTGTTACTTCCTCCTCTTCCTCAATCGATTTAATCGTCCCGGAATACAACAACGGTTTCTCTTCTATCTTCTCTTCCTTTTTCGTTGCCACAACCACTTTCGCTATATACTCTCCCTCTTCATAAACTGCCGTTACCGTCACTTCATCCCCGCCATCAAATTTCGGCAATTTAACAACTTTTCCGTCTATGATAAATAAGGTATCCTCTGTCATACCATAACGTTCCGAGTCATTGTACAAACGAAGTTGTCCGGAAGAGGCAGAATAGCTTCTGTACTCACCCGAACGCGTTACTTCTTTCGAAAAACTACCAATTATCATTGATTTTACTTTCTCTAAAGTCTTCGTATCTTCTCTCGTCACAATATACGCATATTTCCCGACTTGTTTTTCACCAAGTTCCGCCATCGAAATTGCCTTACCGTCATAATGAATTTCCATCTCACTATCCAACGGAATCGAAATAAAACTTTCACTCAGCGACTTCCACTTCGAATCTTCTAAACATGCCGTATCCCTTAAAATGATTCTCTCCTGTACTCTGTTTATATCGCTGATATAACCCTTATATATATGATATACCGTTCTGCTGTCCGGAACAATTTCGATTTTTATCAGCTCACTGGCGGATGAATAGATCTTTGCATACTCTCCCGTATGTACTTCACTTAATGCAATTTCTTCTCCGTTTTTGTAAATCGGCACCCGCGAAACAGAATACTTTTTGCTTTCGTATTGGTCGTTTTCTACTGTAATTACCCCACTTGTAAGATTGGTTATGGTGCCGTAAGTAATCACCGTATTGGTAACGCCACGAATCACAACCAAATCGCCTAACTCATCAAACTCCAAATAAACGGTATCTCCCTGTAAAATTTCCGAAGCCTTCGTCTCTTTTCCGTCTTTCCAAATACTCGTCCACTCACCATACGTATAACTTTCCGTCTCTCCCAATCGATTTTTCACGGAAATCTGATAAAAATACGGACTGTTTCCTACCACAATTCCCTGCTTGGAAACCGTTTCAATTACACCGGAATCTCCCGTCTCGTCAATACCCTCATCAATCACTCGAATAAACAAAACGGATTTATCTGTACCGATAAAATATTCGATTTCATCCGAAGCCCTTAAAGCCTCTTTTCCGCTAAGTTTCCCATTACGAAAAACCGGAATGTTCTTTCCCGCAAGATCAATTGCAATTTCATTTCCTTCATCATCTGTCATAGAAACAGAAGTATCGCTCACAGAATCAATAAAGCCCTGTTTTTTCACAAGTGACAAATCGTCTAACAATAGCGTTTCACAATTTTTAAAGATTTGCGCCAATTCCGCACGTTTTAATCCACTCTTCGGCTGAAACATCTTATCCTCTGTCCCAACCATAATCTGATTGCTGGAAACCGCCTCTACGTAGTTTTTATATTTCTCATCAATCTGCGTTTTATCATAAAAATCAATTTTAGCCTCTTCCTTCGTATTCAAAGAAAAAGCACGACAGATTAATCCCGCCATCTCTTCTCTCGTAATCGGATAGTCTCGTATCAAAACGCCTTTCGCCTTCATCGCCTCTGCATTCCCCGAAATATCCGACTTTTTCATGACAATTTTTTCAGTAATCAACCCCTGATTCATCGCATATTTAATATATTTATCCGACCAAGTATTCGCAATTCCCTTCATTTTTTGTACTTCATCGGCTTTTCCCAACGCATTTAACACAATTGTAATTGCCTGTTCATTCGTAACATAAGAATCCGGTGAAAAAACCGAAGAAGAAAATCCGTTCATTACCGAAAGCGCCGTCATCTCATAAATCGCCGAAGCCGCCCAATAAGAACTTCCTTTCCCGCTCACATCTTGAAACTGAAGTGCATTTACTCTCGCATCTCCCGCACTCATTCCGTAATAAGTAACATCCGCCGCAAAAGAAACCTGATTTAATAAAATTGTCATTCCTAACGCCACAAACAATTCTTTCCTCATTTTTTTCACCTACGTCCCTTTCTCACCCATTCTATCGTCAAAAAACATCATAGGATTAACAAAAATCCGCGTTATTTCTCCTATTTTTCAATATGTATATAGCGTAAATTTTTTCTATCATAAACCATCGTAGGGGACGGCGTCCTCGACGTCCCGTTTTCTCTATTTTGAATTATATCTTATTTATACTTTTGTTGTATAGTTATTATTCAGACTATATCTCCTATAATACCGATACACCCATTGTAGGGACAGCATTCATGCTGTCCTGCTTTTTGCCTTTTCTGTGGACAGCATAAATGCTGTCCCTACACTATTTATGCTATTTCTATAAATTTAAGTCTGAATAGTACCGTTATATAGGCAAAATCTTCAACTTTTCCTATATAAGAAAAAAAGGGCTTTAAGCCCTTTTTTCTTGTATTAGTTTTAACTTTTTCGCTAATTTCATATGTTTAATCGCATACTCCCGTTTCATTGCTTCTTCCTTCGTTGAAAATTCCTCAAAATAAAGCAACTTCACCGGGCCTCGTCCTTTTGTGTATTTCGCACCTTTTCCTTCATTATGAGCTTTTACCCGCGCTTCCACATCAGTAGTCCAACCGGTATATAAACTCTTATCCTTACATTCTAAGATATACACAAAGTTTCCTTTCATACTTTTAAACTCTCCGGCGAATACATCTCATCTACATCCTTACCGTAATCAATTCCGGCAATATCAAAACCGAATAACTTGTAAAATTCATGCCAATATCCGCTAATATCGGTATATTTTTCTAAATTATCATGCTCAAGTTCCTTCCAAATTCTTTCAATTTCCTGTTGAACATCTTCTCTCATCTCTAAATCATCGATTCGAATCCGATTTTCCGTATCTACCGGTACCGTTCCGTCCGCCCGATACAATCTCTCTGCAAATAAACGCTGTATCTGCTCGATACATCCTTCATGAATCCCTTTTTCCTTCATTACTTTATATAAAATCGATATGTATAAAGGAACAACCGGAATCGCCGCACTGGACTGTGTTACAAGTGCTTTGTTCACCGAAACGTATGCCTTTACATCAGAATACTTTTTATTTAATTCCTCTGCCGAACGATACAAATCTGCCTTCGCACGACCAATGGTTCCATCAAAATAAACCGGATACGTCAACTTCGGTCCGATATAAGAATATGCAACCGTAACCGCATTTTCCTCCAAAACGTCAGCATCTTTTAAGGCTTTCATCCAATCTTTCCAATCTTCTCCGCCCATTACCTTTACCGTCGCTTCAATTTCCTCTTCATTTGCCGCTTCAATCGTAACTTCCGACAATTCCTTCGTTCTCAAATCAATCGTTTTATTGGTATAAGTATCCCCGGTTGTCTTTAATACGGAATTATATGTCGTTCCATCCGCTGTCGTTCTTCTTGGAGAAGCCAAGCTGTAAACAACCAAATCAACCTTTCCCAAATCTTTTTTAATCAATTCTATCGTTTGATCTTTAATCTCTTTCGAAAAAGCATCTCCGTTAATCGTCTTTGCATAATATCCTTCTTTTTTCGCGAATTCTTCAAAAGCAGCAGTATTATACCAACCGGCAGTTGCCGTACGTTTTCCATCGGAAGGTTTATCAAAAATAACTCCGATTGTCGCCGCACCGGCACCAAAAGCCGCTGTTATTCGAGAAGCCAAGCCATATCCCATCGAAGCCCCGATTACCAATACTTTTTTTGCCCCATTTATTGTTCCTTTATTTTTTACATATTCAATTTGTTCTTTCACATATTCACGGCACCCTTCCGGATGTGCTGTCGTACAGATAAATCCTCTGATTTTGGGTTCTATTACCATATTTCTTCCTCCTTATCTCTAAATAATCAATTCATTATAGCAGAAAAAAGCACAAAAAAAAAGACAAAATTTGGATGTTCTTCTCCAACATTTTGTCTATCTTTTTTAATTTGCATTCAATCTTACCTCATTATACGGCATTTTAAAGCTTATCAATCCGGTTGTATTATTCGTTAATATCATTCCCCAAGAAAGCCACTTAAAAGCATTCCCAAGCGTTGACCCGGCGCTTATCGTAACACTCGATTCTACCGGTTGATCACTTTCGATAATAATATCATTCACGCTTGTGATGAGCGGATATTCCGTCGGAATAATCGCCTCTATAATCACATCTTCCGCCGGCATAATAAAACTATCTTCCGTAATTACAACATTTCCTTGATTTACTTTCCAACCAAGGCAATCGCTACGCAAAATATTTAACGTAACCGCTTCATTAGCATTTTTCTGAATGGTAATGCTTTGCCCATCTACAATAACTTGAAGTGAATACGCATATCCTATATTAATTAAAAAAATAAAACTCATTAAAAAACAACTCATTAAAAATTTCCGAATCATATAAACCTCCTTGTTTACAGACATTCGATGATAAGACTCTTTAAATATATATCGGCTTATTTTTATTGAAAATAAAGGGGTATTTTTGTTCTTCTTACTACTATTTTATCACATTACGTAAACTTTTGCAATTTTTCTTTTTTTTCGCATAAATTCATAAAAAACGAATAAACTACCTAAGAGGTGAAATATCAATGGAAACAACTGTATTTAATGTCAATACTTTATCGGCCAATCAAGCATTAGAAGTAAAAAATTGGTTAACTTCCATGCCGGGAGTGGATGATGTCGCAGTCGATGTCAGCGGAGCAACCATCACAATTGTATACGATCCCGCAACAACAGACAGAGGTTCTTTAAGAAGCTCCATGGCTGCAGTAGGCGTAAGATTAAACTAATTTCACCCTATTATAATAAGGAGTGAAGAATATGGGAAAAAATAGAAATAGAGACTTTGATGCCGGTAAAACAACAAAAACAGGAGAGTTAATCCCTTCTATGTTTAACTGGACCGATCCGGATAAACAAAAGCAAATTACAGATAAATTAGCGAAAGTAACAGAAAAAAAATCTCATTAAGAACAAAAGGGGTTGTAAAAAAAGTGTTCTGAAAAATTGTAGGGGCGAGCATTGCTCGCCCGAATTTCAAAACACCTTCCTACATACTAAAACATTCTTCGTTTATACAAGAAGAAAATCGGAACCACCGACACAACAAGCGCGATTCCCATAACAATATAAAACGCATAGGGATTATTTTGGAAAGGCAAATTGACATTCATACCGTAAATACTCGAAACCAACGTCGGAATCGTAATTAAAATCGTTACCGACGTTAAAAACTTCATAACGTTATTTACGTTATTCGAAATAATCGACGCAAAAGTATCCATCGTTCCGCTCAAAATACCGGTAAAAATATTCGTCATCTCAATTGCCTGCTTATTCTCGATGATCACATCTTCCAACAATTCCATATCATCCGGATACTGTTTTAAATATTCCAATTTCAGCATCTTCTCTAACACCAATTCATTTGACTTTAATGACGTTGAGAAATAAACCATACTTTTTTCCAACGCCAATAAATCCAACAGTTCATCATTTCCCATCGATTTATATAATTGTTTTTCCACACGCTCGGTAATTTTATCGATATGGCGCAAATATCTTACGAAAGTATAAGCCACCCGATACAAAATCTGCAAAACAAAGCGATTTTTAAAATTCGTATAAAATCCTTTAATTCTTCCGCTTGAAAAATCATTAATAACCGAATTTTCTTCCGAACAAACTGTAATAATCGCATTCGGAAGCATAATAATACCAAGCGGAACTGTCGAATATACAATAACTTCCCCCTGCTTTTCAATCGAAGGAATATCAATCACAACCAACGTCTGACCTTCATCGTTCACCTCAATTCGCGAGCGTTCCTCCTCATCGGTAACCGCCGTCAAATAGGTCGTTTCAATCTTAAATTTATCCTTTAATTGCTGGATTTCCTCTGTTGTCGGAGAAGTTACATTAATCCATGCACCATCTTCAAAATTTTCCAATTTTTTTACTTGATTATCTACTGTTTTATACATTTCTACCATCTAAATCCGCCTCCATCCATTATTTTGCTGTATTGCGGAATCATAATTCCGCAACTAAGAGACGATGGGCAGAGGATCCTCATACTCTTCGCAAATACCCGTTATTAACAAAGCTATATTCATATCTCTCCCCCCTTTAGCCTATTCATTATACTATTAATATGTATTTTCTTCAAGCAATTGGTACAGATTTTATAAAGAGATAGTTACTGATCAGACTTAACAACTTATTATTTTCGCTAAAGCCTTGTAGGGACAGCATTCATGCTGTCCTGCATTCCGCATTTTCTGTGGACAGCATAAATGCTGTCCCTACACTATTTATGCTATTTCTATAAATTTAAGTCTGAATAGTAACAAGAGAGAACAAAAGTGTTTTGCGCAGGCAAAACACCTGCGCCGAACGCGAGTTGCGTAGCAACATTCCTTTCGCGTGAGTGTGCTTCCCTGCGGAGCGTTTTTTGTTGTATAGGCAAAATCTTTGATTTTTCCTATACAACAAAAAAATCCTCCGGTATCTCTACCGAAGGATTTTGATTTCTTATTCTAATGTATAAGGAAGTAACGCAATGTGTCTTGCTCTTTTAATAGCAATTGTCAATTCTCTTTGATGCTTTGCACACAATCCGGTTACTCTTCTTGGAAGAATCTTTCCTTTTTCAGAAACATATTTCTTGATTTTATCTACTTGCTTAAAATCAATTTCTAAGTTCTTGTCTGCACAGTAAGCACAAACTTTTCTCTTAGGCTTTCTGATTCTTACATTATCGTCATCATTGTTGTTTCTGTTATTCTTCTTGTAATTTCCAGCCATTCTATTTCCCTCCCAACTAAAATTCATAGTGGTATGTCATTATTTCATACACTTAAAACGGTAAATTGGAATCATCTTCGATTGCCGTAAAACCGTCTGTTGAAGGAATATTGGATGCCTGCGTAGGTACATTAAATCCCGAATCAAAAGTATTTGCGCCGTCAGCCCTCTTACTGTCTGCGAAATGTGCCTCTTCCGCAATCACTTCCGTTACATATACTTTTTTACCATCTTTATCATCATAATTTCTGGTTTGTAATCTTCCGCAAATGGCTACTTGCTGACCTTTTACAAAGTACTTACTGCAAAATTCGCCTAATTTGCTCCATGCAACAACATTAATAAAATCAGCTTGTCTCTCTTCTCCGGCTCTAACTCTTCTGTCTACCGCCAAAGTAAAAGAACATACCAACGTATTATTCGTTGTCGTATATCTTACTTCAGGATCTCTTGTCAGTCTTCCCATTAACAATACCTTATTTAACATATCCAATTCCTCCTAATATTTCATAATTAGTCTTCTTTTTTAATTGTAATAAACTTCAATACGCTGTCTGTAATCTTGTAAACTCTTTCTAATTCGCTGATAAATTCAGGATTTGCTTCAAAGTTTACCAATACATAATAGCCTTGTTCAAACTTTTTAATCGGATAAGCAAGCTTTTTGAGGCCCCATTCTTGAGTCTCGGAAACCTTACCACCTTCCGTTTCAATCAAAGTATTGAATTTCTCAACGATTCCCTTCATTGCTTCTCCCTCTGTATTAGGATTTACAATGTAAATTGATTCATATTTGTTGAGCATTCATTTCACCTCCTTTTGGACTTCTTGACCCTGTCCTGCGACAGAGTAAGGAAAACTGCCTTATCATCATATCACAGGTTTACAAAAAATGCAAGAACAAAACAAATTTTTTCTGTTTTCTCTTTCTGATTTCGCCCAAACTGTAGGGGACGACGTCCTCGACGTCCCGCTTTTTCTACCGCCATTATATTCCATCTATTTCCAATTTTCAATCAAAATCATTCGACAAATTTCGCACATTGAAAAAGTAGCTGTAAAAAAACTGCCTCAGGAAAATAAAATTTTCAAAACAATGACGGAGAACCGGCAAGTACAAACGGATAAGGAATGGGTAAACTCAACACGAGGTTGAGTTTAGCTTACCCCTGCCATGGACGGCAGATGTAAGCGGCCCATTCCGTTTCATTTTGTACTCCGGTTTGTAGTCCCTGTTTTGAAAATTTTATTTTCCTGAGGCAGTTTTTTACAACCACTTCTATTAATTTAATCCTCTTACTCCGCTCACACCCGCAAACTGTGCCGTACTTAACACATACGCCTCCTTATGCGGTGCAAAATTGTGATAAACGGGATCGTTGGTAACGGTATTGCGGAATTGCTGTAAAAAATACTTATCCCCACGATTCACAAAAGTATGGGCAATCTCGTTAATATCGTTTCGATCCAAAATCGGCAAATACGTCGTCCGAAATTCATGTTGAATTCCGCTTTTCTTAATTACTTCAATGGATTTCTTCAAAACTTCCAAATCCACTTCTCTGCCAACCACTTTTCTATACTTCTTCGGCGACGCCTTTATATCCATCGCAATATAATCAATCAATTTTTCCTGCAAAAGCTCCTCAATCACTTCCGGATGTGTCCCGTTGGTATCTAACTTCACTTTGTACCCCAACGCCTTAATTTCCTTAATAAAATCCTTCAAATCAGGATTGCAAGTCGGTTCTCCACCGCTGATACAAACCGCATCCAACATATCACGACGCAATTTCAAATATTCCATTACTTCCTTCTTTTCAATATAATTTCCATCGCCGGAAATCAGAGAAGGATTGTGACAATAACCACAATTAAAATTACATCCCACCAAAAAAATCGAACAAGCCAATTCTCCCGGATAATCTACCGTCGAAAGTTTCTCATAACCGCCAATTCTCATTCGTACTCAGCCCCTTCATCTGTTGCGGCTATTTTCCCAACCGAAAATGCCATTAATTTAACGTCGTCTCACATTCACAATCCGTCAAATCTCCCAATTGCTCCTCACGAATCACATACTTCTTGCGGTCGTTATATTCCTGTTTCTTTCCTAAATGGAAGTTTCCAACCGGACGAATAAAGCCAACCACTCTCGACCAAATCTCAGTATCGCCTCCGCAAGTCGGGCAACAGGATTGTTCACCCTTCAAATAACCATGCTCCGGACAAACACTAAACGTAGGAGTAATCGAGATATACGGTAATTTATGCGTTCCTAACGCTTTTTGAATTAATTTCTTTGCTACCTTTGTATCTTCAATGCTTTCTCCTAAGTATAAATGCAATACTGTACCGCCGGTATATGTGCACTGTAAATCATCTTGCAAATCCAACGTCTTAAAGATATCATCGGTAAACTTAACCGGAAGTTGTGTAGAATTCGTATAATAAGGAACTTCTCCACCTGCTGTAATAATATCTTTTCCGTATTTCTCACGATCAATCTTCGCAAGTCTGTAAGAAACGCCTTCTGCCGGTGTCGCTTCCAAGTTGTAAACATGACCGGTTTCCTCTTGATATCCGGTAATAATATCTCTTAAATAATTCATCACATCTAAAGCAATCTTTTGACCGTCTTCTGTCGTTAAATCCTTTCCGATTAAGTTCAAAAGTGCTTCATTCATACCGATTACACCGATGGTGCTAAAATGATTGTGCCAGTAATCACCGAATCTCTCTTTCGCACCCTTTAAATATCTTGCACAATAAGGATATAGTCCCTTTTCTGTTTCCTCTTCAATCACTTTTCTCTTAATTTCCAAAGACTGTTTTGCCTTATCCGCAACATCCTTTATCATTGCCTTGAATTCCTCTACACTCTTTGCTTCAAAACCAAGACGAGGCAAGTTAATCGTTACAACACCAATGGAACCGGTAAGCGGGTTAGAGCCAAATAGTCCGCCGCCTCTTTTTCTAAGTTCCTTCAAATTCAATCTCAAACGACAACACATCGAAAGTGCATCATCCGGTGATAAGTCCGAATTAACATAGTTTGCAAAATACGGCGTTCCATACTTACAAGTAATCTTCATATAATCTTCAATTACCTCAGAATCCCAATTCAAATCCTTCGTAATATTTAACGTCGGAATCGGGAAAGTAAAGGTTCTGCCATGCGCGTCTCCCTCATACATTACCTCGCAGAATGCCTTATTAATCATATCGCTTTCCTTTTGGAATTCGCCATAAGTTTTATCCATATATTGACCGCCGATAATCACCGGTTCATTCTTTAAATTCTCCGGAATTGTCACATTCATCGTCAAATTAGAAAACGGACATTGGAATCCCACTCTTGTCGGCACATTCATATTAAAAATAAACTCTTGAATCGCCTGCTTTACCTGAGGATAATCTAAATTATCGTAATATACAAACGGCGCGCAGAAAGTATCAAATCCAGACCAAGCCTGTGCTCCTGCTGTTTCCCCTTGTGTCGTAAATGTAGAATTTACAATTTGGCCTAAGAAGGATCTTAAATGTTTCGCCGGCTTACTATCCACTTTTCCCGGAACGCCGCCGAATCCTTCGGTAAGAAGCTGTCTTAAATCCCATCCGGTACAATATGCGCCGAAAAATCCCAAATCATGAAGATGCATTTCTCCCGATTCATGCGCTTTACGAATATTCTCCGGATAAACCTCATTTAACCAATACATTTTGGTAAATGCTTCTCTAACATAATTGTTTAAGCCGTTAATACTCTTTTGCATATTAGAGTTTTCCTTAATCAGCCAATCCTTATCCCCAAGATATTTCGAGAACATATCAATCGTACCGCCGATTAAAGCGTTCGTTTCTCTCGCACCCTTCCGCTTTTCTCTATATAAAATATAAGCCTTGGCTGTTTTGGCATGACCATTCTCAATCAAAACCTTTTCAACAATATCCTGCACATCCTCCACATTCGGAACTTTATCCGCAAACTGCTTCTCGACAATCTTCATTACTTCATTCGACAAAGCCTCCGCCTTGCTGTAGTCCTCTCCACCACAAGCATGTGCCGCCTTAAAAATCGCCCTTGTGATTTTCTCCTGATGAAATTCCACAACTTCACCGTTTCTCTTACGAATTTTTGTGATCATTCTGCTCTCCTCCTATGTTTCTTCATAATTTATCCAGAGACTATATCGTCATTCTGCACACAAGATTTAGTGGTTTTTTAAAAATATATAACAATATCTTGTGTTTTATTCTTCTTCCACTATATAGTTTAAAAACAGAGAAAACAAGATTTAAATATCTTATTTTCTCTGTTTTTCTTCCATATTCTCGCTATTATAAAACTTAGGACTAAAGTACCGATTGTCAAGTTAACGAAAGAAGATTGTTTCTCACTCTGCTAAACGTCAGACTATATCAGCCTATAATGATGACACAACCATTGTACGGACAGCATTTATGCTGTCCTGCTTTTCTGCCTTTTCTGTGGACAGCATGAATGCTGTCCCTACAGTATTTGTGCTTTTGTTCTAAATTTAATGATGCTTATCACTTTGCTACAGGTCAAACTATATTATCCTATAATGATGATACAACCATTGTACGGACAGCATTTATGCTGTCCTGCTTTTCTGCCTTTTCTGTGGACAGCATGAATGCTGTCCCTACAGTATTTGTGCTTTTTTCTAAATTTAAGTCTGAAAATAATCTCATTCTACCAAAAGGCTACCGTCTGAAAAAACTTTTTTTCCCCGCATCATCAGAACATCTCCGCGACTTCCTTCTTTTGCTCTCACCGTTACATATTCTTGAGTATATCCCTCTCGATATCCCTCTTTTACTCTATCTTCTAACAGAACCTCCACTTCTTTTCCCACAAACTGCTCTGCAAACGCTTTTTCATTTTTCTCAGAAAGCGTAATCAAACGTTCCGCACGCTTCTTCTTAAGTTGTCGGCTGACTTGCCCCGCCATCTTCGCCGCAACCGTTCCTTCCCGCTTCGAATAAGGAAACACATGCATCTTATTTAGCCGAATTTTCTCCAAATAAGAATACGTTGTCTCAAACTCTTCCTCCGTTTCTCCCGGAAAGCCCACAATAATATCCGTCGTAATCGACGCCAACGGGAAAGCACTCCGAATTAAGTTTACTTTCTCCTCAAATTCCGCCGTCGTATAACGACGATTCATTCGCTGAAGTACTGTATCACAACCGCTTTGAAGCGACAGATGAAAATGTTTACAAACTTTCTCTAAAGCAGAAAGTCTTACAATTGTATTCTCCGTAATAAAAGAGGGCTCCAAAGAACCTAATCGGATCCTTTGTATCTCTTCCTGCGCATTCAATTGTTCCAAAATTTCAATTAACGAAATATTCCCCAAATCCTTCCCATAAGACGCCAAATGAATCCCAATCAAAACAATTTCGTGAAATCCCTTCTTAGCCATAGAAACCGCTTCTTTTATTACTTCTTCCGGATTTCGGCTTCTCACTCTTCCCCGCACATAAGGGATAATACAATAGGAACAAAAACGATCACAACCGTCTTGAATCTTAATATACGCACGAGTTCTATCCTCCGAAATAATACCCTCTGTCTCCCAGAACTCCGTTTCTTTTTTTATATCGCTCGCAAATACTTTCTGATGCGTCTTTTCATATTCCTCTAAAATCGAAAGAATATTTTTTCTCTCTGCATTCCCTATCACCAAATCGGCATATTCAATCTCCTTTTTCTCACTCAACGCATTTTGTGCCATACAACCTGTCACGACAACAATCGCATCCGGATTCGTCTTTTTCGCGGAAGAAATAATCTGACGTGATTTTTTATCTCCCATCGCCGTTACCGTACAAGTATTAATCACATATACATCCGCCAATTCCGAAAAATCCACCGCTTCAAATCCATGATGACAAAACATCGCTCGCATGCTATCCGTCTCATATTGATTTACCTTACACCCTAACGTATAAAAAGCTACTTTTTTCATTTCTGCAATCCTTTCTACAAAACGAAAGCGGCTTTACGCCGCTTCTGCTAACTTTTTCTCTTCATGTGCCAAACATCTACAATCTCTTTTCCGGTATTCACTTTTTCTTTGTAAGTGATATTCACATCTCCGCCAATTAACGCACAAAAATCACCATCTGCCGTCATTGCCGGAATATAATGTGCATTCTTTTGAAGTTCTATAATCAACAAATTTCCTTCCGGTGCCAAAATCCCTCTTAATTTTTCCAAGCTTGGATAGGCCACAATCATATTCTCACAAAAAGATGTCTGAATCTCATATTTATTGGTATCGTTTAATGCCGCGTATAACGTAATCGCTGAATTTGCCGTATTTTTCATCAAAATCTCTTTGCAATCCGACTGCGTATATACCTTATTATCTTCCAATGTCATTTTATCGTTGTAATGCAATTTATTAAAAGAATCCTTTAACTCTGTCGTTGCAACGAATTCCGCCGTAGGCTGACTTTCCGCTTTATAAGTGATACTCTTACCGGCATTGCCGTTTCTTCTTGCAGGAATTTTATTTTTCAAATTCACATTTTTAAAACTCATAACATCTTTAATACTCTTTATCTCATCTACTTTGTCCGAAACTTCTTTGTAGTGATGATAGCCATCTTCTACCTTTTTCGCCATCTCTGTTAACGTATATAATTTTTCGTTTAATTTGCTTTTCTCAATATTCGCAGAATAAATATCTTCTTTTATCTCATAAATTTCGTTTCTTCTTTGTTTCACGCAATCCACCATCCTTTAAGCATTTAACTTAAGCTGTTCTTTTCGGAATATCCGTTTAATACGATTCACAATAGAATCCTCTTTAATAAAGGTCAAATAACGCATCGCTGTAAACACGTTCTTTGCGCAATCCTTTACTTCTCTTATTTTAATATCCATATACTTAATTTGCGTTTTTCTGTCTTTAATCTGATTATCCGTTTCCTCAATTTGCTCATACAATCTCGAAATCTCATCTTTAATCTTCTTTAATTCAATTTCTTTATTTTCTTTTACCTTATCCAAGATATCATTGATATTTTCCTCTGTCACATACTCTCCGGAATAGAGGAACGTTAACACTCCTTTATCGTTTAACAACGGAGAAATGATCTCATCGCAAGCATTCTTTAAAAATGCCAAAGACTCGATAAATTCCGAGTAATTTCTCAATTTTTCAATTCCGTCAAAACGCATTTCAAATTTTGCAAAAATACCGTATTTTACATGAAACTTTCCACGAATTATGTACTCTTCCTTCCACGGATTCACTTCGATAAACACATAAGAACCCGAACAATGGCTGAATAATGACTCCAAATTATTTTTAATCTTTATTTTTTCGTAAAACGTCAATACATTTTCTTCATTCGTGTTTTTTAATTCTTTTTCTTGTGTAGCAAGCATAGTAACCCCATCCCTTCAATATTCATTGTACTTTTTTTTTTCTTTTATTTCAATAGAAAAGAAAAAATATTTCATGGAAATTATTGCTCTTCAAACTATAAATTTCTACAATACCGGCACAATCGGTTCTGTCCCTGCTGTATCGACAGTCGGTTCTTTCAATCCGGTAATATTAATGTATATTCTTTCTTCATTTCCGGCTTCATCTTCTACCGCAATCGTATAAATACCATCTTCGGTAACGGTAAACGTATTATCTATGATTTTGGTTCCTCTTAAAGCGGCAGATGCCGTCGTTTTCCCATCCGTATACGCTATTTTCGCAATCGGACTCAAATCATCTTCCGAAACAGCAACCGTTACAACCGCAGAGGTCTCTGTCTTTGCCACCGCCGCAACTAATCTTGGAGAAATCCGATCAATATAATCAACTTCTGTTAAAAATTTTACAGTTTTACCGGCGGAATTTTTGCAAATAAAAGTAAATTCCCCATTCGTTTCAAAAGTATATTTATTCTTTCCGCCATTATTCACAATTTCATAATCTTTATCTTCCAACTTTAAGGTAACGATCACATCCTCGTTTGTCCAACTTGTTTCACTGTAACGAATGCTTGCAATTAAAGGGTCGGTATAAATCTTTTCTGAATCTTCTTTCTCCGTTAAAGTCTCCCATTCGTCTTCCCGTCTTATCTCAATATCTCCGATACGAGAATGAATCCCTTTTCCGACATTGGTATTTACAATATACGGAGGATTTTCCTTCGCGCCATCCATAACAAAAATTTTATCTTTTATTTCAGACCTCTGCAATTCCACATCTTTATCATTAATAACAATACTTTTTGCTACAATTTGATTCGCGTAAGTTCCTTTACCGTAAATATCTTCAATGCAATTATCCAACATTGCAATTAATTCCGCTCTTGTTACATACTGTAAAGGACGTAATGTACCGTCGGGATACCCTTTCACAAAGCCAAATTCCACGACTCCGGCTACTTTTGTTTTGTTTTCCGCAGCAACCTCATCCGCATCGGAAAAATTGGTTGTTAAATAAGTATTAGCATCTTTCTCATACTCTATCTGAAATAAATTGGCTAATATCACCATCGTTTCTTCCCTTGTTGCATATTCATACGGTCGTATATTTCCGTTCTCATTTAGTGCAATAATTTGATGATTTACCGCCATAGCCACGCTATCCGTAAACCAAAGCCCCTCCGCAACATCATTTGCCGGACGTTTTACCGCCTTTTCTTTTGTTCCGTTCAGATGATTCACAATACTAAGCAATTCCGCTCGTGTAATCGGATTTTTCCCTCGAAAACTTCCATCTTCATAACCGCTTATAATTCCCTTATCCTGCCATTTGTTCACCGCGTCTTTCGCCCAAATAAAAGTACTCTCATCCCAAAAAGCATAAGATTGCGAACAAAAAATCAATAAAATTAATGTTATCCATAAAAATTTTTTCATAAAAATTCTCCTTCTTTTTTCTCTCTGCCTACTTATCGTCAAAATTCAGATTCTTTTTAACTTTTTAGAACCGCAAATTTAATTTTTCCGTTAAAAAAAGTTCTCAGCATTGATAAATCCCTCGTTTTATGATAATACTAAAGTTGATGAATGATAACATACTAAGAAATGAGGGATAAAAATGAAAATTCGTAAAGCAATTATTCCGGCAGCAGGTCTCGGTACAAGGTTTTTACCTGCTACAAAGGCGCAGCCGAAAGAAATGTTACCAATTGTAGATAAACCAACTATTCAATATATTGTGGAAGAAGCCATCCATTCGGGAATTGAAGATATTATGATTATTACCGGAAGAAATAAACGCTCTATCGAAGACCATTTCGATAAATCCATTGAATTGGAATTGGAATTGGAAAAGCACGGGAAAAAAGATTTGTTACACTTAGTACAAGATATTTCCAATCTTGTTAACATCACCTATATTCGCCAAAAAGAACCGAAAGGGCTTGGGCACGCCATTCTTTGTGCAAAAACTTTTATCGGTAATGAACCTTTTGCCGTATTGTTAGGCGACGATGTCGTTACTTCGGAAAAGCCATGTCTAAAGCAAATGATAGAACAATATGAAAAATATCAAGCCAGTATTCTCGGTGTCCAAACCGTACCGCAAGAAGATGTCAGCAAATACGGCATTGTTGCCGGAACAAAAGAAGGAGAACGCATTTATAAGGTAACCGACTTGGTAGAAAAGCCAAAGCAAGAAGCAGCACCTTCTAACGTTGCTATTTTAGGAAGATACATCATCACCCCGAAAATCTTTGAATATTTGGAAAATACAAAACCGGGTTCCGGTGGAGAAATCCAATTAACCGACGCCTTAAAAGAACTCGCTAAAGAAGAAGAGATGTATGCTTACGACTTCATCGGAAGACGGTATGACGTCGGCAAAAAAGAAGGTTTTTTGGAAGCCACTGTAGAATTTGCTTTAGCAAGGGATGACTTGAAGGAAGAATTCACAAAATACCTAAAAAGTTTAAAACTCTAAGGAGAAATATTTTGTAGGGTACGGCGTCCTCGACGTACCTCTATTTTTGAAAATAGTATCGGTCTCCACTTTCGGGTCGTCGAGGACGCCGACCCCTACCAACTTCCCGATAAAATACAAAGGAGATGTTTAATTTGATTAATTACTTAAATGAAACAAAAAAATGGTTAGAAAATCCTAATTTAGACGAATCGGTAAAGAATGAACTTTTCGATGCACTATCCCCGCTTCGTACTTTTTTCTATGCCCCGTTAAGTTTCGGAACAGCCGGCTTGCGCGGTATTATGCGTCCCGGTATTAACGGAATGAACGTACATACCGTAATGCATGCCACACAAGGACTTGCAAAAGTTATCCGGGAAGAAAATGCGTCAGAACGCGGTGTTGCTGTTTCTTATGATAGCCGTAATCACTCTCGGGAATTTGCAGAAAGAACCGCGGCTGTTCTCGCAGCAAACAATATTAAAGTCTATATGTTTGATGAACTTCATCCGGTACCCGCTCTTTCCTTCGCTGCAAGACATTATCATTGCATTGCCGGGGTTATGATTACAGCCTCCCATAATCCAAAGGAATATAACGGTTACAAAGTATATTGGGAAGACGGAGCGCAAGTTCCTCCGGAAAATGCCGAAAGAATCTCAAACGCCATGAAACAAATTGACATTTTTAAGGATGTCCGTTTCATGGATTTTGCAGAAGCCTGTAAGCAAGGAAAAATCACCTTAATCGGAACAGAATTTGACGAAATCTTCTTACAAGAAATCTTAAAAACCCAAGTCAATCCCGATGCCATAAAAAAAGTGGCTCACGATTTTAAAATAGTCTATACTCCACTTCACGGCAGTGGCTATAAGCTCGTTCCGCAAATCCTGCAACTTGCCGGATTGCCAAAAGAGAATATACTCACAGTTCCGGAACAAATGGTACTGGACGGTAATTTTCCAACGGTAGAGAAACCAAATCCGGAAGTAAAATCTTGTTTTAACTTAGGAATTGAAATTGCGAAAAAAGAAAATTGCAATTTAGTCATCGGAACAGATCCCGACGCCGACCGAATGGGAATTGTAGTAAGAACCCCAAGTGGCGAATTTATCACATTAACGGGAAACCAAGTCGGAGCTTTGATGCTTGCTTACATTATTGAAAATATGAAGAAAAATAATACGCTGCCGGCAAATGCCTGTGCAGTAAAAAGCATTGTTTCTACCGAATTGTGCAGTGAAATCTGCAAACAAAATAATGTCAAGTTATTCAACGTATTAACCGGATTTAAATTCATCGGAGAAAAAATCAAGGAATTCGAAAAAACGAAAGAATACACTTATATTTTCGGATTTGAAGAAAGTTACGGTTATTTAAGCGGAACTTATGCAAGAGACAAAGACGCCATTTTCGCCTCTATGCTTATCACAGAAATGGCGGCTTACTACAAAGCACAAAACAAGAATTTATACGATGCTTTAACCGAACTTTACGAAAAATACGGATACTTTAAGGACCACGTTTTCTCTATCAAAAAAGACGGCGTTACCGCCCAAGAAGAAATGAAGGCTTCCATGGCAAAAATTCGTACCAACCTTCCGAAAGAAATAAATCACGTCAAGGTACTCCGCGTTCGCGATTATGAATCCGGGAGAATACAAGATTTAACAAACCACACCGAAACCGATACCGGACTTCCAAAATCCAATGTACTATTCTTCGAAATGGAAGATAAGTCCAATATCGTCGTTCGTCCATCCGGAACCGAACCGATTATCAAACTCTATTTCGGCATTCCGGCGAAAGATGAAAAAGAAGCGGATACGAAGATAGATTGTTATAAAGAATGTTTATTGAAGATGCTTTAAACCAGAAAACAGCTCATGAGTTAATCTCCGAGCTGTTTTGTTTTATTCAAAATTCTTACATAATCACTTTGAAACATATTTCTGATTTTTACTATTCGGTTTATCCGGTATCGTCATCTCTATCTTGTTTTTCTCCTTTAATGGTTTTATATATGCAATATAAACATGCTTTCGATCCTTTAATTTTATATACTCCATTATCTCTCTCATATTTTTAGGCTCTTTACAAAAATTAATAATTAAATTTTCCATATCATCTTGTGGGGTATCTTGTGGGGTATCTTGTGGGATATCTTGTGGGATAAGTGGTATAAATGCTCTAAAAATATCATCTTCCTTCCATTCAGGAACTCCGCCTGAATATAACTTCGTATACTTTACCATATTTCTTACTCCAGAACCTAATTCATCCGCGAGTCCAATTTCTTTAAAAACCTTAGCAATTTTTGGGTTTTTCGGATAAGGCTCATAAAAATCAACATTGATTTTTCCAATCATTTTAGCTTTGTTTGCATTTTCTGTCTTTAAATAATTTTTTTCAATAATCAATTTTGCCGGATATGGATTTGAAAATTCACGATGTATTAACATATTAACGCACAACTCTCTGGCTATTTTATTTCTTACATCTATTCTTTGACTTCCTTCTAAATAAAATTTATCATCTAAATGTTTTTCGATAAATGCCATAAGTCTATCAAAACTATCCAATAAATTGGTTCTTATATCATCTCTATCATCATATCTGTCTAAGTTTTTTACACGATATATTGCATCTGTTTTATGATGTGGCAATGCAGATAATATTGTTGTATCTTTTCCAAATAACAATATTGCAGCTAATGTTAAACCTTCTTTACCGGTTATTAAATCTTTCGCAATAAGATTCAGACTCCTAAGCATTTCCTCATCATTCATATCTGCCCATATATGTTTTTTATTACTATTATTAATTGCCATTTGTCTTACTCGTTTGATTAAATCTACACTTAAGTCAGACATTTCCGCATAAGGAAATACTTTATTTTCTGTATAAAAACTCTGCTTTCTCGCGTAAATATTAGCAATTCTTTCAGGTGTGGTAACTTTATAATCTCCATCTTCATTTCTATCATAAACAATTCCACTGCTTCTATGAACCCATGAACTTTCATGTACATATATGTGTAAAATAATTTTATTATCTACTTCATAATCATTTATATTCAAATATACTGTTGGTTCTATTTTATTAGAGTTATTACACAAATCGGAAAATCTTTTCTTTAAAATTTCAACTGCATCTTTATCAACACCTGTAATTTTCCCCGAATTCTCAACACCCAAAAATATATTTCCGCCATTTCTGTTTAAGAATGCACAAACAGTTTCAAATAAGCTATCCGGTAATTCATTTTTTGCCTTTTTAAATTCTACTGTAACACTTTCATGAGAAACTATTATTTCTTTTAATTTCTCATTTAATTTTTCAGCCATCTTTCTTTTCACCTTCTATCTATATTTATCAAATGTTGCTAATTATGCTATCTGATTACTGCCTCTATATAATTATTTTTTACCATTATAGGGGCACAATTCATTATGCTTCCTATGATACATCTACTCTTCCTCCGCCGTCGTCTTATTCAACTCGATAAAGAACGTCGTACCCTTTCCATCCTCTGACTCAAATCGCATATCCCCGTTAAACTTCCCTTTAATCGTAGAGTAGCACATATACAATCCCAAACCGGTTCCGTTCTTACCCTTCGACGTAACCATTTCCTTAAACAATTTATCCTTCACATGCGGTGCAATTCCGCCGGCATAATCCTGTACTTCGATATACACTTTTTTCTCATCTTCCCGCACTCTCACATCAATATCTCCGCCTTCATGATAAGCATCCATTGCATTAATAATCAAGTTATCCATTACCTGCACAATTGCGCTGATTTCACCCTTAATATAAGAATCCTTATTAATCTGCAAATCCAAATTCAAGTTACAATGGCGACGTTTTAACTCATTTTTCATCAAAATCTGTGTCCGAACAATCAACTCCTCCGCACTAAACTTTCCAACCGTCGAAGCATTCATCGAAACCGCTTGTCCTTTTACCGCATCAATTACCTCCGTCATATAGCTCAAGTACGGACGTATCTTCTCAATCCACTCCTTCATCTCCTGCGCAATTTGATGATGGTCTTCCTTCGTCACCTCGGAATCTTCAATCGACTCATCGTATTCCTTCACTAAATCCGTTACCCCCTCCAAAGCACCGGAAATCGACATAATCGGAGTTTTTAAATTATGTGCAATTCCTCCGATTAATTGACCCAACGAAGACAAACGTTCCTGTTCCACCAAAATTTCCTGGTTTCGTTCTATTTTCTCTATATTATTCTTCTCCAAATCCAAAATCTTATTAAACGCCACAACCAACTCGCCGATTTCATCATTCGACGTCACAACTAACTTTTTATCGTAATCAATCGCTACTTGTTCCGAAATATTCGTCAATTTATCCGCAATCTCTGTAATATCCGAAGACATATCTTCCGCAAAGTAATACAAGATAAAAATCGCGATAGCAAACATCAAGAAAATACTTCCAAAGAATAAGAAGACCATATTTTCCGAAGACAAATCATAACGTATTCCAATAATATACTCATCTTCCCCTAATTGAATATACTCTGCCGTCGCCTGAATATCCGAAGCATAATAGTCATACAAATGCCCGCTATATCGTTCTCCCACCAAAAGAGCATATTTTAACAAAAACTCACTTAAAGGCTCGCCTTCGTTAAAAATCTCTTTTCCATTTTTAATCACGAAAGCAGTATCCTTCTCACTGATTTTATCAATCTTCCCAATTGCCGCAATAATGTCACTTTCCGAATCAATCCCACTTGAAACCAGATTTGTTAAGCGAATATTATATTCATCAAATCGCATAACACCCTTTTCATGAACCAAACGCGCATACCCCACTAACGCCAAAAACACCGAAGTTACCAAGAAAAGAGGCAAAATTTGCAGGAAAATTCTACTTTTCAAATTAAACTGCAAAAACCCTTTTTTAGCTTCCAAATTGTTGGTTCGAATCAGTAATTTTTTCATCAATTTTTTAGTAAACACATAGGTAGTAACAGACAATAACGCCATAAAAACGAACGCCAATGCCGAAATTTTAATAATTAGGCTAAATTCCGTTTTTGTTATGTACAATACCAACGCGATAACCAACGGAACCACAAACAGCTGACAAAGATACAACACATAAGGAATCCGAAAACATCTGCCCTGCAACTGCTCAATCTCTTTCCGACTTTCCTCATCCTTCTTTTCCAATAGTCTTCCAATCTTATTAAAATCCTTTATTTGAAACCACACAAACAAATCCACCAGTGCCATAATTACAAGCACAATCGCAATATACTGCTTATAATAGGTCGCTCCCGCATCAATCTGTGTTTCAAAATAACTGTTAATTACCTCCGGTCCGTAATTTAAAACGGCAGGAATTAAAAAGTAGAACCCGATTCCCAATAACAAAACAATAATGTTATAAACTTTAATCAAACCCAGTGCCTCTTTATTCTTTTTCCTCATTGGTATCATCCCTTTTTACAATATAAATACTCTTTATCATATAGCAAATGATTTTCTGAATATACTCTTTATCCATCTTCGGCCATTCAAAACCGGCTAATTCCAAAAAGTGTTTCGTAATATCGCTTTCCACTAAAATATCACTGCTGTAATTAAGGTTTCCCTCTTCTCCAAGATAGATTTGACCAACCAGCCGGTCCTTATTTCCAACATACCGAAAATCCAAATTTCCCGCTTTCACCAATTCCAAGAACCGTTTTACCGTAATCATATTGTGATTGGTAATATGAAAAATCCTTCCCGTCGCTTCCGGAATATCAAAAGTCTTCACAATCGCTTCCGCTGACAAATCAATCGGAGAAAATTCAATCTCCTTCTCCAACAACTCATCCGAAACCTTGTTTCCTTCCAAAACCAACCGAATCGTCGCATAAAAAGCGTTTTCCTCAATATTTTTCTGGAAAACCCCATCGGAATATCGTCCTGTCAGGTTCCCCATCCGATAAATCGTCGCCTTTAATCCCTTCTTCATTTCCGCCAAAATCAAATTCTCACTCTCAAACTTGCTTCGCACATAAATATTATCTTGATAAGCCTGTCCGATATAAAGATCCTTCTCAGAAAAAGTTTCCTTGGTACAACGATTATCCACCAAATACTCCCCTACAACCGTAATGGTAGAAACATAATTCATCTTAATATGAAATTGCTTTGCAAATTCAACAATATTCTGTGTCCCAACCACATTTATATTTCGAATATCTTCATAATCACCGTAGTACTTCACAATCGCAGCTGAATGAATAATATTATCAATCTTTTTCCCCATTTCCTCATATAATTCATTCGAGAAACCAAGTTTTTCAAAAGAAATATTACCATCCACCACAAAAATTCTTTTATCCAACAAATCCTTATATTTCCCATCGAAATAGAAATCCAACGTATCTTCCAAACGATGTCTCGCCTTCTGCGCCTTATTACTCCGAACCAAACAATAAATCTTACTATCCGAATTTCTCTCTATCAGAGCCTGTAAAATATGACTTCCCAAAAATCCGGTAGAACCGGTCAATAAAACATTTTCCGACTTTTCACGCTTTCCGGAAAGCACTTTACACTCTTCAAATTCCGGAACTTCCTGTATCTCAACTTCATCCTTTTCTTTATTCGCAAGATTTCCCGTTATCTTATCACTTAATTCTTGAATGGTAGGATACTGATAAAAATCCTGCACTCCAATATTCCATTGATACTTCAACAAACTCGTCAGCGCCCCGATAACCTTCAATGAATCTGCACCAAGTTCAAAAATATTCTGATTAATTCCGATTTCCTTTAAATTCAATACTTTTCGGAATGTCTCTGCCAATATTTTTTGCTCCTGCGTTTGCGGTAAAATGAGTTCAACCTCCTCATCTTCCTGCACAATCTCCGGCAACTGCTTCCGATCTAACTTTCCATTCGCCGAAAGTGGCATAGCCGGAAGCTGCATATAATAACTCGGCACCATATATTCCGGCATTTTAAGCATCAAAGACTTCTTCAATTCCTTCACATCAATCGACTTCTTCGCCACAAAATAAGCGCACAAATTCTTAATACCGGTATTTTTATCTTCCCGTACAATAACAACCGCTTCATTAATTCCGTTAAAATCCTTAATCCGCGTCTCAATTTCCCCAATTTCAATTCGGAATCCCCGAATTTTAATTTGAAAATCAATACGTCCCATGTACTCAATATCGCCTTTCGGCATATAACGCGCCAAATCTCCCGTTTTGTACATCTTTGTTCCCGGTACAAACGGATTATCTACAAACTTCTCATCCGTCAAAGTTGGATTATTCACATAGCCTCTTGCCAAACCGTCGCCCGCAATATACAACTCTCCGATAATTCCAACCGGAAGAAGATTTTTATTACGATCCAGCACATATAACTGAATATTATCAATCGGCTTTCCAATCGGAATAATCCCGTTTGCCGGCGTCGGAGAACAATTAAAATAGGAAACATCCACCGTCGCCTCTGTCGGACCGTACAAATTCACTAGCTGCGCACCCGATTTGGTATAAATCAAATTATTAAACTTTTTCACCTGATCCAATGTTAAAGCTTCGCCACTTGCAAACACCCATCGTAACGACGTTAGAGACTGAATATCTTTCGAAACATCCACATACTCTAAAAAAGCATTTAGCATGGAAGGCACAAAATGCATCACTGTCACATGATGTTCCTTCACCGCAGAAATAATTTTATCCGGATACTTCTGCGCCCCCGGCTCCAACATACACACTTTCGCCCCGACAAAATACCACCAAACAAGCTCCCATACCGAAACATCAAAGGTATAAGGCGTCTTCTGCAAAATAACATCCTTCTCCGTGAGCGGATAACTTTTTTGCATCCAATGAATTCGATTAACCGCAGAATAATGCTCAATCATTGCACCCTTCGGCTTTCCGGTAGAACCCGATGTATAAATTACGTACGCCAAATTTCTTGAATGGTGCAATTTTTCTGCCTTTCGATAAGGCTCCTCTTTCAAAGCATCATTATTTACCTCAACTCTTTGAACCCCTTCTACCGTCGTTTTCACCGGTTCATGCGATAAAAAGAGCTTTGCACCGCTGTTTTCCAACATATAATTCACACGATCCATCGGGTAATCCGGATCCATCGGCATATACGCCGCACCCGCCTTATGAATCGCCAAAATTCCGATAATCATCTCTACCGAACGATACATTAACACACCAATAATATCATCCGGCTTTACTCCCAAATCTCTTAATCTCGCCGCTAATTTATCTGCCCTGTCATTTAACTCCTCATAAGTAAGCGATTTTCCCTCTGCCATCACTGCAACATTCTTCGGCGTTTTCCTCACCTGTTGCTCGAAAATCCGATCCAAAGTCATCTCCTTCGGGTACTCACAAGCCGTATCGTTAAACCCTAAAAGAATTCGATCCTTTTCCTTCTGCGAAACCATCTCCAAACTGCACAATTTCTTTTCGGGATTATCCAACGCATGCCACAGAAGTCGAATAATATGATCATGCAAAAACTCAATTTCCTTCGCATAAAACATATCCTCCAAATAATCGTAGCTAACAATTAACGTTCCCTCGTTATCCCTATCATTCAAATCAATCGTCAAACTATGCGTCTGATGTCCGTTAAAATGCCATCTCGTTGTATAAGGAACTTCCTCATCACTCGCAAACTTAGAATTTTGATACGACAAAATAATATCAAACAAAGCATCCTCCGTATCAAATTTTTCACGCAATTCTTTCTTCAAAACGTCATATGGATACTTTTGATTCCGCAAAATTCCCATCAATTCCGCTGAGAATTTTTTTGAAAAAGATACCAGATTATCCTCCGGCTTAATTTCTGCCTTTATCGTAACGGTATTCGCAAACATCCCAATCATTTTCTTCTCACTCTGATTTCCACGATTCAAAATCAAAGTACCGAAATTAAAGCTTTCCTTCCCAATTGCACGATAAATATACATTGAAATCGCCGTCGAAAAAATAGAAAACACCGAAATATTGGTTTCTTCCGAATACTCTTTTAACTTCTTACATAATTTTTCCGGCAGAACATAGCTTTTTCGCTTCGCCGCCGTAGAAATCGTATTCGTCTTTCTCAATTTTAATTTCGCCGCCTCAAAGCCCTCCGAAAACTTATCCAACCAGTATTTTTGCGAACGCTCGTACTTTTTCGAATGATTATACTCCTCTTCCGTCTGAATATACTCCAAATAGGACGGCGTCTCTAAATGAATCTCCTTTCCATGCAACATCGCTTTATAGCAATCAATAATCTCATTCACTGCCGTCACCATCGTCCAACCATCCGAAATCAAATGATGCATTTTGATATAAAAAGAAATTTTTTCCTCTCTCTTCATAATCGCAAAATAAAAAAGATTATTTTCATAGATGTCAAAAGGAACCCTCGCTTGGGTTTCTTCCCATGAAAAATAATCTTCCTGTGTCTTTCCGGAAAAATCAATTACCTCGATGTCATAGTATTGATACGGCACCACAAACTGCATGGTCTCCCCATCTGCTTCCTTAAAATGAAGTCGAAAACCATCGTTTAACTCAATCACTTTATTAATTGCTTTTTTTAAAATTTCTATATCAATATCCTTCTCCACAAAATTTACACTTCCGGCAATTACGCCCAAACTTGTTCCCGGATTAAATTTCTCCATAAAAAGCAAATTTCTCTGCGGATGCGTTAAAGAATACAATTTTTCCATATCTTACTACCTCCATTATGCCATCGTCCAACCAATTTCTAATTTCCTCTACATTTTATCATACTACTCCCTAAAAATCAAAAGAATATTACATAAAAAACAGGACAAACTAAAAAAGAAAGAGAGGGGATTTAAAATGGCAACTCCGAATAAATTAACCGTACACTGTTCGGTAGACACATGCGGATACTGGAACAATCACTTCTGTTCCGCAAAAGAATTATTAGTGAACAACATGACAGGAAAAGCAAAAACATCCGACGGAACTTGTTGCGAAACATTTATTCCAAAGGACTAAAAGAAACGTTACTGTTCAAACTTAAAATTATAAAAATGGCACAAACACTGTAGGGACAGCATTCATGCTGTCCTGCATTCCGCATTTTCTGCGGACAGCATGAATGCTGTCCCTACAAGGCTTTAGTGCAAATAATAAGTTGTTAAGTCTAACCAGTAACAAAGGGGCTGTAAAAAACACCTCGGGAAAATAAAATTTTTCCGAGGTGTTTTTTACAGCCCCTTTCTTTTTACTCTCTAAGCACCTTTTACGACAATCGTATAATCCCCCTCTGTTACCAACGTCTCATCACTCTCGTTAATCACAAAAGTATTCATATCTCCGTCACTCACATAACGCTCTTCCGGATGTTCCTCAAAATATTTCACCCAATACTCAAAATCCTTATCTAACTTCGACTTACCGGCAACCCGTATTCTCGGAATTCTCTTCAAATTCAATTCCTTATCAATAGGAGATCGCGCCGGCGACGAACCAAACAACAAAACAACACCTTTATTCTCATAATGGTAGCCTTCATAAGTTCCCTCATAAACATAATTTGCAAAATTCTTTGTCATGCTTCCTCCCGGAATCGAAAAAGAAGTAATTTTATAGCCCGGTAAATAACTGTCAATCAGCTTCGCCAAACCACCAACTTCTTCCATTACCTTATCTGCTGACTCCACATTTTGAAGCGGCATATGATTCATTGTCTGATTTCCGATTTCAAAACCAAGTGACACCAAATACTCTAATCGTTCCCCCATCTTACCGGTAGATCCGAAAAAGCTCGTTCCTGTCAAATAAAAAGTTCCCTTCATCGGAAAATCCGGATGTTCCTCATGAAATTTTTGATAAATCGCAACCGCCGTCTTCTCCTTCGGCACTAACACTCCATCCACTCTCTCAAAGCTAAGCTGTCCTGCTGTACCATCATCAAACGTCAACACAACCGGGGTCTTACCGTAGGGAACGTCCATTTTTCCCTCTATATACTCACTCATATTCACCGGATAATAATTCTTCTCATACAGCAATTCCAAATCCTTTCGGAAATTCGAAAAAGACCTTGTCCAATCGTCCGTCTGAGAATCTGCGAACTTATGATAAAGTAAAACCATAATTCTGCCGTTTTCATTACAAATACTCACATCTTGAGACAGCTTTACCGGTACCTCCGGTATTTCTTCCGCCGGCTCATTTTTCACAACATCCGGTTCGCTCTTCGGCTCATTCTTCACCAACGTTTTCTCCTCCGAAAATTCTCCCACAGGAACATGGCTGTAATAAAACTTTACAGACACAGCAATAATCACAACAAAAATAATTCCTATCACTACATTCTTCTTCAATCTTTTCACCTCTATTAAACAAACAGTTCCTGAAATTCCTCGCTCTTAAACACATCAAGCGGTTTTCCCACGCATTTAATTGTCTTATCCAGTAAAACAACTTTATCCGCATACTTCTTCACAAACTCAAAATCATGCGAAATAACGATAATCGTTAAATCGTACTTCTTCCTCATTCCTGAAACAATATCATAAAAGATTTTCAAGCCCCGATGATCCACTCCCGACACCGGTTCGTCCAACAATAAAATATCCGGCATCGGCGTAATTGCCAAAGCAAGCATCACTCGTTGTAATTCTCCGCCGGACAACAAACCAAGCTTTTTATCCAGTAACGAACTCGCCTCAACCTTCTCTAACGCCTCTTTCGCAATTTCCTCCGAAGAACGACTTCTTTTCAACCACAACGGAACATTCGAATACGTGACATTAAACAAATCCCGCACCGTCACAGGCGAAGTTTTATCAAAATCCAGCATTTGGGGAACATAACCGATATTCGGTTTTCTTGTAAGACGATCCTTCTCATCGGTAAAAGATAAACTCCCCTCGTGGTGTATTTCCCCTAAAATTGCTTTTAGTAAAGTACTCTTCCCCGCACCGTTCGGACCAATAACCGCCGTTAAATCGCCGCAATGCAAATGCAGATTAATATTCTCTAAAATAACTTGATTTCCCCTTTTCACTGAAAAATTCTTAATTTCCGTGCAACAAAGTTTGCACTTTTTAAGCGTCAACTTCATAATAAGATTTCACGCTCTCCTTTATCCTCTTAATATTTTCCTGCATTTTCTTCTCATAACTCTCCAAATCCGCCTCTCCCGAAGTAATAGAATCTAAAGTATATACTTTAATTCCCGTTTCATCCGAAACCATTTTGGAGAGTTTGTCTGATGCATCTTGCTCCGCAAAAATACCCACTACCGAGCTCTCCTTTAATCCCGCAATCAATTCACTCATTTCCTTTGGTGTCGGAGAAACATCTTCTCCACGTTCAATCACATCAAAAATCTCAATTCCGAAATCCTTTGCAAAGTAAGAAAAAGCGTCATGTGACGTCACAATCTCAATATTCTCATACCCATACAACTCTTGCCGCAAATCATTGCGTAACGCCTTCAATTTATCGATATACGCTTGCATATTCTCCCGGTACTGCTGTTCATGCGCGGGATCTCGAGCAATTAAACCATTTCCGATTGCCTCAACCTGCAAGATTGCATTACTGATACTAAGCCAAATATGCTCATTATATCCGTCATAAAATCGATTTTCAAGCAACTCTATATGTTCGCCGGAATCCAAAACATCAATTTCTTCCTTCTCAAGGATTTTATCCATAAACCCCTCTAAACCGGCACCGTTAATAATAAATACGTCCGAATTCTCAATTTGTTTCATATTCGCCGTAGAAAGTTGATAATCATGAATACAACCGGCTTGATTCTCTGTAATATTATAAACATTCACATCCGGAATCCCCTCGGTAATATTTCGCGTAAAAATATAAACCGGATAAAAAGACGTCACAATGTCAAACGACGCTTCCTCCGATACCGAAGTATTCCCGCGACAGCCTGTACACAAAAGCACAAAAAGTAATACGATATATCTCCACTTCATAATCTCATCTCCCTCCTTGTTACAATTTAGATTATAAATTATAAAAATGGCACAATCTCTGTACGGACACAATTCATTGTGTCCTAATTCTAATGTCTACCTATTTTCCGGCCATAAAAATGGCACAAACACTGTAGGGACACAATTCATTGTGTCCTAATTCTAATGCCTACCTATTTGGGCATAATAATGACACAATCATTGTAGGGACAGCATTTATGCTGTCCTTTCTATCTATTTTTCCCATTATAATCTCGTTACAAAAATTCCCGCCAAAAAGCCAACCATATAACACATCACCGGCATTCTTCCTCTATAAAGCCGATTCGACTCCGGCAGTAATTCGCCACTCACCACATACATCATTGCACCTCCCGCAAAACCAAGAGAAAGCGCAATCATTTCTGCTGAAATATTGCCCAACACACTCCCCATCACAGCACCTATACCGGTCGGCAATCCCGACAAAAACGCCAATGCAACAGCCTTTCCGAAACCCATTCCCGACTTTCGCAAAGGAAGTGTAATCGCAATTCCCTCCGGTACATCATGTAGGGCAATCACTAATGCCAAGGTCAACCCCAATTTCACCGAACTTCCAAATCCCGCTCCAATGGCAAGCCCTTCCGGCAAATTGTGTAGCATAATCCCAATAAAAACAAGGAACCCTGTCTTCGCTAACCTTGACTCCGCAAACCTTCTTGAAAAACACTTCATCACTGTTTCCGTCACACATAATAACACCACACCAAGCATAAAGCCCGCAAGCGTCATCTGAATTCCCGAAAGAAAAAAGCCCTCCGGTAACAAATCAAAACACACCACAGCCGTCATAATTCCGGCAGCCAACTCCAAGAATATACTCGAAAGTTTATTGGAAGATTCCTTCATAAAACACCCCAATAAACCTCCCAATGTAGTTCCAAAAACACCTGTCAAAGTTCCAAAAACAGCAATAAACGTAAAATTCTCCATTCGCAACTCTTTTCTCGAAATTGCTATCCAAAACATCCGTACGGACACAATTTATTGTGTCCTGTCTTTCTATCACGCTTTCCGTATTCCGCAATTTCATTAAATTCTCATCATTATACCTATGAGAATTTAATAAAAATTATTACGAATTACTGCTATTCGACAATTTAATCGCTCTATCCGCCGTAATCAAAGCATCAATCATCTCGTCCAAATCACCATCGGTAAAATTCTCCAACTGATAAATACTGTAATTAATTCTATGATCCGTAATTCTTCCCTGCGGATAATTGTAGGTACGAATTTTCTCACTTCTGTCTCCCGTTCCCACCTGCATCTTTCTGTCATTTGCCATCTTCCGCATACGCTCTTCTTCCTGTTGTTCAAATAACTTCGCACGAAGCATCGTCATCGCACGCTCTCTGTTTTGAATCTGAGAACGCTCTTCCTGACAAGCCACCACAATTCCCGTCGGAATATGCGTAATACGAATTGCCGACTCCGTCTTGTTAACATGCTGTCCACCCGCACCACTCGAACGATACGTATCCACCTTCAAATCTGCCGGATTAATCTGAATATCCACATCCTCCAACTCCGGTAAAACTGCAACCGTAACGGTAGAAGTATGAATTCTTCCGTTTGTCTCCGTCTCCGGCACACGCTGTACTCTATGTACACCGCTTTCAAACTTCAAACGGCTGTACGCACCCTTTCCGGTAATCATAAAGCTAACTTCTTTATATCCTCCAAGACCGGTCGGATTCTCATTCAAGATTTCAACCTTCCATCTCTTTCGTTCTGCATATCTTGAAAACATACGGAATAAAGTACCCGCAAATAAAGCCGCCTCTTCTCCGCCGGCACCCCCTCTGATTTCTACGATAATGTTCTTATCATCGTTCGGATCCTTCGGAAGAAGTAAAATCTTCAAATCCTCCTCAATTGCCAAAAGTTTCTCTTCTCCCGTCACAATCTCCATCTGTGCAAGTTCATGCAATTCCTTATCATTTAGCATTTCCTTTGCACTTTCAATATCCGCGCTCACTTTCTTAAACTCTCTGTATTTATTCACAACATCCTCAATATCCGCTCTTTCCTTCATCAGCTTCTGCCAAACCTCTTGATTTGCAATCACTTCCGGCTTGCTGATTTCCTCCGTAAGCTCATTAAAACGATCCTCCACCGCTTTCAATTTACTAAACATTCTATCCATCCTTTCCAATCATATTCCAATACATTATTTTATCACAAAAGCCAACACATTTCCACACTTCTACATAAAATTTTAACAATAAGTGTTACAGGTCAAAATTAAAATCGCCACAAATATATTGTAGGGTCACAATTCATGCTATCCTGCCTTTCTGTCTTTTCTGTGGACAGCATAAATGCTGTCCCTACACCATTTGTGCCATTTTCTACATTTGAAAAATACAGGCGTACGGACAGCATTCATGCTGTCCTATTTTCCAACATTCGCTCATTTCCCGGACACAATGAATTGTGTCCCTACGGCGATTGTGCCATTATTGTAGGGGACGGCGTCCTCGACGTCCCGATATATTTGCACCAATTTAAATTGAATATACATCCCTTACTCAATCCACATTTTATGCGCCTTCCGAATCTCTAATCCCCGCATCTGTAAAAATTCCTGTATCTTCTTCTCCTCTAACGCCCGCTTCACCTTCAGCGTCGTCGTCTTTATCAATTCATTTTTACTAAATAACACATACCGTATAATCTTGTACTTCGGAATCGTCTCGTTCATATGCCGAATCGCCTCTTCCACAGCCTCTGCTTTCGAAGCCTCCTCTAAAACAAGCTCTGCACAAATCTGCACATCATTATCCTTCGTCTTATACCCCCAAACAAACGACTCCTTCACCCCCGGAATCGCATTAATCAACTCCTCGTACTCCTCCGGAAACGCCTTTTTCCCGTTATATAACACAATCATCGACTTCTCACGACCGGTAATTTTCAAATTTCCGGTTTCATCAATCACACCCAAATCTCCCGTCTTAAACCAACCATCCTCGGTAAACGCTTCCTTTGTCTCCTCCGGCGAATCAAAATATCCCTTTGTCACGTTTTTTCCCTTCACATAAATCTCACCGATACCCTCTTGATCCGGTGAATCAATCGTAATCTCTACATCCTTCACAGGACAGCCAACCGTCCCCGCCGGATTCTTTCCCGGGACTGTCGCACAAATCAACGGAGAAGTTTCTGTCAAACCATACCCCTGCAAAAACAAGATTCCCAAACTCTCAAAATACTCAATAATCTCCTTCCGTATCGGTGCCGCACCGCTCGCCATCAACCGCAACTTCGGAGAAATTTTCTTACGCACCGGCGCCATAATCCACCTTCTCAAATCCAAATGCAACCTCAAGAAAAACGATGACAATGCCATCAACCGATTCACACTGTTCTCTTTTCCAGACTTCTTAATCTCCGTCCGAATTCGATTATATAACGTCTCAAAAATCGCCGGTACCGCCACCAATACACTCACTTGGAACTCTTTCATGTTATCCGAAATATGTTTAATTCCCTCACAATAAGAAATACACACGCCGGAATAAAACATAAATAAAAATCCTAACGTATTCTCAAACGTATGATGAAGCGGTAACAAAGACAAATGAACATCCTTTTCCTTCGCACGAATCAAAGCAGAACACGAAAACAAATTCGACAAAATATTTCTTTGCGAAAGCAAAACTCCCTTTGAACGTTTCGTCGTACCCGAAGTAAACAGCAAAACACTCGTCTCCTCCGGATTTACCTCCGCTTTAAGAAACGTTTTATGCCCTGCCTCCAAGCGAGCCTTCCCCTTCTCCATATACTCTTTTAACACCTTAATCTTAGAATTTTTCTCTGTCTCAATCTCATCAAAACAAATATATTGTTTTAACTTCGTATTTGTTCCCGCCATTTTCTCCATAATCTCTTTATAATTCTTACTAAAGAAAATCGCCTCACAACCGCTTCTCTCAATTAAATTGGTAATCTCCCCCTCCGGAAGATGCTTATCCAAAGGAACCACAACCCCCGTTCCGGCAGTTACCGCCATATAAGCCAAACTCCACTCGTAACGATTTTCACTGATAATCGCTATTTTTTTATTTTTTAAATCATTCGCACAAAGTTCCGTCCCCAAACAATCCACATCTTCCGCAAAATCCGAATAACTCTTTCGAATTGTTTTTCGATTTCGTTTATACAAAAACGCCGTCTTTTCTTGATACTTATTTTGGGCATAACGAATTAGGGATTTAAAATCCTTAATTTTCTCCGGAATCTTTACTTCAAGATCTCCCAAACCTCTAATAATCTTTCTTCCGTTCTCCTGATAAATTTCTGCATTTTTTCTCATAACGAACCTCCGTTCAATATTCTCTGCCAATATTCAAAATTAATGTATTTTTTATAAAAACTTGGCAATAATCAAAATTAAAGGAGAGTTTTACAAATGTTAAAAAAATATATCGTGATTCCCATCCTCTGTATTGCCATCCTCGCAATCTATTTAATCAACGGAATCTTCCTACAAAAATCCATTGCCAAAAAAGTCGTCAGACTTCATATTATCGCTAACAGTAATTCAGCTTTTGACCAAAACTTAAAGCTGCAGGTACGCGATAAAATCGTCGAATACCTTGCCCCGAAATTAATCAACAGTAATTCCATCGAAGAATCTAAAATCATTATAGCAGATAATACAGAAAATATAAAACAAATTACAAAAGAAATTACTTCCCAGTATTCCGACTATGAAATCAACGTTTCTTTAGGAAGTTCAAAATTTCCAACGAAAAGCTATGAAAATTACTCCTTTCCCGCAGGTACCTACGACGCCTTAAAGATTACCATCGGAGAAGGTGCAGGAAACAACTGGTGGTGCGTCATGTTTCCGCCACTCTGTTTTACAAATTCTTCGATAGGTGCCTTTTCTAAAGAATCCGAAGAACTATTGGAAAGTTCCCTTTCAAAAGAAGAGTTAAATACGATAAAACATTCCGAAAAACCGGAAGTCCAAATCAAGTTTAAATTCTTAGAATGGTGGAATTCTAAATAAATCTGTGTTACAATATGACTATCTTAATGTAGGGGCGAGCACTGCTCGCCCGTTTTTCGGTGTATAGGCAAAATCTTTGATTTTGCCTATACACCGAAAAACGCTCCGCGAGGATGCACACTCGTGCGCAAGGAAAGTTGCTACGCAACTCGCACTCGGCGCAGGTGCTTTGCCTACGCAAAGCACTTTTGTTCCACAAATTTCATTGTAAAGGAGAATTTTCATGCCATACGACGGACTTGTCACAAGAAAAATCAAAGAAGAATTAGAAGAAAAATTAATATACGCAAAAGTAGATAAAATCATACAACCCACAAAAGACGAACTGATTCTCTCTTTTCGCGCACAAAAAGAAACCTTACGACTTCTTTTGTCCGCGAATGCTGAAACTGCCAGAACGCATTTAACAAAATATTCTTTATATAAAAATCCGGCAAAACCATTTAACTTCTGCATGATTCTACGCAAATACCTCTCCGGAGCAAAACTCTTACATATTTCTCAACCGAATAACGACAGAATCTTAGCCTTCTCTTTCGAAAACAGCAACGAATTGGGAGACAAAGAAAATCGAACGCTTCTCATCGAAATGATGGGGAAATACAGTAACATTATTCTACTAAACGCCTCCGATACCATCATCGACTCCTTAAAACACGTTGACTTCGAAATCAGTCGCGTTCGCGAAGTCATGCCGGGAAGAAAATACACTCTCCCGCTAAACGCAGAAAAGAAAGACCCTTTTGCCGTTACGAATCAAGAATATACTTCTCTCTTGGCAAAACACCAAGAAAACTTTTTAGCAACCGCATTTATCGGAATTTGTACTCCTGCCGCGAAATACTTTACCGAAAGCACCGATTCCTCTTATTCCGCTTTTTCTCAATTTATTCATCAAAAAACACAAGCCATGGTATTCACCAAAAACGGACAACCGCATGACTTTTATTTTTGTGCTTGCCCTGTTTTAGGGATTTCTGCTCAACCGACGACTACCCTATCGGAAGCCATCGATGAAGTGTATCGTCACAAGATTACGCAAAAACAATTGCTTTCTGCGAAAAACAGCCTCTCAGAAAATGTTTCACACTTGATTGCCAAGACAAAAAAGAAATTAGATATTATTGATTCTAAGTTAGAAACAACAAAAGACATGGAAGAGTTAAAAATAAAAGGCGAATTGCTCTCCGCCAATCTATATCAAATTAAACCTTATACTGCGGAAGTAAAAGTATGCGATTACTATCATGCAAACTCCGAATTAAATATTGCCTTAGACCCCAATTTATCGCCTTCCCAAAATGTTCAAAAAATATTTAAAAAGTACAACAAATTAAAAAATACCGTTACCGCTTGTTCGGCGCAAAAAGAAGAGTTAACCTCCGATCTTGCTTATTACGAATCCTTACTTTTTGAAATACAAAATCAAGAGTATATAGAAGACTTAGAGGAAATCAAAGAGGAATTATTAGCACAAAAATTAATTCACTCTCAAAAAACCGAAAAGAAAACCACACAAAAAAACTACCTCACCTACACCTACGAAAATTTCGAAATTCTTGTCGGTAAAAATAACCTGCAAAATGACCAATTAACCTTTAAAATTGCGCACAAAAACGACCTCTGGTTCCACGTCAAAAACGCCCCCGGATCCCACACCATACTACGTACAAACGCTCAAGATGTTTCACGTGAAACGTTAGAATTCGCAGCCTCTCTCGCAGCCTCTCACTCCAAATTAAAAAACTCACCGAAAGTAGAAGTAGACTATACTGAAATAAAAAACGTCAAAAAAATTCCGGGTGCAAAACCCGGAATGGTAATATATGTAAATTATAAAACGATTTATATTGCACCTAATGACCACTCATCTTCTTTCCAAGGATAAACAAAGCTAATAATCCAAGTGCTCCGACACCTGCAATGGTACCTCCCACTACGCCGCCTGAATGACTTCCGCCACCGGAATTGCCGGAACCGCCGGAGCTGCCTCCACTCGAGCCACCGGAACCACCTCCGCTCGAACCGCCGCCATTCACCGGCGTATAGGTAATCTTGTTAAATACACTCATGTGCGCATCTACATGTCTGGTCTGCACAAAATCTTCAACCTCTTCTCCGTTACTATCAATATAACGACCTTTCAGAGTTGCAACAACAATTGCCGAACCCGGTTGGTTTGCAGTCGCCTTGACCTTTATATCATAATAAATAAACCCTTCTTCATCTGTCTTCTCTTGAAGCCCTACCACTTCTGCAGAAGAAATCGCATTAACGATATTTCCTGCCTCATCCTTTGAAGTATCGTTAATTGCTATATTGATATCTTCTTTTTTCACAGTAAATTTTCCTAATTTAGCTTGGTCCAAATTTTTAAAATCTAAAATCTCCTCCTCGGAAGAATTTCCATACAGATAACTTGTTCTTGCACGTATGGTATATTCTTTCGTCTCTCCGGGATTAAATCCAAAATCTGTCGGATATAAAATATTCACTTGGAATCTTGCCCGTTCATCTCCGCCTTTTATAATTCGAATTTTAGCATAATCGATTTGCCCGTTTATATTTTCAACTTTAATAGTAACATCATCTGAAAAATACTTTGACGATTTCTTTCCACTCTCTGTCAAACCGATTTCTAATTTCTCGTTTTCTAAATTCTTAAGATAAAAGAAATGACTGCTATCTCCGGAGCCGCTGTTATTGGAAAAATAGTCATAATTTGGATATAAAGACTGACTGGTTGCTGTAATCTTTTTAATCTCACTGTTACAAATAATATCCATCTCCGTCTCAATCGGGCGATATTCGTAATATTGGCTTCCTTCCGGACCAACAAGTACTTTATCGATATAAAACTCAGTTTGATAAACATTTATCCGAAGTTCATAATCCAAATTTAAATTTCCGGTCTTTCGATTATAATGACAAATTGAACAAACATCATTTACAAAAGTATGCGGCTTTTCACCATACTTATCACCACATACCGGACACTCATACCAGTGCGTATCCGGTCCGCTTACTAAATTCTGCATCCGACCCGGATGTTGGCACCCTTCCGGTTGAGTAACATCACATCCTGCAAGCGAACACTTTCCATTTACAAAAGTATGACTTTCCAAAATACTTTGACCGCAAAGATCACAAGTTTTTCTGTGTTGTGTAAGTGTACTCATTACTTTGCGCCACACATGACTACACGTTCCATCTTGTGTGTATCCGCAAACCAAACATTTGCTTCTCGTAGAATCAAAGCTATGATTTGCTCGATCTACCTCTCCGCAAACGGAGCATTCCCGATAATGCTGCGTTGAGCCCCATTTCCAAGGACCTACACTGTGATTTTGGTAAACCGTACCGCAAACAGTACACTTTCCTCCGTTTTGATGTGTGCCTCCGGTATGATTCTTACACACAAATTGATGACCACATTTGTCGCATTTATCATCTTTATCTTTATCCTCATGGTTTTCCGTATATGTCTTTGAACAACCGGAAGCAATACAATTAGCAGAGTGCGTCGAATCATCTACTTTTGTCCAATTATTCGCCGGACCATGTTCTTCATAGGCATACTTACATTTTGTACATATTCCTCCGTTACTATGCGTCGCACCGGTATGGGAACCTTCGTTAAAATGTAAATCACAACCGGAACAGGTTTGCCAATGCTTTGTATCATCCCAGTCCCACTCAGAAGAAGCCGTATGATCTTGGTATTGCTCGCCGCAAAGTGTACAAGTTCCTTTGTTTTCATGCGTTCCGCCACTGTGTTCACCTTCTCTGCAATTTACTTTTACATAAATTGTCTTTGAACCTTTCCCCTGTAAAGTAACGATAATTTTTGCTTTCTCTAAAGAAGGCATTAAACCGGTAATAAAACCATCCACCACCTTTAACGAGGTGCCTTCTGCCGTCCAACTCAGTACACTGTAATCCATTTTATAATCACTTGCATTAATCGCTATACCGCCATTTCGAAAAGTAGGCGTTAACGCAACACTTTCTCCCACTCGAATCGTTTCTGGTCCGATTAATCCGCTTAAAGTAATATCTTCTCCTACATAAACCGCACATTCCGCTTTTACTCCGTTAATTGCCGTCGCGGTAATAATCGTTGTTCCTAACGTTTCAAGAACCGTAACATTCCCGTTTTCATCCACCGTTGCAACAGAAGGATTGCTCGAAGTCCATGTAAAAGTTTGTGTAACCGTATCCTGCGGTTTCTTATTCTTTATTGTTAAAGTAAATGATTTATTAAAATCGGAAGTCGTATAGGTAGACTGACTTAATTCAAAGGATTTTACCTGCTTATCGTCATACGGCACTCCTTCTGTTCGACAAATCTCACAGGTATTCCCCTGATCCGGTGTATGCGCTGTTTTTCCTAACGGATACATACAAGTCGTACAATATTGCCAGTGATACGAATTATCCGATTTAAAATCCGTACTTGATTCATGTAGCGCTCCTCCAAATTCCATTTGACATACGACACATTTATACCAGTGACGATAATCATTCACCTGAATCGCACCTTTTACGTGCTCTTGATAAGATTTATAGGTACATCCTGCAAAACTGCAATTGCTCCAATGATATTCTTCATTATACCCTTGTTCCGTTGTACTATTCTCATGTGTCTGATAGTTTGCCTGACACACCTCACAAGTACCTTTGTTTTCATGCGTTCCACCGGTATGATACGCCGATTTTATCGCAAAACAATTCGGATCGGAACAATACTGCCAATGCTTTCCCTTCAACTCCGGTTGATTCTTAAAAAATTTTTCACACTTTTCACAACTGCACCCGAATTTATGATACGGTTGATTGGTAAAATAGTGCCTCGTACGAAAAACCTTCGCACAAACTATGTTTGTTGTATTATACTTATTACATTTATAGTAATGATAATTTTCGTCACTGCCCGCAAAAACATTTGATGTTATATGTCCTTCATTCAACTCTGCAGTAGTATGTAAAGTAAAATCCGCTGCATTTGAAAAATGAATTAAAAAACAGAACGAAATAAGTAACAACCAAAATTTCTTCATCTAACCACCTCATCTTTTATGTTATCGGCAAAAAATATTTCAAAATAATAGCTTTTTCTTCTTGCGACTCAATCGTATACAGATATAATTATTTTACCACTTTTTTATGTAAATTTAAATACATTTTAAAGAAAAGTGTTTTGCGTAGGTTACAGGTCAGACTCAACCTTTATATGTACCTTAAATGTTTCTCAATCTATTGTAGGGACAGCATTTATGCTGTCCTGCTTTTCCGCCTTTTCTGCGGACAGCATGGCACTCAAAGCTTCCCAAGAACGTAGTGATTGGCTGGTTTCGACTGCGCCGCGAGTTGCGTAGCAACATTCCTTTCGCGTGAGTGTGCTTCCCCGCAGAGCGTTTTTAGTTGTATAGGAAAATCAAAGATTTTGCCTATATAACTAAAAACACTGTCAAAACTTTTGTTCCAACAGTGTTCTTCCTCTTACTTCCTCGAAAAGAAAAATCCACGTTTCTTCGGCTTCTCTTCCTGTCCTCGTGTCGTCACCATATCCGCAAAAGAAACCAGCGTCAAATCCTCTCTCTCTAAAGCAATTCTCTTCAATTCCTCCGTAAAACCGGTTCGGGAAAATAAATAATAATATCGATCAATCAAATCCACATGTTCTGCTTTTTTCACCAACTTTTCAAACTCTTCTCTTCCCACCGGTTCATTTTTCCAGAAGCAATCGCCGACAATTGCTTCCAAACCGTTTCCTGCTACGATATCAATCAGATAATCTTTATCCCACCAAACATTGTTTTCCTTGATTTCCGTCTTTATTGTTCCCTCTTCCTTTTGCTTTTGAATATACTCACGACAAAAACCGGGAAATTTTAATTGTAAATAACGATACAACTCACCGTATACCTTTGTATCATATACCCATTCCCCTTTATCCAAAACAATTTCCGTCATATTCTCCGGCACAAAACAATACCAAAAATCTATTACCGGATTGGTAATCGCATACCGACTTTTTCTCGTATCCTTCCCAAACGTCGGTTTTATTTTTCTTAAAATATTTAATGATAATAACACTGTAGTATATTTATTACAAACGCCCGTAGGCAAAGCAACCTTCTCTGCAATCTCGTTTAATGTTGTATATCCCTTTGCAATCGCCTCTAAAATCAAATTATATACTTGTACTTCTCTAAGCTCATTTTTCAGAATTCTCTTCGGTTCCTCTAACAACTTTCCTTCCGCCGAGAAAAAATTTTCAATTAAATTTTGCTTCAAATCCTTTGAAAAATCCAGTCCGTCAATATACTTATCTCGCGTACCGAAAATCGCATAATACTTAAATTTATCTTCCGAAGGTAATGTTTTTTCATTCCATATAGAATAAAATCCAACAGATTTCGAAGAATGCCAAATATACTTTTCCAACTTACTTTCCGCTATTTTGCTTTCATAAGAAGCACTCGAAGAAATACAAATCATAAGATTATTCGTATTCTTCAAGGCTTTTATAAGCTTCTCCAACTCTGTAAAATCATCCGCCTCAAATAAAAACTCGGAATGATAAAAAATCCAAACAATCTTTTCTGAAACCGCCTGTTTTTCTATATATTCTAAAACCGTCTCGATGGTAACTTCCTGCACATCCTCTTTCTTATTTTCAAAAAACAGCACTAATTCCTTATACAATCTTATCCAATTATTCTTTTTTCCAAACTCTGTCGCCGAAAAGAAAAAAGCTCTTTTATTCGCAATAAAAGTTTTCACTTTAGCAATTAAATTTTCCCCTGCCTCTTCCTTACAAAAAAGAAAAGAAAAAGCATCTGCATCATACTCTTTCTGAAACATATTTTTCTCCTCCGTTTAATAAACTTTCAAGTATATTCTATTAAATTATTCTGATATTGTCAATCTTGCCATTTATTCTATACTATGTTAAGATTTCATTAACGATTTATCATTAATAGGAGGTAATTAATATGCCATTCAATACTAAAAGCGAAATACCAAAAAAATTTTTTCAACAAATATTACTACTCATCACCTTCACTGCCATACTTGTATTCGCACTTTTTCACCTCGCCCCGATTTTCTCCGCCATTACAGCATTTTTTCAATTAATCAGTCCCGTTTTAATTGGCTTTGCCATTGCTTTTGTACTCAATTTGTTAGTAAAATTTTTTGAAAATAAAGTATTTGTTTCAAAGAAAACAAAAAAGACCTTTATCAAACGCCCGCTTTCTATCTTACTGGCGATTATGGTAATCTTAGTAATTATTACGATTTTAGTCTTTCTCCTCTACCCGCAAATTAAAAGTTCCGTACTTCTCTTCACAACAAATGCACCAAATTACATTAATACCTTGTATAGTAAAATAAACGGATTTTTAGAAGGTTTTCCTACCGCTAAAACCATTTTCTCCGAAAATTGGGATAAATTCTTACTAAACTCTGCCACATTTTTAACAAACTTGATTTCCTCCTTATTCACCATGACCATCCATCTTACTTCCGGCATTATCACGGTCTTTATCAGTATCATTTTTTCTATTTATCTTTTAGCCGGAAAAGAAAAACTGATCGTGTCCTTAAAAAAATGTTTATTTGCATTCCTCTCTGAAGAAAAAGCAGAGAAGATAATTTATGTAGGGTCTCTAATCAACGATACCTTCTCAAAATTTGTATCGGGACAAATCATAGAAGCGGTTATTCTCGGATCGCTTTGTTTCATCGGAATGTTACTATTCCGCTTTGACTATGCAATATTAATCAGTACCATCATCGGATTAACAGCCTTAATTCCGATTTTCGGAGCTTTTATCGGTGCCGGAATCGGTGCCTTTATCCTGCTTCTGATCTCACCGTTATCCAGTCTCTGCTTTTTAATCTTCATCATCGTCCTGCAGCAAATTGAAGGAAATGTCATTTATCCGAAAGTAGTCGGAACCTCTATCGGTCTATCCGGCTTCTGGGTACTGATTGCCATCACCGTTTTTGGTGGCTTGTACGGCATCCCCGGTATCCTACTTGGCATTCCGCTGTTTTCTGTTTTTTCCACATTATTCACAAGAGCTGTGGATAAAAAAATCCAATCAAAGAATATAAATATCCACTAACTATCAACATCTTAACAACATTTTATCCACAGTTTTTGTGTATAACTCACAAAAAACTGTGGATAACTTTAGTTTTACCCTAAATTTATCCACAAGCGATTTTCCCCAATATTCAAACTCCAAGGAAATTTCCACAGTTCGAAAATCCGTTCTGTTGCAACAATATTCACACTTTTTCACTTAACAAAACCTTTACTTCCATCAATTCTTCTCCACGCTTTACTTGAAACGTTACAATCTCTCCGATTTCTCTTGCAAACAGAAGTTCTCTTAATTTGCACAATGTATTAATTTCTTGCTCATTCATTGTCAATAAAATATCCCCGCTTTTTATGCCGCTTTTTTCCGCAGGACTGTTTTTATCCACAGAGTCCACATAAATTCCCTTAGCAACATAAATCTCCGACGCCATATTCGCCGTCATCTCTCTATCATATCCTGCAATTCCGAAATAAGGTTCTTTAAAGCTTCCGTTTTCTATAATCTTCGCAATAATCGGTTTAATCTGATTGATTGGAATCGCAAATCCCATTCCCTCCGCCGATTCTACCTTAATTGTATTAATCCCTATCAATTCACCCTTTCCGTTAAATAACGGTCCTCCGCTATTTCCGGTATTAATACTCGCATCTGTTTGAATCAAATCCTCCATAAAGATACCATTCGAGGAAACGGTACGATTCAAACCACTAATCACACCGGCTGTCACCGTTCGCTGAAACTCAAAACCCAACGGATTTCCAACTGCAATTGCCCGTTCTCCGACACGAACTGCGTCCGAATCCCCAAGCGTCATACTCGGAAGTCCCGCCACAGGAATTTTAATCACAGCCAAATCCAACTCAGGACTTTCCCAAATCATTTTTCCGGTTACTACATCTCCGCCATACAGCGTCACATAAATCTCATCCGTCTCTCTTCCGATTACGTGATAATTTGTCACAATGTATCCTCTCGAATTCAGGATACATCCGCTTCCTACGCTCCAAATATTATCCAAAACCGCCGCTAATTTACTCCCCGAATTTTGTTTCACCGCAATCCCGACAACAGAAGCAGTAGAAATAACCGTATTTCCAGGATTCTCTCCTTCAACTTCAATCTGCGAAAGTTGCTTCGTCTCCCCCGACAACTGTGTCAAATCCGAATCCACCTTTGGCTGCACCGGTTTAATCCAACTATCCACACCAACCAAAATCAAAAACATCATAACAACCGTCGTAATTGCTGAAATCAAAACATTTTTCCCCATACGCACCATCCTTATTAAATTCGCAGAATGTGGTTTGTAGGGACACAATTTATTGTGTCCTAATTCTAAGCATCTGCCTATTTCCGGACACAATAAATTGTGTCCCTACAGTGTTTGTGCCGTCATTGTAGGGGACGGTGTCCTCGACGTCCCGATATATTTGCAACAATTTTAGACTGCCTAATATCACTTATTCCACGAAATCACAAATTAGTATGGCTTTTTTTCAAAAAATAATGTATACTATAGATATCTATATTGTGAAAGGGCGTTGATAAAAAATGAACACAGCCTTAATCAAAAAAATTCTGATGTACCTTGCCTACTTTGCTTTACTCTATTTTCCGATTAAGATATTTATCTCTTTATTTGTATAATTTATTTGAAAACAAAATGAAACGCAGATGTATCCTGCGTTTCATTTTTTATCTTTTTCTTTACATTAACACCGAAAACGTTCATATCGATTCACACAAGAGCAACAACGACAACACCTCGTCATATCCCGCAACAACCAAAACAATAACGGAGTCACCATATCACAACAATCATTTCCGCAACAACAGGAATTACAACACCTGTTACAACCGCGACAACAACAATTTCCGCATCCTCTGCAACAACAAGAATTCCAACAACGATTCCACATAAACTCGCCCCTACACCATAATATGTAAAAAGGTCATAAAAGGTTCTAACTATCAGGCCATAAAAGGTTCTAACTATCAGGCCATAAAAGGTTCTAACTATCAGGCCATAAAAGGTTCTAACTATCAGGCCATAAAAGGTTCTAACTATCAGGCCATAAAAGTGCGGACCTTTTTCAAGGTCCGCACTCCAAACTCTATCGTTCCGTATAATGCGTATGCAACAAATGATGTGCCTTCTCACTACCCGGCTTTTCCAAATATTCTTCATAAACCTGTTTCACGTAAGGATTTTGATGCGATTTACGATGAGGAAGTCTCTTATCCTCATTATAAAGAGCCTTTCTTCTCTCTCCCCTAACATCAATTCCCGCTTTCTCTTTTACAATCTTTCTCGGCTGACCGCCACCCATAATACAACCACCCGGGCAAGCCATCACCTCAATAAATTGATAATCAACCTTTCCGTCTCTCACAAGTTCCATCAACTTTCTCGCATTTCCGAGACCGCTTACAACCGCAATCTTCACTTTCTGTCCGGCAATGGAAAGTTCCGCCTCTTTAATCGTCTCATTTCCTCTAACTTCTTCATACTCAATCTTATCAATTGACTTATTCTCTAAAACTTCTGTAACGGTACGAATTGCCGCTTCCATAACACCTCCGGAAGTACCGAAAATCGTCGCCGCACCACTTGCTTCTCCAAAAGGTTCATCAAACATTTCGTCTTCCAAATTCTCAAACATGATACCCGACTGCTTAATCATCTTCGCAAGCTCAACCGTCGTAATAACCGCGTCTATATCCGGATACCCTGTTGCACTTAACTCCGGACGCTCGCACTCAAACTTCTTCGCCGTACAAGGCATCACTGCCACAACAAAAATCTTAGAAGGATCGATATTATTCTTCTTTGCGTAGTAGCTCTTAAGCAAAGCCCCATACATCGACATCGGAGATTTCGCCGAAGACAAATTCGGAATCAATTCCGGGAAATTATGCTCGGCAAACTTTACCCATCCCGGACTGCAAGAAGTAATCAAAGGTAAATTTTTACCGGATTTTAATCTCTCGATAAACTCCGTACCTTCCTCCATAATAGTAAAATCAGCCCCGGTATTCGTATCAAACACTTTATCAAAGCCCATTCTTCTTAATGCTGCCACCATCTTTCCGGTAACTGCTTCTCCCATCGGTAATCCAAACTCTTCTCCCAAAGCCGCTCTTACGGCAGGAGCCGTCTGCACAACAACGTGCATTTCCTCGTTATTAATCGCATCCCAAACACGATCAATATTATACTTAATGGTAAGTGCTCCAACCGGACAAACCGCAACACACTGACCACAATTAATACAATTACTTTCTCCAAGCGATTTATTAAACGCCGGCGTAATCTTAGAATTCATTCCGCGATAAGCCACATCAATCGCACCAACCGTCTGTACATTCTTACAAACCGCAACACATCTTCTGCAAAGAACACATTTTGAATTATCTCTTACAATCGAAGTAGACAAATCATCAATTTCATCCTCCGCCGTTCCTTCATATACCACATCGCCGACACCCATACGATCCGCCAAAGCTTGTAACTCACAATCGGTATTTCTCGAACAACTCAAACAATTCTTCTTATGATTCGATAAAATCAACTCTAATGTCGAACGCCTTGCATCCATAATCTCCTTGGTATTGGTTCTTACCACAAGACCTTCCGAAACAGGATAAGAACAAGCCGCCTGAAGTCCACGCGCCCCTTTCACTTCAACCAAACAAATACGGCAAGCGCCAATCTTATTAATCTTCTTCAAATAACACAAAGTCGGTATATCAATATTCGCTTGTTTCGCAGCTTCCAACACCGTTAAATTATCTTCCGCTTCTATATTTACACCATCAATCGTAATATTCACTTTTCCCATTCTTTTTCCCCCCTTTATTTCTTTTCTATCGCTTTAAACGGACACTTCTGCATACACAATCCGCACTTAATACACTTCTGAGGATCAATCTTAAACGGTGATTTTACTTCACCCGAAATAGCAGAAACCGGACAATTTCTTGCACACATACTGCAACCCTTACATTTTTCTTCGTTAATTTTATACTGTACGAGATTCTTACAAGCACCGGCAGGACATCTCTTCTCCTTAATATGTGCCTCATATTCCTCTCTAAAGTACTTAATAGTGCTCAACACCGGATTTGGAGCAGTTTGACCCAATCCGCATAACGCTGATTTCTTAATATTTTGCGCTAATTCCTCTAATTTTTCAATATCCCCTTCTTCACCCAATCCTTTTGTAATGCGATCTAAGATATCATACATCTTCTTCGTTCCGATTCGGCAAGGAGGGCATTTTCCGCAAGACTCACTAATGGTAAACTCCAGGAAGAATTTTGCGATATCAACCATACAGTTATCTTCATCCATAACAATTAGTCCACCGGACCCCATCATAGAGCCGATTTGCATCAAAGAATCATAATCAATCGGCGTATCCAAGTGACTCGCCGGAATACATCCGCCGGAAGGTCCGCCTGTCTGAGCCGCCTTAAACGCTTTCCCGTTCGGAATTCCGCCACCGATGTCATATACGATTTCTCTTAACGTAATTCCCATCGGAACTTCCACTAAACCGGTATTATTGATTTTTCCGCCAACCGCAAACACCTTTGTACCGGTACTCTTCTCCGTACCAATGGAAGAAAACCACTCTGCACCCTTCAAAATAATTTCCGGAATATTTGCTAACGTTTCTACGTTATTCAAAATTGTCGGTTTTCCAAAAAGTCCCTTCACCGCAGGGAACGGCGGTCTTGTACGAGGTTCTCCTCTTTTTCCTTCAATCGAAGTCATTAAAGCGGTTTCCTCTCCACAAACAAACGCTCCCGCCCCTAAACGAATATCAATATTAAACTCAAAATCCGTACCGAAAATATTACTTCCCAACACACCATATTCTTTTGCCTGTGCAATCGCAATTTTTAAACGGTTTACAGCAATCGGATATTCTGCTCTAACATAGATGTATCCTTGATTTGAGCCAATCGCATATCCCGCAATTGCCATCGCTTCCAATACCGAATGCGGATCTCCTTCCAAGACACTACGATCCATAAACGCTCCCGGATCGCCTTCGTCTGCATTACAGCAAACATATTTTTGATCCGCTTCCACATTTGCCGCAAAAGCCCACTTTCTTCCCGTCGGGAATCCGGCGCCTCCTCTTCCTCTAATACCGGACTTCAAAACGGTATCAATAACCTCACTTGGTGTCATCTCTAACAAAACTTTCTCTAAAGCTTTATAACCGTCAAACGCCAAATATTCATCAATATTCTCCGGATTAATTCTTCCGCAATTGCGAAGTGCCAAACGATGTTGTTTCTTATAAAATCCAAGTTCATGTAACGTATGTGCCAAAGTTTCCGTCTCGATATCCTTCGCCAATAAACGTTCTACCACATTTCCCTTTTCAATATCCTCCGTTAAGATTTCCTCTACATCCTCCGGTTTCACCATTGTATAAAAGGTTTCTCTCGGATAAATAATCATAATCGGACCCTTCGCACAAAGACCGAAACAACCGGTTTTGATAACTTCCGCTTTATCCTCTAAATGTCTTTCACGAATTCCTTTTTCCAATTCTTCTACAATTTTCGGAGATTTCGAAGAAGTACATCCCGTACCGCCACAAACCAAAATACTCTTTTTCTCTGTTTTTGATTCCACTCCCACACGCGTTTTTACTTTCTCATATACGCTTTTTCGAATTTCATCCAATTCTTTTATCGTTTTCAAATCTCTCAACTCCTTCTTTTCTCGATTAATTGTATTTCGCCAAAATGCCTTCTACCATATCCGGCGTCATCTTTCCGTAAACTTCATCATTAATCACCATAACCGGTGCAAGTCCGCAAGCACCGACACATCTGGTATCCTGAATGGAAAACTTACCATCCTCCGTCGTTTGTCCTGCTTTAATGCCAAGCAACTGTTCCAATTTTTCCAAAACCTTATCTGCCCCTTTTACATAGCAAGCGGTACCTAAACAAACCTGAATATTGTACTTTCCCTTCGGTTCCAATGTAAATCTTGAATAAAATGTCGCAACCCCAAAAACTTCCGCTAAGCTGCAACCAAGACCTGTTGCAATTTTCTGCTGAACTTGTTCCGGCAAATACCCGAATAGCTCTTGTGCTTCATGAAGAACCGGAATCAAAGCACCTTCCATCGTTTTGTGTTCTTCGATAATCTGATCCAATCTTTTCAACTTTTCCGAGTTTAACTCACAACAACAACACTTTTTCTCTGCCATTTTTACGCCTCCTAATTCCCTAAAATCAAACCATTTCCATTATAACAAAGGGAAAAGCAATATTCAACAAAAAATATATAATTCTAACATTTTCCCCATATAGAAAAAATATGTCTGAACGGTACCTGCAAATTCTCAAAATTCGGAAACAATTTTCTTCCCTTTGCATACTATGGTTTATGTATCATAACTATTAACCGGGAGGAATCTCTATGACTGACAAAATGATAAAAAATCTATCGGCAATGCTTTCTAAAATGCCAAAAAAAGAATTAAACGAAAATCTTGAAAAAGCAAAGGAAATCTTAAAAACAAAGGATAAAGACGCTCTCAAAAAAATGCTTGATAACGAAAAAGTAGCCAAACTGGTAGGGCAGGATACCGCAAAAATCAAAAGCGCCATCGATAAATTAAATCTCGACAAAATAAATACCCAAGAAATCGATAAACAAATTTCAAATTTTGAAAAAAATAACAGGCGGTGAGAAAAGTGGATGAACCGGAACAAGAAAATAATTCGCAAGAAAATGATTTTTCCGAAATTTTTTCTCTCTTTTCCGATATCACAAATTCCTCAGAAGACTCCAAAGATACCTCATTACTCAATTCGTTAAAACCTTACCTTAACGAAAAACGACAGAAAAAAATCGATCAATGTGAAAAAATCATGATGATGATTAATGCATTTAAACTATTTAATGCACTAAACGAAACGGAAGACAATGAAAGTTAGGAGGTCTCGTAATGAATTACTACTCGCACTATCAATCCAACCCGATTTTTCCCTATAAAAAAACACTACATAGACCAAACTCTGCTTCATCTGCGCCTTCTAAAGAGATAACACCTCAGGTAGCGACACCTCCTCCGCATCATTCACAAGAAAAAAACAATAGACAGGACAAGAAAAATGCTTTTTTTGACAAAACACTTCGTTCCCTATCTACTGTATTGGAACCGATTGAAAAAATCTTAGGCAGAAAGATTGAATTTGACGACATTCTTCTCGTCGTTCTAATTTACATTATTTTTACCGAAAAAGAAGGAGAAAATAATACGTTACTTTGCTGCCTAATCTTCGTATTACTCGGCTGAAATATTGATGTATCCTGCCTTACACTTCCTTCTCTATATAGAAACTTTTTACCTCTTTCCCGATCAATTCATCCGTACAGGTAATCAACACCTGACAGTTTTTTAGCTTTTCATATAAAAATTCTCTTCTTTCTCGATCTAACTCTGACATGACATCATCCAATAATAAAACCGGCATTTCTCCCTTTTCTTGAAAAACCAAATCTTTTTCTGCCAATTTTAATGCCAACACAGCCGTCCGAATCTGCCCCTGCGAACCAAAGTTTCCTAACGGCATCTCATTAATGCTCATCAAATAGTCATCCCGATGAATCCCCACCGATGTAAAACCACGAAAAATATCCTTTTCCCTTTTCGATTTTATTAACGCCAAACATTCCTCTTCGCGATCCGGAATCTGCGTCTTATAGACAAGCTGTACATCCTCTTTCTTTTCCGACATTTGTAAATGATAATCTTGAAACAGCGGAGAAATTTTTTGAATATTCTCCTCACGAATTTTTTTAATTCTTATATTCGCCATCGCCAACTTCTCATCCCAAATATCCGCTTCTAAAGACGGAAGGTGTTCCCTTTTTGTTTTTAATAAATTATTTTTCTGTTCCAAAATTTTATAATATTCCTGTAAAACGTAGATGTATCCCGGGTTTAACTGACTAATTAAAAGATCAAAATTCTTTCTTCTCTCCCCCGGATCCCCTTTCACAAAATTCAAAGTTTCCGGAGAAAACAAAACAATCAATATATTTCCAAACAAAGCACTTAGCTTCTGTTGCTTAATATCGTTAATTTTTACTTGTTTCTTTCCATTCTCGGAAAGAACGATATTCACTCGTTTTTTGCGATCTTTCAGCGAAGCTTCTACCGTAACCGAAGCAAACTCCTGCCCCTTTTTTACTAATTCCGAGTCTTTTCTGGTACGAAAAGAACGGCCTATTGCAGATAAATAGACCGCTTCTAATATATTTGTCTTTCCTTGTGCATTATTTCCCCAGAAAACATTCGTTTTAGGAGACAATTCCATTCTTTTTTCCGAATAACTTCTGTAATTTTTTAATTCAATTGTATCAATAATCACAAAAAGATACCTCCATCAAATTCGCGATACATCAACGTTTGCAGTAAAAGGTACTAAATTCTTACCGGCAAAATCATATAAGTATATTCTTCCCCTTCCAACGGACGCATAATACAAGGAGAAATGGAAGAACCGAAATCCAAGCTAATCGTTTTATCATCAATTGCCTTTACCGCTTCAATTAAATACTTCGGATTAAAGCCGATTTCCAAATTCTTTCCGATGCTTTCTACTACAACTTCCTCTCGAACATCTCCTGATTGAACCGCACATTGAATTACCATTAAAGAATCCGCAATGGTAATTTTAATCGGGAATTGCTTATCATCTCGTGACATAACAGCCGCTCTTTCCAAAGAACTTAACAATACATTACGATCTACCGTTACACGTAATTCCTTCTCCTTCGGAATCGCTTGTCTGTAATCCAAAAATTCACCTTCCAAGACACGTGTTACTGCCTTACAATTTGACATTTCAAACAAACCTTGATTCTTTTCCACACCGATCGTAATAGGCTCATCCGAATCTTGTAGAATCTTGGAAATCTCCGTTAAGGTTCTTCCCGGAATAATTGCCTTAAAATCAGCTGTACTTTCTTCTTCCAAGTGTTTGGTTTGTAATGCAAGACGAAATCCGTCCAACGCAACCATATTTAAAACATTTCCGTTTTTCTCAATTAAACACCCAGTAAAAACCGGTCTGGTTTCATCAATTCCAACCGCAAAAATCGTTTTACGAATCATATCTTTTAAAATATTTTGACTGATTTTTAACGATTGTTCCGCATTAATTTCCGGTAAAACAGGAAAATCTCCGCTATCTACCGTAACCACCTTAAATAATGAACCTTCACACTCTATAATCAGTAAATTTTGCTCATTCGTTGAAATCTCAATACTGCTATCCGGCAATTTTCGAATAATCTCAGAAAACATCTTGGCATCCACTGTAGCTTCTCCTACTTCACTGATTTCCGCATCTAAATAATACTCAATTCCCAAATCCAAATCCGTTGCGGTTATAATCACCATACTTTCTTTTGCTTCTAAATGAAAGCACTCCAACATCGGCATAGTAGTTTTTCCTGCTACTGCCTTTTGTGCTGCATTAATACCAACCAATAGTTTCTCTTTTTCCACTGAAAACTTCATAATATACCTCCTGTTTTATATAAATTCTTTTATTAGAACTATTATTGATAGGCTGCATTAAATATTTTTGTAGGGTCAGCATTCATGCTGTCCTGCTTTCTGCCTATTCTGTGGACAGCATAAATGCTGTCCCTACACCAATATTTGATTTTTAGGTTTACTCTTTTGTTCTAAATTGAAAAAATCTTCTTTTTTTATTTTAAATAAATATTATTAAGTATTAATAGTATTAGTAATGTGAATTATGTGGATAACTGCAATTTTCCAACCTATCAGCAAAATTTGAACGTGGAAAAAATGAGAATAACTTTTCAAAATTTATCCACAAAGAATTTTAACATTGTGAAAAACTTTTTATTAACAAGTTTTCAACTCCCCATTCACACCCAAATGTGGATAACCTGAAAATCAAATTATTCGCAGTTTACAGATTGCAGGAACCGCATAAAATCACGTTTTTTGCTATTGTGGAAACTGTGGATAAAAATCCTCTTAATACAATAAGTTCTTTTTTATTTCATCAATGGTATTTTTTAATTCTTTTTTCTCGTTAATATCCTTTGAAATCTTATTGCAAGCGTGGATTACCGTTGTATGATCTCTTTTGCCGAATTCAAATCCGATTTTCGGTAAAGATAAGTTTGCCACTTCTCGGCAAAGATACATGGCAATTTGTCTTGGATAGGCAATATCCGCGTTTCTCTTTACTCCTTTTAAATCTTCCACTTTGATATTAAAGTATTTTGCAACGACATCTTGAATCAAATCAATCGTAATGTTCTTAGTTTTTATATTTGTAATATCTTTTAATGCTTGCATCGCAATCTCTAACGTAACCGGTTCATTATTTAAATGTGCCAACGCTAAAATTTTATTTAACGCACCTTCCAATTCACGAATATTGGTATCGATTCTCTCTGCGATAAATGCGTTAATTTCATCCGGCACTTCAATACGATCCAACTGTGCTTTCTTTCTTAAAATTGCAATTCGAGTTTCGTAATCCGGCGTTTGAACGTCAGCTGTTAAGCCCCATTCAAAACGAGAACGTAAACGATCTTCCAACGGTTCAATATCCTTTGGCGGACGATCGCTGGAGATAATAATCTGTTTATTGGCTTCATAAAGAGCATTAAAGGTGTGGAAAAATTCTTCCTGTGTTCCCTCTTTTCCTGCAATAAATTGAATATCATCCACCAATAGTACATCTACATTACGATACCGATTTCGAAACGCGTTATTTCCTTCCGTCGCTTGTTCCTTAATGGCGTTGATAAAATCATTCGTAAATTTTTCAGATGTGATATAAAGAATCTTTTGACTTGGGTTTTGTTGTAAAATGTAGTGTCCGATTGCGTGCATCAAATGGGTTTTGCCAAGTCCCACACCGCCATATAAGAACAGCGGGTTGTACGCTTTTGCAGGTGCTTCCGCTACCGCTAAAGAAGCTGCATGTGCAAAGCGGTTGTTATTACCTACCACAAAATTTTCAAATATGTAACGCGGGTTTAATCCGGTAGAACTTTGGTCGGCCGGTTTCACACCCGGCATTTTTGTTTCAACTTCTTTTTTTGCTTCATCCGGAATGAGATATTTTATTTCATAATCCTGATTGGTAACAAATTTAACGGTATTTTTCAATAAGTCATGAAATCTTGACTGAATGTTTGTCCTATGAAAATCAGACGGAACTTGAATAAAAAATGAATTATTTTCCACATAAAGCGGTTTCAAATCCGCAATCCAAGTATTAAAGCTGATTGCCGTTACTTCTCCTTTTAAACAGTCTAATATTTTTTCCCAATCGGATTGTAAAATTTGTGACATTTTAATCCCCTTCCAAAAAAAAGTTTAAATATTAAAAATTTTTACAATAAAAAAACTTCAAAGCCTTATTATGAATAAATTGCATCGATATTGGAAAAACTATTAAGTTATCCACAATTTTATCCACAAGTGTTGATAACGCATAAACAAAAGCTTTGAAATTTTATCTTTCGTGAAATATAGTATTAGACGTTGTTAATTAAATGTTGATAAAATCAATTAAATACTAAGCAAATACAATATATCAGAAAATTTACGGGTTTTCAATATAAATGTGGATAAAAATTTAAATATCCACAGAACTTTTGTTCGAACACTATTGACGACTAAACAATTATGATATAAAATCCGATATAGCGGAAGCCGAATAATATTTGAATAATAATTATGATGTAAAAAATTATGTTATATAAGATTATTATTACTATTTTGGACTTTGTCGAAGGTTAATTGTAGGGGGCGGCGTCCTCGACGCCCCGAAATTGAGCCATAATCTAATTCGTAAATAAATACAAATACAGAAAGGAAACAAAGAAGATGATTGATTTTGAGAATTTAAACGCACCACAAAAGGAAGCAGTACAAACAACAGAAGGTCCTCTTCTTGTAATTGCCGGAGCAGGTTCCGGAAAAACAAGAGTTCTTACCTATCGAATTGCTTATTTGATTTCGGAAAAGCAAGTAAAGCCTTATAACATTTTAGCGATTACCTTTACCAATAAAGCAGCAAAAGAAATGAAAGAACGTGTTACTTCCCTACTTGGAAAAACGGCGGAAGAAACATGGATCAGCACCTTCCACTCTTTGTGTGTAAAAATTCTACGCTATGATATCGATAAAATTCAATATGACAAGAATTTTGTCATTTTAGATGCCGCTGACCAAAAAACATTGATAAAAGAATGTCAAAAAGAATTAAACATTGATGATAAAAATTATCCGCAAGGATATTTGTTAAGCGAAATCAGTCGTGCCAAAAACAATTTGTTATCGCCGGAGGAATACACAAAACGTTATCAGGCCGATTTTCGTCTCTCTAAGGTAGCATTAGTATATGAGTTATATCAAAAGAAGCTAAAAAACGAAAATGCGCTTGATTTTGATGATTTAATTATGCAAACGATTCGCCTGTTTATGGAAAACCCTGAGGTACTTTCTTTTTATCAGAATAAATTTCGGTATATTTTAATTGATGAGTATCAGGATACCAATCCGGCACAGTTTACTTTAGTAAGTATGTTAGCGGCCGGTTTCGGCAATATTTGTGCGGTTGGTGATGATGACCAGAGTATTTATGCGTTCCGCGGTGCGGATATGAGAAATATTTTGGAATTCGAACAAACCTTTCCGGGAGCCAAAGTCATTAAACTAGAGCAAAATTACCGTTCTACGGCAAATATTTTAAATGCTGCGAACGAGGTAATTAAGAATAATGTCGGAAGAAAATCCAAAAAGTTGTGGACAGAAAACGGTTCCGGATCGAAAATTCAGTTTAATCGTGCGGAAAACGAAAGAGAAGAAGCAAGATATATTATCGATCAGATTAAATATTTGCATGAAAAAGAACAGCGTGATTATCGCTCGTTTGGTGTACTTTATCGAATTAATGCGCAATCTCGAATCATTGAAGATTATTTAATGAGTGAAGCACTACCGTACAAAGTAGTCGGCGGAATGAAATTCTATGATAGAAAGGAAATTAAAGATATTATCGCTTATTTGCGTTTTATTTATAATCCTGCTGATTTTGTCAGCTTAAAACGTATTATCAATGAGCCAAAAAGAGGAATCGGAAAGACGTCGATGGACAATATTCAGAAATATATGAATCAAAATGAGGTAAACTGTTGGTATGTGTTAGATCATATTCAGGATATCCCTGACATTTCCCGTTCGGTGGCAGCCATTCGAGAATTTACGGAATCGATAAAAGAGTTTTCGTTACTGGCAAACGACGGAGAACATTTGGTATCGGAACTAATCAAAACAATCCTCGAAAAGACAGGATACATCAATGTTCTAAGGAATGAAGAGTCGATAGAGAATCAGACAAGAATTGAAAATATCATGGAATTTATTGCGGTAGCGGAAGAATATGAAAGAGAAGCGGAAACACCAAACTTATCGGATTTCTTAGAGAATATTGCCTTGGTAACCGATATGGATGAAAACAGCGAAGATAGTGATTATATCACGCTTATGACTATTCATAGTGCAAAAGGTTTAGAGTTTCCGGTTGTCTTTATTCCCGGAATGGAAGAGGGGGTTTTCCCGGGATATCGTTCTATCGGAAGTGATGAGGATATTGAAGAAGAACGACGTCTTTGTTATGTGGGAATCACAAGAGCACGAGAGAAGCTGTACATCAGCTGTTCGCGAATGAGAACGTTATTTGGAAACACCTCTTGCAATGCACCTTCTCGATTTATTGAAGAAATACCGGAAGAGTTAATGGAAGGGTATCAAAAGTATGAGAAATTAAGTTCGGACTTTGAAGAAGCAAACCATTATGCGTTAAATCATATTGGATATATGCCGCAAAAGTCGCAAGTGACTCGTCCTGTTGCTGCGTCAAATTATTTAGATCGTATCGGAGGACATAAAATTTCTGCAACGCAGGTAAATAACGATTTATCGGTATTTGAGAAAGGAAAATTTGTTATGCATAAACGTTTCGGAGCGGGTGTTATTACGAATATTACGCCGGAAAACGATGACCTAATGTTGGAAATTATGTTTGAAAATGCCGGAATGAAACGCTTAATGGCGAAATACGCCCAATTGGAAGTGTAGAAAAGGGGGTTTTCCTATTATTACAATAAAAAAAGAAGGAAAAGCGGAGGTTGTAGAGAAGAAATCTCGCTTTATTGCGAGCGTATTTCCGGTACATTCCAAAGAAGAAGCGGAAGAAATATTAAATAAAGTACGAAAAGAGTTCTGGGATGCAACGCATAATGTATATGCGTATCGCATCAACGGTAATTTCAACAAGTTTAGTGATGACGGTGAACCGCAGGGTACATCAGGATTTCCCGTTTTTAACGTCTTGGAAAGGAAGAAGTTAATTGATGTGCTGATTGTTGTAACACGTTATTTTGGAGGGATTCTTTTAGGAAAAGGCGGGCTGGTACGTGCTTATACCAAAGCAGCACTTGCCGGATTGGAAGAAGCGGAAATTATCGAAATAAAGGAAACAATGAAATTTGAAATTTGTTGCGATTATGCACAAAAAGATAAACTTCTTCATTTTTTAGAAAAAAATGAAAGAAAAACAGAGATTGTGTTTTCCGATAGGGTAAAAGTGGTTGTGGAAATCCCTGTGGAAGAAAAAGAAAAATTTGAAGAAGATATGGATAAATTATCAAACGGACAACTTATTATGAATATTTTGTCGTAAAAAAGCGACGAAAAGATTGTTATTGTGCTATTTTCACTATTGATTTTATCTATTTCCCTTTTATATAATAGAAACGTGTTTTGGCGAAAAAAAATGAGGGGGAATTTGTTTTGGACAAGGAAATTAGTATCTTAATCGCTGATGATAATAAAGAGTTTACAGATGTTTTAGAAGAGTACCTGTCGGAACAGGATGATTTTCGTGTAGTTGGAGTTGCAAATGACGGAAATGAAACACTCAAAATGATTATGGAAAATACACCGGATGTTGTGGTTTTGGATATGATTATGCCGTATGTAGACGGAATAGGAGTAATGCAAGCCATTAATAAAGCGAATTTGTCAAAACGACCGATTGTATTGATTTTGTCGGCTGTTTCGCAGGAAAAGATGACACGAGAAGCTATTTCTTTAGGTGCTTACTGCTTTATGTTAAAACCATTTGATCTTTCTGCGTTAGCAAATCGAATCAGACGTGTTGTTAGTGCTGAGAAAAACCGGGATACATCAACGTTTGCGGATTATTCCGATGAAATTTCGGCAGACGATGTAGAGAAAGAAGTAACCAATATTATGCATGATATCGGAGTACCGGCGCATATCAAAGGGCATCAATATTTGAGAAGCGCGATATTACTTGCCATTGAGGATTCGGATATCTTAGGAGGAGTAACAAAGAGTTTGTATCCTGCCGTAGCAAGTCAGTATAAGACAACGCCAAGCAGAGTGGAAAGAGCGATTCGCCATGCAATAGAAGTAGCATGGGGCAGAGGGAAATTGGATACCTTGCAAAATGTATTCGGTTATACCATTAATATAGGAAAAGGCAAACCAACAAACAGTGAATTTATTGCGATGATCGCAGATAAAATGAGGCTTGAGATGAGAGTATGAGAAAAGAATATGTTTTGAAAAAAGAGACAATAATAAAAACCCGAACACAATCGTAAAGCGTTCGGGTTTTTATTGTGAAAACAACAAGGTTCCCGGACCAAACAATGAGCTTCGCTCGTTATTGTTGGGGGGGTTTTTATTCAGCTGTTTACCAATCAGACCTTCCGGTAAGTTTCATTTTATCTTCTACGGAGAGGGACTGAAAATCTTGAATTTCCGGAAAATTAGAGGAAACTAACATATCATTTATATTCATAATATTATTTGTGTCGATAAAAGGACGGAATTTGGGGCATTCTATTGCTTTATAACAATATTTTAAGCCTTCAAAAGTTGTTATCGGCGTATAATCTTCATATACTAACGGGAGAGAAGACTCCACGTAGCTTACACCGGAGTTATAGATATATTCGTAAATCGTCTCGCGATTTTTTAGATAAGCTTCTAAGTATTCCGGCCATTTACTTGGGTCGTTTACCGACGGTAAAATAGAATCAATGTATTCGTCATCGCAAATACCATCGTCTACAGCAGGACAAGTAAAAATTCTTCTTTGCCCGATCGATAATGTTTTAACGCATTGTCTGCATTTAATACATTTCGCACAAGTAGCATCGTTTGTAGGCTGAAAGGCATCTACTACACCATTTAGAAATTTCATTGCACCATCCGTAAATTTATCAAACCATCCCATTTTTATCACCGATTACCCTTTCTGCGTCTTTTAATTCTTTTTCGAATCTCATTATAAATACGCAATATCACACCTAACAGTATAACACAAACAACCAAAGAAAGCAATCCAAGTAAAATCGTAGCAAGAATTCTGCCTAAAACGCTGTACCAAGGTTCTTTAGCGATATCTTTATCCGCCAGTAGATTGGAATACCCGATAACGGTTCCGTCTTTTGAGTAAGAAATGGTTCCTAAAACATCTCCTTTTTTGATCGGGGCAACAATGTTATCGTTTAGGGTGATATTTTCTTCAAATATTGATGTATCCCCGTTTTCAAGGGTGATATTAATTTCATTTTCCGTAATAAGATTCAGTTCTGTTTTTCCGGCTTTCTTTGGGGTAATGGTTTTAACAAAGGTATCTTTTTCAATTAGTACTTTATTAAAGTAGTTATTAAATCCAAATTGAAATAAATTCAGCGTATCGGTATAAACAGCGGATTTTCCTACCGGAATATTGTTGCCGCCAAGAACAACCGAGATTAAATCGACACCGTCTTTTGACGCAGAAGCAATTAAACAATTTGCGGCTTGCGTGGTATAACCGGTTTTAATGCCGGTTGCGTATTCAAGATAATATTCTCCGGGTGTTAATAATTTATTTGTCGTTCGAAAGGTTCTCGATTTGGAAGAAACATTTGTCGGCGGGACGGTGTATTCTGACCGGGAAACAATTTCTCGAAATCTTGGGTTTTGCATTGCAGAAAAAGCGATTTTTGCCATATCGGCGGCGGTTGTGTAATGCATATCGTCGTGAAGTCCACTCGGATTCACAAAGTTAGAGTTTTCCGCACCTAAACGCTTTGCGGTTTCGTTCATGAGTTTTGCAAACTCTGCATTAGAACCGGAAATATGTTCTGCCAAGATATTTGCCGCGTCATTTCCGGAAGGTAACATGAGTCCGTATAGGACTTGTTCTGCCGTTAATTTTTCGTTTTCTGAGAAGTAGGCAATCGAACTTCCTGTCGGAACGCTGAAAACCGCTTGGTGAGAAGGAATAATTTCTTCCTCTAAATCTGAAATTTTTTCCAACGCAATCAATGCGGTTAAGGTTTTTGTGGTACTTGCCGGATAGGCTTTTTGATTTGCGTTTTTTTCGAATAAGACATTCCCGCTTTTTGCATCAATTAGAATCGCTGTATTGCTGTATACATCAAAGTTTGGTGTTGCAGCATAACTAAAAGAAATTAAAAAAAGCAAGGAAAGTATCATTAAAATTTTTTTCATAAATACCTCCAAAACGATTGACAAAATTTGGAAAACAACTTACAATAGTCCGGAGAGGTGGAAAAAAATGACAAAGAAAAAGATTATTGTAATGGTTGTTACGACTTTACTTATGATATCGGCAATTCTTTATCAATTACTTTATAAGAATTATAAAAAAAATGAGATAATCAAAGAAATTGATAAAATCGACGGAAACATTGATGTACAGCCGATTCCAGAAATTGTAACGACTACCGTTTTTGTGGATGTGGCAGGAGAAGTAAATTCGCCGGGTTTATATGAATTGAAGGAAGGGGCAAGAGTAAATGATGCGATTTTGGCAGCAGGGGGCGTGACGGAACAAGCCGATATGACAATGGTAAATCTTGCTTATATTTTATCAGATGAATTGAAAATTACAATACCGTCGAAAGAAGCAAAAGAAATGACATCCGTAGGAATAACCCAAAAAACGGTTCTTTCTTCAGCGATGTCCGCCTCCGAAACCGGTGAAAAGAAAATTAATATTAATACAGCGGGGAAAGAAGAATTAGAAACCTTAAAAGGAATCGGAAGCGCAATGGCGGAAAGAATCATAGAATATCGGAAAAGTAACGGTGCTTTTCAGACTATTGAGGATATTAAAAACGTATCGGGAATCGGAGAAGCAAAATATAACGCCATGAAAGCTCAAATAACCGTGTAACATAGATGTATCCTGAATTTGACGACATGATTTTATTCTTATTAAATTTATAAAAATGGCATCAACATTGTAGGGGACGGCGTCCTCGACGTCCCGATATATAGTCTGACCTGTTACAATTCAGACTCAAATTTATAGAGAAGGTACAAACACTGTAGGGACAGCATTCATGCTGTCTACAGAAAAGCAGGACAGCATAAATGCTGTCCCTACAATAAATTGAGAAAAATTTAAGGTCATATATAAAGGTACGTTTGAACAGTAACTGACCTGTAACAATGAATTGCTTTAAGTATTGACAGCCGGCGGATTATGTTATATAATAAGCCGTATGTTAAAAGGAAGTAGGTGTAAATAATGAAGAGAACATATCAACCAAATAACAGAAAAATGAAAAAAGTTCATGGGTTCCGTGCAAGAATGAAGACAGCTGCCGGAAGAAAAGTTCTTCAAAGAAGAAGACAAAAAGAAAGAGAAGTTCTTTGTGTATAATTTGAAATAAGGAAAGAGATTAATGATTACAATAAAAAAGAACTTTGAATTTAAAAGAGCATTAAGCAGGGGGAAATATGTAAATGGAAAGTATTTTTTAGTTTATTTTTTCCCCACTAAGCTTAATATGCTGCGATTTGGCTTTGCGGTCGGTAAAAAGGCGGGAAATGCGGTAGAAAGAAATCGAATAAAAAGAGTATTGCGAGAAGCGGTTCGATTAACGGATTTTCCTTTTGAAAAGGGATATGACATTATTTTGGTTTGGAAGAATGTGTTACCGGCTGAGAAAGTAAATTTTCATTTGATGAAAAAAGATCTGGATTCTTTAATTGAAAAGGGTTTTTAAAGTGAAAAAATTAGTGTTGAAAGCGATTGAATTTTATCAGAAGAATTTATCGCCGTTAAAAGGCTTTGGGTGTTGTATTTACGAACCGACATGTTCGGAATATACCAGACAAGCCGTTGAAAAATATGGGATAATAAAAGGTCTTGCGAAAGGATTTTGGCGTATTATGCGATGTAATCCGTTTGCAAAAGGCGGTTATGACCCACTCAAATAAGAAAAAAACGACAATTATTTGTCATTGGAGGATATATGGGTGCATTAATGGATTTGATTGCAAGAGCTATGGGTTGGATTTTACGTTCCTTGTATGATGCAACTTTGAATTATGGTCTTGCAATAATTTTATTTACGGTATTTATAAAATTAATTTTGATACCGTTAACCTTAAAGCAACAAAGGGCGATGAAGCAGTCACAGGAATTGCAGCCGTTGATGGAAGAGATACAGCGTAAATATGCGAATAATCAAGAAAAAATGGCGATGGAATTGCAGAAACTGTATACCGAAAGAAAGGTCAATCCTATGGCGGGATGTTTGCTGTTGCTGATACAATTGCCGTTGATTTATGCGATGTTTTTTGCGGTAGCGCAACCGGTAAAGTTCATGTATCCTGAGATACAGACGCCGGAAGTGACACAATCGATTGAGGCATATGCAGAGTATGGTACTTATAAAGAGTTGTATTATATAGCGAATGAACGTACCGATTTAATCAATATGAATTTTATAGGACTTGATTTAGGTCAGGTACCGAATTTCACACTTCAAGCATGGGCTACTTTGATTATTCCGATTTTATCGGCATTTTCAACATTCTTAACGTCATTATACAGTATGAAGCAAGCAAAGAGTAAAGGACAGATGAATGAACAGGCGGAAGCAATGCAGAGAAATATGATGATTTTTATGCCGTTGATGATTTTAATGATTTCATTTAAAGTGCCTTTGGGAATGTCACTATATTGGTTTGTTAGTACCTTAATCACATTTTTATTACAATTATGGACTCAGAGCAAAATAAATGCTGAGGATAAAAAGAAGAAAGTTGCATAAAAAAGGAGGCAGTAATATGTCAAATATGATTGAAAAGTCAGCGAAGACAGTGGAAGAAGCGGTTAATGAAGCTTTAGCCGAATTGAATGTAACAAAAGATAATGTGGAGATTGAAGTTTTGGAAGAACCGACAAAAGGGTTATTGGGTATTGGTGCAAAACCGGCTTTGGTGCGTGTTACCGTGAAAGAAAATAAAAAGGATATTGTAAATAACTTTTTAACAACAATGGGAAGTTGTTTAGGCGTGAATGTAACGACAGCTTTTGAAGAGAAAGAAGATAGTATCGGCGTAAATCTTTCCGGAGAAAACATGGGAATTATTATTGGGCATAAGGGCGAAACCCTTGATGCACTCCAGCTTTTAACGAATGTGATTGCCAATAAAACGGGGGATTATAAGAGATTTGAATTGGATGCACAGAATTACAGAGAGAAGAGAAAAGAGACTCTAACGGCGTTGGCGCAGAAAAAAGCAAAAGATGTTATCAAATACGGAAGAAACATTACATTAGAGCCGATGAATCCTTATGAGAGAATGTTAATTCATACGGCATTGCAGAATGATGAAAAAGTAACAACGATTAGTGTCGGAAGCGAACCTTATCGTAAAGTAATGATTAAAAAGAAATAACAGAAATAAAGAAAATACAAAAGGAAAAGGCGCATAATTTTATGCGTCTTTTTATGAGTAGGAGTCATTTTTATGAAAGAAAATACAATTGCTGCAATAGCAACGGCACCGGGAGTTGGCGGAATCGGCATTATAAGGGTTAGTGGAGAAGAAGCATTTTCGGTAGTTGCAAAGATTTTTCGACCGAAAGATGCTTCTTTTAATCTTTTAGCGCCGAAAGCAAATATTATGAAATACGGTTATATTATGGACGGAGAGACGAAAATTGATGAAGTAATGGTGTCTTTTTTTCGTGCACCACACTCTTATACGACGGAAAATGTGGCAGAAATCAATTGCCATGGCGGAATTGTGATATTAAATCGAATTTTAAGTAAAGTCATTGAGGCGGGTGCGAGAATTGCAGAACCCGGTGAATTTACAAAGAGGGCGTTCTTAAACGGGAGAATCGACCTTGCCCAGGCGGAATCTATTATTGATTTGATTACTTCTAAAACGGATTTGGCAAGACAGATTGCGGCAAAACAGTTAGACGGCTTTTTATCGAGCAAATTAAAGGAGATTAAGACGGATATTTATGATGTTTTAATACAAATCGAGGCGGGAATCGATTATCCGGAACACGAGATAGAAGAGGTAACGCGGGAGAAACTTCAAAGCGTTTTAGAAAATGCTAAAAACTCTCTAGCACAGATGTATGCCTCGTTTGAGCAAGGTCGTATTATCAAAGAAGGAGTCCGCACCGTCATTTTGGGAAAGCCGAATGTAGGAAAATCGTCCTTGATGAATACCTTATTGAAGGAAGAAAGGGCAATTGTAACCGATATTCCGGGTACGACGCGAGATACAATTGAAGAAGTTGTGAATTTAAGAGGGATTCCGCTTCGTATTGTAGATACGGCGGGAATTCGGGAAACAACCGATAAAATTGAAGAAATCGGCGTGAATAAAGCCAAAAGCGAAATTGCACAAGCCGATATGATTATTGCAGTATTTGATATATCTCGAGATTTAACCGAAGAGGATTACGAGATTATAGAATTGATAAAAGATAAGAAATCCATTGTGATTGTAAATAAAGTGGATTTAGAGGAACAATGGAATCCGAAAGAAATTTTTAAGAATCAGAAAATTTTAAATCTTTCCGCAAAGAATAAAATCGGCTTGGAGGACTTGGAGGAAGAAATTGAATCGTTGTGGAGGAATAACGACTTTTCTACCGGTGAAGATGTGATTCTGTCGAATTTACGGCATAAGAATTTAGTCTATAATGCGCTTAATGAAATTGATTCAGCACTCGACGCTCTAAAACTCGATTTGCCGGTCGATTTAATATCGATTAATATAAAATCATTGCTGGATAATTTAGGAGAGATTACAGGGGAAAATGTGAACGATGAAGTGATAAACGGCATTTTTTCAAGATTTTGTTTGGGTAAGTAACGAATTGTGAGGTCTTTTTTATGGATTTTTTTATTGATGATTATGATGTGGCAGTAATCGGTGCAGGACATGCAGGCTGTGAGGCAGCATTAGCTTCTGCAAGATTAGGCTGTAAAACAATTATTTTTTCGATTAATTTGGATGCGATTGCGAATATGCCTTGTAATCCGAGTATCGGCGGAACATCAAAGGGACATTTGGTGCGGGAAATTGATGCGTTAGGCGGCGAAATGGGAAAAAATACCGATAAGACGTTTATTCAATCAAAAATGTTAAATACTTCCAAAGGACCTGCGGTGTTTTCTCTGCGTGCGCAAGCAGACAGAAGAAGATATCAAATGGAAATGAAATATACGTTGGAACAACAGGAAAATTTAGATATTAATCAGGCGGAAATCAGTGACATTACCATTTCAGAGAACAAGGTTGTATCGGTAAGAACGGCAAGGGGCGGAGTATATCGTGTAAAAGCGGTGGTACTTGCGACCGGAACGTATTTAAAAGGTCGGATTATTTTGGGGGATGTCAGCTATGACGGCGGTCCGGATGGGATGTTTCCGGCGACTTATTTGTCCCGGTCTCTAAAAGAGGCGGGAATTGAGTTAATGCGTTTTAAGACCGGAACACCGGCAAGAATTAATGCAAAAAGCATTCATTTTGAGGAAATCGAAGAACAACCGGGAGATAAAGAGATTACGCCGTTTTCCTTTGAAAATGAGGCTTTGGAAAAAGAGCAAATACCTTGTTGGTTGACTTATACCAATGAAAAAACGCATGAGATTATTAAAGCTAATTTACATCGTTCGCCGTTGTATTCCGGAAACATCAAAGGAACGGGACCGAGATATTGTCCTTCTATCGAGGATAAAATTGTTCGTTTTGCCGATAAAGAACGGCATCAGATTTTTATCGAACCGATGGGAGAGAATACGGATGAAATGTATGTGCAGGGAATGTCTTCGAGCTTGCCGGAGGATGTGCAGTACGAAGTATATCACAGCATTAAAGGGCTAGAAGATGCAAAAATCATGCGTCCGGCTTATGCGATTGAATACGATTGTATCAATCCGACACAATTAAAGTTATCTTTAGAGCATAAAACGATAGAAGGAATGTTTTTTGCCGGTCAAATTAACGGCAGTTCCGGTTATGAAGAAGCGGCGGCACAAGGCATTATTGCCGGTATTAATGCGGCTCGCAAGGTTTTGGGAAAAGAACCGTTTATATTGGATCGTTCGGAAGCGTATATTGGGGTTTTGATTGACGATTTGGTGACAAAAGGAACAAATGAACCGTATCGTATGATGACGTCAAGAGCAGAATATCGTTTGATTTTAAGACAGGATAATGCAGATATGCGTTTGACGGAAAAAGGTTATCAATTGGGATTGATTTCGCGAGAGCGGTATGAGAAGTTTTTGAAGAAAAAAGCAAATATCGAAAAGGAAATTGAAAGGGTAAAGAATACTGTTCTTTCTCCTACCGAAGAGTTGAATGCAATCTTGCGGGAAAAAGGTGCAACACCGGTAGAAACGGGAATTCACATTTCGGATTTGTTGCGGAGAAGCGAAATCAAGTATGATGATTTGGAACCGGTGGACGGAAATCGTCCGGTTTTGACAAGAGCAGAAAAAGAACAAGTGGAAGTTTGCATGAAATACGAAGGTTATATTGAAAGACAAATGCATCAAATTGAACAGTTTAAGAAATTGGAAAAGAAGCTTTTGCCGAAAGATATTGATTATAATGAAATCAGCGGATTGGCGTTAGAGGCGAGACAGAAGTTAAATAAACAAAAACCGGAATCGATCGGACAAGCGTCGAGAATTTCCGGCGTGTCTCCGGCGGACATTTCGGTATTATTGGTTTGGCTTTCAATGAAAAAAGGAAAATAAATTTAAAGGGGAGAGACGATGCAAAACAAAGAAAAGTTAGTGGAAAAAGCGCATAAAATCGGCGTTGCATTGGATTTGTTTCACGTGGAACAATTTGAAAAATATCAAGAACTGTTATTAGAGTGGAATGAAAAAATCAACCTAACGGCGATTACCGAAGAAGAGGAAATACTAAATAAGCATTTTATTGATTCTTTAACTTGTGCGACCTATATTAAGGAGAATGACAGTGTGATCGATATCGGTTCGGGAGCCGGTTTTCCGGGAATTCCGATTAAGATTGTGCGAAAAAATGTGAAGATGACCTTGTTAGATTCTTTGAATAAGCGAATTGTTTATTTGAAGGATGTGATTGAGAAGTTAGGACTTATGGATATAGAAACGATTCATGGGCGTGCAGAGGAATTTGGAAGGAACGCTGCGTATCGTGAAAAATACGATGTAGTAACGGCACGTGCGGTTGCAAATTTGAAAGTTCTTTCGGAGTATTGCTTACCTTTTATTAAAGTGGGCGGAAGATTTGTTTGTATGAAAGGCTCCGAGTATCAAGAGGAAGTAGCAGAGGCGAAGGCACATATTAAGCTGTTGGGTTGCGAAATTCGCGAGATGAAAGAGATTGTTTTGCCGGATACGGATATTAAGCATAGTATTATTGTCATGGAGAAGGTTAAAAATACCGACAAGAAGTATCCACGGAATAAGATTAAATAATGGTTATGGCAGGAAAGAGACATTAAAGCTGATTTAGTGTCTCTTTTTTTCTGAATAAACAGCTCAGGCTCCGTTTGATAAAAACGGCACAAACGCTGTAGGGGACGGCGTCCTCGACGTCCCGATATATATTCTGATCTATAACCCGGATTGTTAGAAGTCAGTCTTTCCTTTATATACGGCTTTAATTTTTTTTCAATTTATTGTACGGACAGCATTTATGCTGTCCTATTCTTCTGCCTATTCTGTGGACAGCATGAATGCTGTCCCTACAGTGTTCGTGCCTTCTTTATAAATTTGAGTCTGACCTGTAACTTGGTATTCATACACTTATTGACAACATATTGACATAAAATAAAATTATGTGATATAATGACGAAGGTGCAAATTATATAGACAATGTTGTGACTGTTCAACGACAAATAGGAGGTATGGTTATGGGAGTACCTGAGTGGTCTTGCGGTGTCAAAAATTTTGGCGGTGTGATTCGGATGTTACTGATGAATACCACTTTGCCGCGATGGAGTGATGAAATCAAGAGTCATGCTTTTCGAGAAGATGAGAAGCAGGCACTGAACGGAATGATTTGTTGGATTTTGGCGAAAATCGCAGAAGCCGGCGGGGCTTCGGTTGATTATACGCTGTTTCCGCGAATCGCGATTTATCGTGGCTTTGAAAAAGCTGCGAAGAAGGACATCAAAGAGGAAACGTATGCTGCGATAATCGAGGAAGAGCCTATGATGAAGGAAGCGATTTCGCAGTATGTGAAATCGCTGGCAGAAGATCTTACCTCGCAAGAGTTCGTAGAACATCTTAGGGTAGACAGCAACTCTTTGGAGTTCAAGCTTTATCGGGCTGCAACGGCTATTGCTACCGATATTGAGTTTGAAGAACTGAAGGGATTTGTTTATCTTCCGGATGATGTTCTGGCGGGAAAAGAGGAAATTCAGCGGAGAAGGATGGCGAAATATGAAGGGATGAAAGCGTTTCGCGAGTTTCTCGGAAATGAAAAGCTGATGGCACTTTGCCGAAACTTTTCGAAACTTCGCAATCAGATCCGTTGGGTTTCCAATGAGCCACGTATCAAGTTTAACGATCTCGGTCACAGCTATCATGTGGCGTGTGAGTGCTATACGATGCTGTTGATGGAGGGTTATTCCGAAGAAGTGGCAACTAAGGGCTATTTTGTCGGTTTGTACCACGATTTGGCGGAACGTTGGACCGGCGATTTTCCTTCTCCGATGAAGGATGCGATCTGGGTAGAGCGGAACGGCAAGAAAATTTCCCTTCGAGATGTGACCGATCGGTTGGAGCGGCACGTTTTGGAGCGTGAGGTGTATTGCAAGCTGCCGCTTTACATGGTGGAGGATTTCAAAGGAATTATGCTGGAGGAACTTTCCCCGGCGGAGAAGAAGCTCTTTAAGGAAGCAGATAGCTTTTCTGCGATGATTGAAGCACGTGCCGAAATTATGATGGGAGTGGAATACTTTAAGAGAGTTTATCGGAAGTATTCCGATTCGGATGATTGGTCGCCGATTATCAAGGAATGGGTTTCCTTACAGAAAGAAGTTTAAAAAGCTCAGAACATTTAAAATGTTTCACGTGAAACATTTTAAATGTTCTTTTCTTTTTTTTCGACATGTGTTACAATAAAAATGACACTAAAAGGGGGCAAAAAATATGGGAAAAATAATTGCTGTTACAAATCAAAAAGGTGGTGTCGGGAAGACGACGACGGCTATTAATTTGAGTGCTGCCATGGCTTTAAAAGGAAAGAAAGTGCTATTGGTAGATACCGATCCGCAGGGAAATGCGACGAGTGGATTGGGAATTAATAAGTCGAAAGAGAATAAGAATCTATATTCTTTGATGATTGAAAATGTTGAAATCGGAGAGTGCATTCGGAAAACGGCAATTGATAAGTTGCAAGTGCTGCCGTCGAGTATTGATCTTGCAGGTGCGGAAATTGAGTTGGTGAATGTGATGGCACGGGAGTTTGTGCTGAAATCTGCTTTAGATCAAGTAAAGGATTCTTATGATTTTATTATTATTGATTGTCCGCCGTCTTTGGGATTATTGACGTTAAATTCCCTATCGGCTGCGGATTCCGTCTTGATTCCGATTCAATGCGAATTTTATGCTTTGGAAGGTTTGGGACAGTTGGTGAATACCATTAATTTAATTCAGAAAAAATTGAATCCGAATTTGGAGATTGAGGGTATTGTGCTAACCATGTATGAGGCAAGAAGAAATTTAACACAGCAAGTGGCGGAAGAAGTGAAGAAGCATTTTAAAGATAAAGTGTATCCGATTATGATTCCGCGAAATGTAAGACTTAGCGAGGCCCCGAGTCATGGAATCCCGATTGCTTTGTATGATAAGAAATCAAAGGGAACAAAGAGTTATAAAGATCTGGCGAATTATGTGATAAAGATGAATAAAGTACAGCTTTAAGAAAAATGTTTCACGTGAAACAGAAGGAGTGTAATGATGATAAAAAAAGGTTTAGGAAAAGGTTTAGATGCTCTTTTCGGCGAAGAAATCGAGACGCAAATTGAGAGTATTGAGAAGAAACCGGAAAATGCGATTACAGAATTAAAAATTACTGAAATAGAACCGAATATGAGTCAGCCGAGAAAAGTATTTGATGATGAGAAAATCAAAGAATTGGCGGATTCAATTTTAGAAAATGGAATGATACAGCCGATTGTGGTGGCGAAGTCTGAAAAAAGTTATAAAATCATTGCCGGAGAAAGACGTTGGAGAGCTGCTCGTGCAGCCGGATTGAAGACGGTTCCGGTTGTGATAAAGGATGATTTGGAGGATCAAAAGATTTTAGAGCTTGCGTTGATTGAAAATATTCAAAGACAGGATTTAAATGCGATTGAAGAGGCGAACGCTTATCAAACGTTAATGAAGGATTATTCGATGACGCAGGATGAAGTGGCGAAGATTGTGGGGAAAAGCAGACCGAGTGTTGCAAATGTGGTTCGTTTGCTAAATTTGGATGAAAGAGTGCAGGATATGATTATCGCCGAGAGAATCTCGGAAGCCCATGCCAGAGCGATTTTATCCGTTTCTTCACATGACAAACAGTATGAATTGGCGCTATTGATTGAAAAACAGGGTCTGTCGGTGAGAGAAATCGAGGCTTTAATGCGTCAAAAGAAGAAAAAGAAACAAGTACCGAGCAGCAATATTTTTATGCAAAGCATTGAGGAAAATATGAAGAATTATTTCGGTACGAAAGTAAAGATTGTGTCAAAGTCAAAGGAAAAAGGAAAAATCGTCATTGAATATATGTCTAATGATGATTTAGACAGAATTATGGAGATTATGGGATTGGGAAAAGAGTTTTAGGAGGAAAAAATGGAGCTTTTGTATAGTATCGTTCAAAATCCGATTGTACTTATTACAATTTTAGTGATTAATACTTTATTAATGATTTTGTTCCTGATTAGTACATTGATTGCCGGAAAGGGTTATAAAGAGCTAAATAAGCGGTATCTGTCTTTCATGAGTAAGTTGAGTAACGGCGAGAATGTGGAAGGTATGATGCAGGAATATTTGAATGTGGTAAACGATATTGCAAAGAAGAGTAAAAATAATGAAACGGAAATAAAAAATATCAAAGAACAATTGAAAAAATGTGTACAAAAAGTCGGATTAATCCGATATAACGCATATAACGATACCGGTAGTGATTTGAGTTTTACGTTGGCGCTGATGGATCAGGAGGAAAACGGTGTCGTGGTGAATGGCTTGTATTCAAGAGAGAGCTCTTCGATTTTTGCAAAGCCGTTAGCGAACGGAGAAACGAAGTATAATCTCTCTGCAGAAGAAATTCAGGCAATTGATATTGCAAAGGCAAGCAGTTTAAAAGGAGATTAAGGAGGAAGAAACATGGCAACAACGTATCGTTTTAAAAATTCGGGGGAACAGGCTAAGTATGAAAGACTTTGGAGTATTGTTTACCAAGGTGCGGTTCGGTTAAGAAAAAAGGCAATGATGTATTTTGCGGCAGGTAGCAAGAAAAGAATTTATACAACTCGCGGCAAGCATGTAGCCCAAGTAGCAGCGATTACAAAAGAGATGGTAAAACGATTTGGCGGTGATGAGAAAGCTGCGGTTTTGATGGGCTTAGGGCATGATTTCGGGCATTCGACATTGGCACATACCGGAGAAGCCCCGTTGGGAAGATTTATGCTTTCGCCGGATGAGTTTAAAGAGTGGGAAGATTTAAGAGATCGTGAAGGATTTGATCATTCCAAGCATAGTTTAAGAGCATTAAAAAAGAAATGTCGTGCAGCAGATGTAGAGATTGATGACTTTGTTGCAAACGGAATTGAAGCACATAGCACGGGAAGTGGCGTAAAAAAGAAAGATGCAAAGAGACCGGTGACAAGACAGCTGAGTTTGGAAGCAGAATGCGTGATGCGGGCAGATAAAATTGCAAGCTCCATTTCCGATACACAGGATATGATTAAAGCCGGTGTAATTAAGTCATATAAAATGCCGGATGGAAATCTAAAAATTGATGAAAATGATCTGAGAGAGTGTCTAAATAATCCAGAAGTTCGTAAATTAGTAAAATTAAGGGTTTTTGATGATATGCCTTCCTTTGCGGAAAAAGAACAGTGTGCAATTGATTTGTTAGGTGGAGCGGAAGCCTATAACGAAAAGAAAGAGGAGATAAGAGATAAATATTACAGTCGTTATCCGGAATTTAGTGAAAATGAGATTGAAAAGTTGGTACAAGACGAGGTAGAGGAAGTTATTATAAGCGAATATTTGTTAAACGTAGGAGCCTTTATACAAAATACTCCCGGCGTGCAAGTGGAGAGAATGATTAGTAAAATTGTAGAGGCTACTTTTGCGGAGCATAATGGTTCGGTAGTAACCGGATATCGGGGAGATTCTTATTCTTCTCAATTGGTTGTGCCAAAGGATATTGAAGCAGTTTTGGCGGCTATGAGAGGATTATTGCAAGGAAAGGAAGCGGATCGTAGTTTAGGAAAAGAAGGTCCGGAAGTAGAAGGCCTTGTGGAAACGATTGCTCGGTATATTTATGCGCATAAAGCGGATTTTGAAAATCGTGAGGCATTTCAATATTGGCGTACGGATGAAAATGGAAAGGAATGTGATTGGAAGCAGACCGTCGCGTATTCTTTGGCGGAATTTACAGATATGGAGTTTAAGGAATTTGCAATCGGCTTGTTGGAGAAAGAAGATGTGAGAGAGGTATTAAAGCATTGTAAGTACAGAGATCCGAGAGATAAATCGGAGAAATTAGGCGGTATGAAGTTAGAGTATTGTGAGGCGGATTTCAGTACGGAAGAGGCAATTGAGGCTGCCTTTACTGTAGATAAAGATAGAACTTATCGGAAGAGTTCTTTTGAAATGAGTCATTAAAATAGAAAAAGAGGCTGTAAAAACACTCCGGAAAAGTTTATTGTTCCGGGGTGTTTTTACAGCCTCTTTTTCTATTTACTTTTTGGTTCCTAAATTTCCTTCTGACCAATGTTTTCGGCATAAACCGATGTATTTATCGTTTGCCCCTAAAACGACTTGTGCACCGGATTTAACAACTTTTCCGTTTTCGTCAAAACGTGCATTGTAAGTTGCTTTTTTTCCGCACCAGCAAATTGTCTTTACTTCTTCAATGGTATCTGCGGAAGCGAGTAACGCGGCACTTCCTTCAAACAATTCTCCTTTAAAGTCGGCACGTAATCCGTAGCAAACGACCGGAATATTTAAATCATCTACCATGTGGATAATAAAATCTACTTCTTTTTTTGTCAAAAACTGTGCTTCGTCTACAATAACGCAGGAATAGTCTTTTAATGTGTTTTCGTCGATTTCTTCAAAGAAGATACATTCCGAACTAAGTCCGCAACGCGATTTAATCACATGTTCTCCGTCACGCGTATCAATCGAAGGTTTCGCCAATAATACCTTTTGACCGCGTTCTTCATAATTGTACTTCACCATTAACGCATTCGCTGTTTTACTGGAACCCATTGCTCCATATCGAAAATAAAGTTTCGCCATAATTCGACCTCCCCCATATGGGATGATTGTAACATATGGAGGAAAAGGGTGCAAGTGAGTTTCTTACAGAAATAGTTGCTGTATTAGGAAAAAAAGAATATATTGTAATGGGTGATGAAGATGTTTGAAAATGAAAAGATTTTTATATTGGGAATGGCAAGAAGCGGTTATGCGGCTGCTAAGTTACTGAAAAACCATCATAATGAAATCTTAATTACCGATGCAAAGCCGCAGGATAGTGAGTGTGTAAAAGAATTAACAGAGCTTGGAATTCCGTTTATGCAGACGGAACAACCGGAAGAGTTGCTTGACAATTCTTTTGATTATGTTATTAAAAACCCGGGAATAAAGATAGACCATCCTGTTTGTCGAAAAGCGAAGAGTCTTGGGATTAAAGTTACGAACGAAGTGGAAGTTGCGTATCATTTTTTACCGAAAGATATAAAAATTATCGGGATTAGCGGGTCGAACGGAAAGACGACAACAACGACCTTGATTTACGAGATCTTAAAAAAAGCCGGATTGCCTGCTGTTTTAGGTGGAAATATCGGATATCCGGTATGTTCTTTGGTAGAGAATGTTCAGTCGGGAGACATTTTGGTGTTAGAGATTTCTTCTCATCAGTTGCATGATATTATCGATTTCAAAACCGATGTCAGCGTTCTTACGAATTTAAGTGAGGTTCATATCGATCATTTTGGTACATACGATTACTATAAAGCACAGAAAATCCGAATTTTTAACAGGCACACCGAAAAAGAAATTGGGATTATCAATAAAGATAATAAAGATTCGATGGAGTATGTTGGTGAGATTCCTTCTTCGAAACTTTTCTTTTCTGCAACCGGTGAGGCAGATTGTTGCGTAAAGAATCAAGCGATTTATTACAAAAGGGAAAAAGTGGTAGAGTTAAAAGATGTTTTGATAAAAGGGATGCATAATGTGGAAAATATGATGTGTGCGATTATGGCAGTAAAGCAGTTTGACGTGAAAAATGAAAGCATTTTGGCGGTACTAAAGGAATTCAAAGGTGTTGCACATCGGTTGGAATATGTGGATACCGTAAACGGAAGGGTATTTTATAACGATTCGAAAGCGACGAATGTAAAGTCTACGCAAATTGCTTTATCTGCATTTGACAATCCGACAATATTGCTTTTGGGAGGATTGGACAGAGGGCATTCCTTTGATGGGTTAAAAGAGTATTTGAAAAATGTCAAGAAAATTATTACGTTTGGAGAGACAAAAGAGCGGATTAAAGCGTTTGCGGAGGAATTGCAAATAGCTTGTGATATGGTTGATACGCTAAAGGAAGCGGTAGAGACAGCATATAACAGTTCGGAAGTCGGAGATGTTATCTTGTTAAGTCCGGCTTGTGCGTCTTGGGATCAGTACAAGTGTTTTGAGGATAGAGGAAATGAGTTTAAGGAATGTGTGAAAAGCTTTAGATAATATGGATACGAGTGCTTCGCTACTCAATGAAAAAGGCGAATGATAATTATGGAGGCGAGAAGTTAATTTCGCCTCTGTTTTTATTCTATTTGAAGCAGAAACATTTTTTATATAATTATTTTTTATATATCTTCTATTACCTTTGAACTTATCTTCAATAGGGTATTTAACTTTAAAACATTAAAACAAAAAGAAGACATCCAACAAAATGTTGATGTCTTCGTGAAATACAATATTATTTTTTCCAACTATTTTTCCAATTATCTAATGAATTTAGATGAACTTTAGTGTGTTTTTTTGCACTCCTTTATAAATTTAAAAAAATGAGCTGATAACAGCTCATTTTTTTGTGTGGCGGAGAAGGAGGGATTCGAACCCTCGCTGCCCTTGCGAACACTAACAGTTTAGCAAACTGTCCCCTTCAGCCTACTTGGGTACTTCTCCATTAGTCTGATTTGGCGGAGAGGGTGAGATTCGAACTCACGGCTCTTACGAGTCACCAGTTTTCAAGACTGGCTCCTTAAACCGCTCGGACACCTCTCCGTAAATATTAACAATATTTAATATAGCATGAAAAAATGGGCTTGTCAATATATCTTTTTTTGTAAAATTGCGTCGGTGTTATAGGTTGGAGTTAAGTTTATAGAGAAGGCACAAACACTGTAGGGACAGCATTTATGCTGTCCACGGAAAAGGCAGGACAGCATAAATGCTGTCCCTACAGATGGCGTTTTACCGATATTTTTCGAAAATTATAAAAATGGTACAACCATTGTAGGGACACAATTTATTGTGTCCTAATTTTAATGTCTGCCTATTTCGTGGACACAATAAATTGTGTCCGTACGGGAAGGAGGCAAATCACAAAAAAATGTAAAAAAATGGGTTGACAAATATTTACATCTGTTGTAAATTATTACCATGAAATACCAATTATTTCTTTTTTGGGAGGGGAGAAGATGCAAAAAAGAATTATTGCGGGTATCGGGAGTGAAAGCCTGGTACAGTTACTAAAGGAAAAGGGAATTCAAATTACGGAAGATATTCCTTATCAGGAGGGAATTTTAGAATATATTGCAGAGAATCCGGCGGATTTACTGCTTTTGTCGGATGATTTACAGGGAGAGGAGGATAAGTATTTTTGGATTGAAAAGCTTTTGGAAGTTCGGAAGGAAATGCAAATCGTTATGATCTTAACGCAGAAGGATGAGTCTTATAAAAAGTTTTTATACAAAAAAGGAATTTATGACGTTTTTATTGACGGAGAAAGTTCCTTGGAAGATTTATGCAATGCCATAACGAAGGAAACCGTTCAAAACGTCCAAAAACTCGATTTAAGACAAAAAATCGTAAAACTCGAATACGAACTCGAAAAAGAAAAGAGAAAGGCTCAAAACGGAAATATGAAGGTCAAAATTCAAAAGCAACAAGTGATTACTTTCGCCGGTCTCGGATCGACGGGGAAATCTACAATTTTAACACAAATGGCGACGTTTTTGGCGAAAAATTCAGCTTCGAAGGTGTTGGTGATTGACTTTGATGTGATTCATGCGAACCTTCATCAGTTTTTTGGAGTGAATCGAGAACCGGAGCATCCGGCTTATATTTTGCCGCAGGAGAAGAATTCAAGTCTAAATTATATGATTGATGCGATTGATAAAAAGAGTTTCGATTCTGCGTTGTTTGAGAAGTATTTAGTGAAGTCAAAGCAGTTTCCCAATTTATCGCTATTGACCGGAAATCGTTCGATTCCAATTAGCAGAAGTGTATTGAATCAAGAGTATTACAAAGTGATTTTGGAGAAGGCAAAGGAATTGTATGATTTTATTTTGATCGATGTTTCAAGCAACATTTTTGTAGATGCCATGCAGTTTGCCATGGTGAATTCCAACAAGATCTTTATGGTTGCGGAGGCGACGTATCTTTCGGTTGAGCGGACGTATCGGTTTATGAAGGAGTTTCTTCCGGTTTGGGATATTCCGGAGAGCAAAATCGAGGTTTTAGTAAACAAATATCACAAGAAGTCATTGGATAAAAACATCATCAATGAGATATTTAAAGACATTTGTGTTGCAGGATACATCAGCTTTTCAGAGGATTATGATGATGCATTGAATTCCGGAACGCCTTATCTTCTTCAAGAGGAAAAAGAGTACGCGGGACTGATGCAAAAGTTCCATTTTGTCCCGAAGGAAAATCTTTTGGAACGTTTGAAAGCAAATTATTGGCAAAGGATGGTGAGGTAAATGTTAATAGATCCGTACAAAGCAGTAAATAAGGTCGCAGAGACAGAAAATAACCAATTAAAAGCCGACCGAATCGTAAATGAGTTGATTGCTTTTCTGATTGACGAATACGCACCGATTATCGGGGCGTCGGGGACAGATACCAAAAGCCGTGTGGCGGTGGAAAATATTATTCGTGAGAAACTGATGAAAGACTATAATTATGGGAATTGCGATACCGAGGAATTGATTAAATCCATTATCGATCGTATTTTTGGCTACCATATTCTGCAGAAGTATATCGAAGATGCGGAGGTAAGCGACATTCGAGCGATTGGGTGGAATAAGATTTATATCATGAAAAACGGAAAATGGATAAAGGCGGAGGATAGTTTTTCCGGGGAAGTGGAGTTTTATAATTTTGTCCGTTACTGTATTTTGAAGAATAACGGCAAAATTACGCATGAACAGCCACTTGCGGTTGTGTCGGACAAGCAGAATCATTTGCGAATTGAGGCGGGGATCTCTCCGGTGAATATTGTTTCACCGAGTTTGGTGATTCGAATTCATCGTCCGGATGAAAATATGACGTTACAGCGACTTTGCGAAGAGAAAAATATGATGAGTCCCGAAATGCTTCGATTTCTGAAAGCCGGGATACATGCAGGTTGTAACATTGTTATCGCGGGAAAAGGCGGCTCGGGAAAAACGACGTTGTTAAGGGCGTGCTTGGAGGAATTGCCGGATTATGTTTCGGTAACTTCCAACGAGGAGACGGCGGAGTTATACAGTAAGCATGGAAATATGATTCAACGTGAGATTATTAAGAATCGTGCGAGTGGAAATATTTTATTGGATGAATTAACGCGTCATTCCTTGGTAATGAGTAACGATTTGATTGTTATCGGAGAATTAAAAGGAGCGGAGGCAATGTCTTTCTTTGATGGTGTCAGCACGGGACACATCGGCTATGCGACGGTGCATTCGGAGTCGGCGGAGTTGGTTTTGGATCGAATTGTTACCTTGATGAAGAAGGATGTGTTGGCACAGCAATATTCGGATAAGTATCTAAAGGAGATTTTGGCACAGTCGGTGGATTTGATTATATATATGCGGAATTTTAAGATTTATGGGATTCATCAGATAAAATTCACTTATGAAAAGGGTGTGGAGTATCAACAGCTGTTTGAGTATTCTCCGGCGGAAGAGGTTTTTCGGGAAGTGGCACCGGTAAGTGGAAAGGTGAAGGGAAAAATGGATTTAGTCGGCGAGGAAATCGAATGAGTTACTTAATGAAGTGGGTTGTTAGTATTTTGGCTTTTCTTTTGGTGTATCGGTTCTGTAAAACGCGGGATACATCTACATTTCACGGATTTTTGACCGGCTTGGAGAAAAAAGAGTATGTAGGCGGGTGGTTTCAACGGTACGAAGAATCCTTTCGACGATTGAATCTTCCTTTTAATCGATGTGTGATTGTTTTACTCTTTGTGTTGGGAGGAATTGTCGCAAAGGTGATATATGGGATTGCGAAAGAAGTGTTTGTGATCTCATCGGTTTCTTATATCATTTCGCTTCCTTTTCTCTTTTTCGGATTTGCGGTTGTGAATTTCTTGGGAGAGCGGAAAAAGGCGATGATGGAAGTTGGTTTAAATGATTTTCTGATTCAGCTAAAGTCGGCGTTAAAAGTAAACAGCGATATCATAGAGGCATTACGAAGAATTCAGAATAATGCGATGGAGCCGTTTCAGGGGTATTTGAAGCAGATGCTGAACGAGATTAATTCCGGAAAACTGCCGGAGCAGGCTTTACGGGACTTTGCTTCGCGGGTTGGAATTGAGAAATTCAGTTTGTATATCGAGCATTTGCGGTTTTGTCATATCTATGGCGGAGACGTTTTACAGCTGACCGAAAGAACGCAGGAGATGATTGCGGCGGCGATGAAGGAAAAAAAGAGGAGAAATCGGGAGACCAATGATGTCTGTAACGTGCTATACATCTTGATTGCAATCGATTTGTTTATGTACAAGTCCTTTTTAATGGGGAACGAGTATTATTTTCAAATCATGACAAGAAGTTTGGTGGGAATGTTTTTGGTGAATATGAATTTTATCAGTATTTGGCTGATGCTGTTGTTATCGAAGTTTATTCGAAAATTGGATTATTAGGTGAGAAAATATGGTGATGGCAAGGATTTTACTATGGTTGTTTCTTTTGATTGGCTTTTATTGTTTGGGATGTCGGCTTCTTGGCGGTTATTATCGGGAGAAAATTTTCTCGGAACGGGGAGAACGTCCGGTTTGGAGAAAGAAAGAGACACTTTTGAAATGGGGCTTTCTTGGTGTGGTAATGATTATGGTGTTTTTTAGCACTTTTTCGGTTTGGAAGACGCTTTTTTACGGAGTTTGCGGTTACGGACTTCTTTATGTGGCGGAACGGATAAAAAAGGCGAAGGAGAAAAAGGAGGTATTGATTGATGTGATGAATGTCTGCGAATGTCTTAGAGTGCAGTTGTCATCACAGATTGCGTTAAATCATGCTTTGAAGAATTTGGCACAGCTTTGTAAGAATCAAGAGTTTCAGCGGTATTTGACGGATTTGTTTTTGGAATATGAGCTTTCTAAGTTTACGGTTAGCAGTTCTGCAAATAAATTGGCGCGTCGATTTCGTTATCCGGAAATTAAAATTTTCCTGTCGGTGTTGAATCAGCAAATGCAGGGTACATCAAGGTTAGAGAGTTTAGATAACTTAATTGAAATCTTAAAAGAGAAGTATGTGGAGTTTTTGGAGGATACCACAAAGAACAAGATTGCGTTTATGACGGCAGGTGTGTTTTTGATTGTAGTGAATTTAGCGGCAATCAGCGTTTATCCGGTTGTAATCGAGTCGGTGGAGTCTTTGCGGAGTATTTTGTCATAAATGTTTTGGGGCGTGTGGACAGCATGAATGCTGTCCGTACGGGAGGGTAGAAGAAATGGCTCAAAGGGAAATAAACGGCGATGGACACAATGAATTGTGTCCGTACGGTGGGAAGTTGTGATAATAACATAAGAAGGAGGAGTTTGTATGAAAAAAGGAATATGGAGTGAAAAAGGGGGCGCGGAGGTGACGCAGTCGTTTTTATTGATTGGGGTTGCAATTGCGTTGGTACTCAGTATTTTCTTTCCGAATGTGAAAAAGGCGTTAGATGCGTCTTCGGAGAAGCTTAGTGATTGGATGATGGAGTCGGCTTCATCGGTATTCGGGGTGAAGGCGGAGTGAGAAAAAATACAAAGATTTTGATCATTTCCTTTGTGGCGGCATGCATCTTGTTTCTTGTTTTAACGGTAATACAAAATCGATTGACGCAACAAGAGATAAAGACAACGGTTTTCGTTGCAAAGGCAGATTTAGCCGTCGATACGGAATTGAGTCGTGAGATGTTTGAAGAGATAAAGGTACCGGTTTCCTTGACTTTAAATCGGGAAGTGGTGATAGAGGGAGATACCATTGCGGGAAAGTTTGTGCAGAATCCAATTTTCCAAGGGCAAATCCTGTTTTCTCCGGATATTGCAGTCCGGAAAAAGTTGTATCAAACAGAGATGACAGCAGGAGAGGAGAAAGTGGCGATAAAATTGAAAGCTTCCGAGAACAGCGTGAGTTACCAGGTAAAGCCGGAAATGAGGATACACCTGTATTTCACGGCTCGATACGGAGCAGTTGAGGATATTTTACAAACATATGGTTTACAAAGTGATGCGTTTCAAGAAAATAGTTTATATACCGTAAAATTATTAGAGAATGAGGAAGTATTGGGTGTCTTTGATGAGGCAGGAGAAAGTATATTTTCGGAGCGATTTACGAAACCGGATACGATTGTGTTGGGAGTGGAGCCTAATATGGCACGATTGATTAATAATTTACGGTCACAGGGCATTTTTGATATTACGATTTAGTCTTATCCACATGAAAAATATGCCTGTGGATAACAGAATTTGAGTTATTCACGGGGGAAGAGTGGACAGCATGAATGCTGTCCGTACAAAAGGATAGAGACGAATTTATAGAGATGGGACAAATATAGACTCAAATTTATAGAGACGGCATAAACCCTGTAGGGACAGCATTTATGCTGTCCACAGAAGAAGCGGAACAGCAGGACACAATAAATTGTGTCCACAGGATAGGCAAAAACGTAGAAAATGGGGTGGAATATGAAAATAAAATGTGGGATTTTGTTGGGGTTATGGATGATTTTGAATTGTTGTTATGCGTATAGCGATATTTCGCCTTCGCATTGGGCTTATTCGGATTTGGTGACGTTGTCGGGGCAGGGGATTGTTTCGGGATATCCTGACGGAAGTTTTCAGCCGAATCGGCAAATCAGTAAAGCGGAGTTTTTAAGTTTGCTACAGAAGAGTTTGTTTGCAAATGCAGATGTATCCGGAGTTTCAAAGAAATGGTATGATGGGATTTATCAATTTTTTCTTTCGGAAAATCTCTTAAATTCGTATGCTTTTTCGGAGGACAAATTAGAAGAGCCGATGAAACGTTTGGAGGCAGCGGAGGCGTTTGTTTACTGTTTCCCGATGGCAAAGCAGGCGTATTTGGAAGGAGAATATACCGGAAAAGAGCTATTTAACGATACTTTTGGAGAGCGAGAGAAAAAATTGGCAGCCATTATGACAGAAACAGGCATCTTGCAAGGATATCCCGACGGGACAATTCGCTGGAAAGAGTCGGTTAGTAGGGCGGAAATGGTTTGTATGTTTTCAAAACTTTTAGAGAAGAAGGAGAAATTAGAAGATTTTTCTTTTAAGCGGATAGAACCGATTTATGAGGATAACTATGCAATAACTTCGGATTGGCGGATGTATCCTGAATTACAGCCGTATCAATATGCCAAGGAGGAACGTCCTGTTATCACAAAATTGTGTGATATTGAGTTGGCGGATTCTCCGGAAAATATACCGGAGCGTTATCAGGCTATTTTTGCGAAATTAGATGCTGACTTACCGTATTATCGTTTGAAGAAGGAGCATTTAACGAGAAATAAGCTGATTATTGTGGAATTTGAGACAATAAATCGTTCAGAGCAATACAGTGTATCTGTCGGAGCGGATTATTTACGCTTAGCATTCCCGGGAAGAGAAGATATTAAGATAATCGATCGTTTTGATACCGATGAGTTTCCTTATGTCGATCAAAACATACCGGAAAAAAGGATTAAAGTGATGCCGCAATCGACGTATAAAACAACGGCGGTGTATGTTGTGAGCGATTTACCGAATAAAATACGGTTTCATCGGGATATTACGACGATGTATTCTGAGACGGAATATATCCATACGGCGTCTTTTCAAGCCTTAACGGTATATTTATAGGAGGGAAGAAATGAAGAGATATGTAGCAGGATTATTTGCTTGCTTCTTGTTTCTGCAAAGCAGCGTGCATGCGGTTTTGATGGAAAATTTTGAAATTATGCGCGAGGAGAAAGTGATTCCTTTATACGTGGAGTCAGATGTGCAAGAGGTGAGGAAAGAGTTGAATATTTCACAGTGGGAGAATGTTAAAGTTATCGAAAGTAAAGTAGATAACGGAGAGGTTGCGGTTACAGCGGAAAAGGGTGTTTTGAAGGTAAATCTCTTTAACGGAGTGAAGCGAAAAGGGGAAGAAAGCAGCAGGACAGGTGTTTTGGAGATAAAAGAGGCAGAATATGATGAGGAGAAACAGGCTGTTATCCTCACTCCTGAAAAGGAAATTACCGAGATTACCGAGGTATATGGTGCATTTTCGGCAGCGACAATCGGAGAAAACGGAGAGATTATTTTGACGGTGAAGCCGGATGCGGAATATCGCCGGGGATTCAGTAAGGAAAAAACGGGTTTTTCTGAGATAGAAGTACAGGCAGAAGAGGAAAATCGGGAGCGAAATTTTGTGACGGAGTGGGTAGAATTGTCTTATAAAATTGCCGATGAAAAAGTTTCTGTGATCGGGGATACATCAACGGTTCAGAAGATTGATATAAAAAATAACGCGGTTCGAATTCATTTTTCCGGCGGCGTTCCGGTACGAAATACCGAATATGAAATCGGGGGCTATACCTATTTTTGGATCGATCGTTTTGAAGACGGCAGTTTTAAAAAATACAACCCAAATTCGATTTATACGACAGACAGAAAGAGAATTACCGGAACAGGTACTTATTTAGATAAAAAACAGAAGGAGGAAATCGGATTAACCTTACAAAACGAGAATTGGACGGATTTTTGCGGTATCGTGGTAAACGGAAAGAAATATCTGCATTCTTTCGATAAGAAAAAGGGAACGCCGGCACTTACGGAGGATGAAGTTTTCGTAGGAGAAGAAGTTCGTTTGGAAGAGGGAAAATGGAATACCGAGAAATATACGGTAAGTCTTTCAAAGGCAGGTGTATCCTACATTCCGGAAGGCAAACTTTACAGTATGGGAAAGCTTGTTCCGGATACCGAAGATTGGGGAGAAGAGGTAGGAAATCAGCCTTGGGAAAGCGAAGAGGGCTTTTTGAATCCGATTACCGGAAAATTTGAAACCTATGTAAAGCATTACAAGTTCTTTTACGGTCCTGAGAAGAAGATGGCTTTTGGTGGGTATTATACCTATCCGTATCGTTGTAAGGTATCTTATAAGCATTATTTGCCGGTAAAATTGTATTCCGGCGGGATTTGTTATGAATATAAAGAAAAAAGTTCGAAAAAGGAGTATGCGTATTCCGGAACGGTGAAAGTGGAGGTTGATGCTGTAAAGACAGACATAAACTTTCCCCCGACGGCACCGTATCATATTACGTTTCATAAAGAAAACCGAATTCTTTCTTGGGAACCGGGCAGCGATGATAAAACAGCAAAGGAAGATTTGCGTTATGAAGTGCAAGTGAAGCAAAACGGAGAGTGGCTTACGGAAACAGTGATTTCAGCGGGAAAAACGGAGATGCGCTTGGAGGAGGATTTTGAGGATATAAGAATTCGAACGATGGATGAGGAAGATTTGTATTCTTCTTGGGGAAAACTCATGGAATCATCGCTTGATTTGACAGCAAGTGTAGAGCCGTATGTAGTTCGGCAGGGGGAGAAAACAGATCTCTTTGCAAAGACAAATTCCTTTTATGATGTGGTATCGGTGAAGGCAGAAAATGAAGCTCTAAAGCTGGATGTATCCTTGCTTCCGGAGTCTGAAGAAATTCCGGTTTTTTATGAAATTTCTTATGAGGTGATGGGAAATTCGCCGGAAAAGACAAGGATAGCGACAAATGCGAACGGTAAGCTTGAAAATAAAACTTTTACGGCGGATTGGGAGGCAAGAGAAAATGGCGTTTATTTTGCTTTGCCGGTAAAGAAAGCATTTGAAAAGTCGGGAACGGTTGTATTGGCGAAGAAAAACGGTGATTTATCATTAGATTTTCGGGAGGATGGAAAAAACAGTGAGTATTTGCAGGTTAACAATTCTTTGCTGTTTTGGAATGAAGAAACGGGAAAGCAAGAAGTTTTTGCGGAAATCGTGAGTAAGACGGTTTCGCAGGCACAAAAGGGAGAGGCGACGACGGTTCAGGTTATACCGAAGTTAAAAGTGAATCGGTTTTGTTATGATGCGGAGGGAATACCGGAGTTTGCTACGGTGGAACTTGAGAAAGAAGCTGTTTTGAAACCGCTTACTATTGCCTGGAACACAGATGTATCCGGGCTTACAGAGTTTCATGTTTTTTGCGGAGAGAAGGAGGTGTTTCGTTTTCAGCGTTCGTTTTCTGAAATTGCAAAAGTGTTAAAAGCGTTTGACGGATATTGTTGTGAAAAAGAGGCGGTGGAGTATTGTCGGATATTGTTTTTGAATACGGAAATGAGTGAAAAAGCATTAAAAAGATATCAACAGCTGTGGGCAGGTGAAAATACGGGAATTACCGAGGAAAATAAAAGTATTTATGGAAATCAAGTGATAGAGAGAAAAACGACGTTTTCATTAAAAAATGTTTCTATTCCCGATGCGGCAGAATCAGGTATGTATAAGATACGATTTACGGCAAAGGACAGTATGGGGAATGTTGCGATTATAGAGGTGCCGATTTTGGTGGAGCAGAAAAAAGAAGTTGTGAAAGAGGAGAAAACGGAGGAACTGTCTGAAGTTCGTGGAAAAGATCCTGTTTTGGGACGATTCTTTTATGAGAAAAACCGTGCCCATATGGAAGAGTTGAAAAAGCCTAAAAAAGGCTATAGCACGGAAGGTTTCTTATGTGCCGGTGAAACGCTGATCATGCGGATTGAATTGCGGAATACCGATACTTTGATGGTAGATTTAACGGGAGATAAGAGTATCAGAACCTTAGATTCCTTAACGAAGCGGTTTTTGTGTGAGGATAGCGATACTTATTCTGCGGAAGAATTGGAGATGAGTTATCAGTTTCCGAAAGTTTTGTATCCGATTTATTCTGATGTAGATGAGGGTACATCTGTGTTTCAGCTGAAATATGTGATCCCTTATAAGACGAAACAAACGCTTCATTCTTGGAGTACTTTAAAAAATTCTTCTTTGGAGGAAATCGATACAAGTAAGCTGTTTGACAGAATGAGAACTCCTTATCAATTACGTCTTTATCCAAATCAGCAGCTTGATGGGGAGATAAAGTTGAAATTTGATGTTTTTGAGCGATGGGATACGGTTTTGAATCGGGATATATCGAAGTATTTGAAGAATTCGGGAAGCAGAAAGAAGGTGTCACTTGGAAGGAAATAAAGGATTTAGAAATGAACGGGGAAATATTTTGGCACATTTGATGATGCTGATTGGTGTATTGTTTGTGATACTTCTGCTTGTGGCGATTTTATTGTTTCAACATGTGATGATAAGCGTATTTCATGATGTGAAAAATAATCTGTATATGGTGAATCGCAATGTGTTGCTGGCATTGAATCGGGAAGAAATGGGGGTTGATCAAAGCGGATTTTATGAGAATAAGGCAAAGTCGTTAGTTCGTAAGGAAATTGAACGATTATGGGATGTGAAAGTAGGAAGTGAGCAGGAAGAAGGAATTATTCGTAAAATACAGATTGAGGAAGTAAAAATACGCCATGAGACGGATCAAATGTATATATGCAGTAAATTGGAGATTTTTTTGAATCCGTTTATTTTTCGCGATAAGTTAAAGGATACATTGAAGTTTAAGGTGACAGAGGAAACGAAGATTGAGAAGATGAAAGGATAGAGTATGAAGAATCGACGGAAAGAGGAAAGGGGCAGTACAGTACTGGTTACGCCGCTTATTTGGACAATCAGTATTTTGATATTTTTGTTTTTCTTGGTGACGGCGTTACGGGTAATAGAGCCTTTTGTGGTTTATCAGAAAATTTCTGAGACGAGTTTAAAATATATCTTTATTATGGAGGAATACGGGTATCTGGCGGCGAAAGATAAAGAGAATTTGTTAAGGGAATTACAGCAGAAGGGGCTTGATGTGTCGAAGGTTAGAATTAATGCGGATGAGAGGCGGAGAGAGTATGGGGAAGTGATAGGGTTAGAAATTCATTATCGTTATTCCTTTCGACATATGAGATTTCAGAGAAGTGCGTTGACGCCGGAATATGAGACAGAGGATATTGCGATGTGCGTGTCGAAGAAAGGTGTTTCGAAACGATAAAATTTATAAAAACTAAAAAAATATTGCCAAAAACAGTTAAGAAAAAAAATAATAAACCGATGTATTTGGTGAAAAAGTAGGATGTTTTAAATGGAGGAGATGTTAATTATGGGAAGACGTTTAGCGTTGTACAGTGATATCTTGGAGAAGATGAGCATCGGAATTGATGAATATCTTTCTTATTATTCAACGAAAGCGGATAAGTATAAGGAATTTAGCGAGTTGAAGACGAAATATGAAAATGCGAAAAAATGGCTATGAAGCGAGTCTTATGATTAGCTATGATTATGATTCAAAAGATTTTCATGAGAAAAATATTTCGAAGATAAAGACAGAATTGACTGTACTAAAGAGCAATTTATATCCTGTAAAATATAGTAATAATAAAATTAAGAGTACCTTCCAAAGATTGTTTTTTGTACCTTTTGCCAGAAGAAATAAAGCTACGGGTGCGCGTATTACGGAGTTGGAAGAAAGATTGCAAAAGAGTACGGAAGCTTATGAATTTTATAAAAACAAATATGATTTGGGTTGCAATTACTTAAATGTTTTGGGATTTACCGGTGCAACCAAAGATAGTGTGGAAGAGATAAAGGTTGCATTAGACAATACGATTATCGAGTTTAATGACTTTATATTGAAAGATGGAAAATATTTTGACAGTATAAAGACGCATGATGATTTTTATAAACTGTCTAAAAGCGATATAGAAGATAAATTAAGCGAGTTTTCCTCGAAGGCGGCGAAATTAACGGAAATTAAGAAAGAGTTTGAGGAGAAGAAAGTAACTTTGGAAAATGTAACGGATGCGAAGAAGTTGCTGGCAGAAGTAAATCATAAGATTACATCTGTTATTGATTAATTTATAATAAGAGATTTGGGCGGTTAATACTTTTTAATGAAGTAATTTTCCGCCTTATTCTTTTATGCGAGAAAGCATACTTGCGCTTAGCGTAAATTTTAGATGAGGAGGTATTTAGATGTGGATAGCTCTTGCGATTTTGTTTGTAATTGTGTTTGTTACAATAATCTATATAAATACATCTAAAGCTTCGGAGACTAAGAACAAAGAGGCGGAGAAAAAGGTATACCCTTTGCCGAAACAGAGGCTATATCCGTATTTTTATTTGAAAGAGTGTCAATTTTTCCCGGATGGTTCTTCACGATACAGTTATTCCGATGAAGAGATTCTTGATATGATAGAAAAATTAGAGGAAGCTGTGAAAAAAAACGAGTTTTTCCGTGCGATGAAAATTTCCACTGAAATTATAAAGATTGAACCGAAGTTGGATAAGGTATGGATTAATCGCTTGACGAGTATTTTCGGAGAGGTTATTTTCGAAGAACGTGCTTGGAATGAAGTTTATTCGAAGAGGGTGATTAATTCTTGTTATGGTTTTTTACAGACTTCGGATAATGCGCAGGATAAAAGTTTGGCAGTGAAACATGTATTACTTCCGCTGTTATTGAAGAATATAAAGGCGTTGTTAAAATATCAAGAGCAGAAAGTGACGAAGTATCATAATTTTGAAGTATATAATTTGTTGATTAATTTATATTATGTTTTACCGTACAGCGAAATTTTAGGATTGATATCGAGCGAGTGTTTAGAGGACAAGTGTGATCCGGATTTCGAGGATGATCACTATGCAGAAAAGACCATTAAGAGCTTTTTAAGTCATGTTGATATGCTTAGAACGCGGAATACATCAAGGCTTCAGGAGAAAAGCGAGAGTAAGAAGATTTCAAATTGTACTTTGATTTGTGATGAGAGAATGAATGCTACAATCATTTGTTTCGATTTAAATTATGGTAAGGAAGGTACGAAGGAAAAAATAGAGGCTCGTTTTTTTGATGAAAATGAACAGGAAATCTTTTTGGGGAAAGATGAAAAAACAAGGTATGTAGATATTTTTGAAATAAATAACAGTCCAAGCGGAATCGGAAAAGAAGAGATTGTTGTATTAACGGATCAAAAAATTCATTCGGTGAATATAAGAATTTATAATGAAGAAGAAGAATCCTATAATGGTTTGCGGGAACAGGCTGTTGAGAAGAATAAAATGAGCGCTGAGAAAACAGAGGCAAAGAATGAATCGAAGGAGGGTGTTTCGCAGAAGGCAAATGATTTGAAAAGGGAAGAGGGGGCAACGTCGGAAGAAGCGAAAGTTGGAGAAGAGATTGAAGAAGTATTTATGAATCAAAAGGAAGAAGTGCCTAAAATATTGATGTATCCTGCGTTTAAGCAGATAAAAAAGATTATAGCGAATGATAATCAATTTGTGTGTTTAAAAGAAAATCGTACCGTTATTACCATAGGAAATTGTATTGATTCACAGCAGGTAGTAACTTGGAATGAGATTGAGGATATTTTTCTTGAAGGAAAGGCGATTTATGCATTGAAAGCAGACGGAACGGTGACTTATGTCGGAGAAAGCAGTTATGACGGTGCAGAATATTTATATTCTTGGGAGAATATTAAACAATTGATTCCGGCAGAAAAGCACATGATCGGATTGAGTAATAATGCAACTTTGAATGCACTTGGCAATAATGAAAGCGGTCAATGTAATGTAGAGGATTGGTATGATATCGTTCAATTAGAGGCGAAGTATCATACAGTTGGGCTTGTAAAAGACGGAACGGTGCGGGCAACGGGAGAAAATAATTTCGGGGAATGTGACGTGAAGTCTTGGAAGGATATCGTTCAAATCGGTGTGGGAGATTTCTTTACCGTAGGCCTTGGTTCTTCCGGAAAAGTGTATGCGACCGGATTGAATTCCTGCGGTCAATGCAATGTAACGGATTGGGCAAATATACGGAAAATTTTTGTTTCGGGAAATATGACGGTGGGATTAAGATATGACGGAAGGGTTGTGACTTCCGGAAAAAATATTTATCGTTTTGACGATGTGAAAAAGTGGAGTAATATAAAAGATGTTTTTGTAACGGAAAATCGGGTAATCGGAATCGAGCAAGATGGAACGGTACGAGCAGCCGGAAAGCCGTTAAAGGAATTTGTAAGCGGAAATTGGAGCGGTGTAAAGGCAGTTGCGTTAAATAAGGATAGTATCGTCGGATTGAAGGAAGATGGAACGTTAATCAGTAACGGTTTGGTGTTTGGACAGAATTTGACAAGTGAATTACAGGGAATAAAAAAGATTTGTGAAAATAAAGTGAATGCTAAGATGGCGGTTTTGACCGAGAATGATGAAGTTAAAATTTGGAATACCGATGGAAACAAGGATATTTATCCGATAATTTATAATGCGAAGGATATTTCTCTTAGCGAAACTTATTTGGCAGTATTGAAAAATGACGGAACGGTTTCTTATTTGGACTTTTCAAAGGATATTGCCGAACTTGCTGCTTCAGATGTGGAAGAATGGAACAGTGTTATTTCTGTAAAAGCAGGAAATCGATTTATGGCAGCATTAACGATTGACGGCAAAGTAAGGATTTTCGGTGTTGATCATTTTGGCTTGCGAGAAGCAGAAGAGTGGCAGGATATTGTAAAAATTGATGTGGCGGAAAATCGAATTGTTGGGTTGAATATTGAAGGTAGAATGTTCTTGGCGGGTGCCAATGATTTCGGAGAAGGAGATTTTATACGAATCTTAAAGGGTGTAAAGGATTTTGCGGTTTCTGAGTTGCAGACGATTGTTTTGCAGAATGACGGGACGGTGAAATTGACTTATAATCCGATTGGTGCGAGTGCAGAGTTGGTGAATACTTGGAAAAATGTGAAGAAAGTTGCGGTTCGAAAAGATAATTTTGTGGCTTTGACGAATGATGGAAAAGTACTCAGCACTATAGAAAATGAAGTGGAATTAGCGGAATGGCAAGAGATTGATGATATTGATGCATCGGATACTTATGTGTTTGGGTATGTAAAAATGTCAACATAATTGTTGACAAATAAAGAAAAAGCAGTTATAATATGTTAGTATTTTGCCGCTTGAGAAAGGTTCACGAAAATTTCGTAAGAAATTACCTGATTTCAGCGAGTCCGAATTTAACGGAGGAGGTGTTTTTATGTACGCGATTATTGAAACAGGAGGAAAGCAGTACAAAGTTGAAAAAGGTGATGTTATTTATATTGAAAAATTAAATAACGAAGCGGGTTCTGTTATTGAATTTGATAAAGTTCTTGCAGTTTCCGGAGATAACATGACTGTTGGAAATCCTATTGTTAGCGGAGCGAAAGTTTCCGGTACGGTTTTGGATCATGGTAAGGCTAAGAAGGTTGTTGTGTTTAAGTACAAAGCTAAGAAGAATGAAAGAAAGAGACAGGGACACAGACAACTTTATACCAAAGTTCAAATTGATGAAATTAAGGCTTAATAGCGGAGTATAAGTATGATAACCGTAAAAATAAAGAGGAATGAGAAAAAAGAAATAGTTTCTTTTGAACTGAACGGACACGCAGGATACAGTTCAAACGGAAAAGATATTGTTTGTGCAGCTGTTTCGGCAGTAACCAATATGACTTTGATTGGATTGGGCGAAGAACTTGCTTTGCCGTTGAATTTCAAAAAAGGAGACGGCGGTTACTTAAAATGTGAGTTGGAAGATATTCCGACAGAAAAAATGAAATTGGCGCAATTCTTGTTATCTTGTATGGTTATCGAGTATCGTGATATTGAAAATCATTACGGTAAGTATATAAAAGTAATTGACGAGTAATAATAGGAGGTGTAGACATGTTACTTAGAATTGATATTCAGTTTTTTGCGCATAAAAAAGGTGGCGGAAGCACAAAGAACGGTAGAGATAGCCAAGCGAAAAGACTTGGTGTAAAGAGAGCTGACGGACAGTTTGTTTCAGCCGGAAATATCTTGGTTAGACAACGTGGAACAAGAATCTATCCGGGAACAAACGTGATGATAGGAGGCGACGATACCTTGTTTGCTACGGCAGACGGTATTGTGAAGTTTGAAAGAAAAGGCAAAGATAAGAAACAAGTTTCTATCGTACCTGCTGAATAGTAAGTTGAAAGGATGTCCTAAGCAAATGTTTTGGGACGTCCTTTTTTCAATTTAAAAAGGGAAAACGGGACGCCGAGGACGCCGTCCCCTACGATGATGAAACAACAAATTTCTTACAACTCAGACTTAAATTTATAAAAATGGCACAAACATCGTAGGGACAGCATTTATGCTGTCCACAGAAAAGGCAGAAAGCAGGACAGCATGAATGCTGTCCGTACAATGATTGCCCCATTATTGTAGAAGATATAGTCTGATCTGTAACAACAAATTTCTTTATTTTTTTGATTTTCGTGGAGATAAGAAATAAAATATGGTACAATGTTTATATGAAATGAGTTTTGGAGGTTATTATGGTTGATTTGGTGAAAATCTCGGTGAGAGCAGGGCGTGGCGGAAATGGTGCGGTGAATTTCCGAAGAGAAAAATATGTGGCAGCGGGTGGTCCGGACGGAGGAGACGGAGGCCGCGGCGGTAATGTGATTTTGATTGTGGAATCGGGAATGAATACCCTTTCGGAGTTTCGCTATAAGAAGAAATTTGTTGCGGAAAATGGACAAAACGGTGAAGGTGGAAATCGATTTGGAAAGTCCGGCGCGGATTTGTATGTAAAAGTTCCGGAAGGAACTTTGGTTCGTAATTTGGAGACCGGAAAAGTGATTGCGGATTTGATAAAACCGGGTGAGAAATTTGTGGTGGCAAAAGGTGGTCGTGGTGGTCGCGGAAATGCGAAATTTTCAACGCCGACGCGTCAAGTTCCTAAGTTTGCGGAACAAGGCGAGGAAGGCGAATATTTTGAGTTGATGTTGGAATTGAAGCTTTTGGCGGATGTGGGATTGGTTGGATTCCCGAATGTAGGGAAATCGACAATTTTATCGATTATGACTTCGGCAAAGCCGAAGATTGGAAACTACCATTTTACAACGCTTGTTCCGAATTTAGGTGTTGTGAAATTGAAAAATGGGGTAGATTTCGTATTGGCGGATATCCCGGGATTAATTGAAGGCGCACACAGAGGCGCCGGATTGGGGTATGAGTTTTTACGTCATATCGAAAGAACGAGGGTTATTGTACACGTAGTGGATTGTTCACAGTCAGACGGAAGAGATGTATTGCAGGATTTTAAGATTATTAATGCGGAATTAGAGTTATATAACGAAAAATTGGCGAAAAGACCGCAGATTATTGCGGCGAATAAGATGGATATTCCCGGGGCGGAAGAGAATTATGAGCGTTTGAAGAAGCTTGCGGAGAAAATGGGGTATGAGATTTTTTCGATTTCAGCAGCGACAAATCAAGGCTTGAAGGAATTGTTTGATCGTGTGAGTGTTTTATTAAGTCAAATTCCTGTAGAAGAAACGGTTGAAACGGAAGAAGAACAATTGTCTGTAATGCAGGATACACCTGAGTTTGAGATTAAACGAGATAATGAAGCTTATATTATTGAGGGGAAATTGATTGAAAAAGTAATGAAAAACATCAATTTTGACGATTATGAATCTGTACAGTATTTCCAAAGATTTTTGGATAACAAGGGAATTAACAAGGCTTTAGAAAGAATGGGAATTCAAGAAGGAGATACGGTTCGAATAGGGGACGTAGAGTTCGAATATATTAGGTAACAGGTGCGGGAGTGATAAAGAATGGAGGAAAACAGGCAGGAAGATGTTATAACAGAAGATGCTTTGGATAGCGGAGAAAAAACAGAAAAATTAAAAAAATGCTTGTTGATTTTAGCAATTGTTTTAGGAGTAATTTTTTCCGTTATTGCAGTTTTGGCACTTATAACATTATCTTACGATAAGATTTATTCGGGAATTTCGGTAAATGGAACTTTTGTTGGGGGAATGAGTAAACAAGAGGCAGAGCAAGTATTGGAAGAGAAATATGCGAATGTTTCGGATATTAATTTGATTGTCTATTGCGATGATGAGAGAATTGCCTTTACCGGAAAAGATATTGCAGCAAAATTTGATAGTCAAAAGGCTGTGGAAACAGCATATCAGACAGGCAGAGATGGCGGTTTCTTTGAGAAGATTGCGAACGGACTGCGGTATCGCTTGATGGATAATGATATAGAAGTTTTGGCGGAATGCGATCGTTTGAAAGTGGATTCTCAAATTTCGAAATTGACAAAGGATATTAAAAAGCCTGTTATTCAGCCGGAATATGTACGAGAAGGGGATAAACTCCTTGTAAAAACCGGCGTTTCCGGAAGAATGGTTGATGAAGATCAAATCAGAAATGATATCCTTAAAAATCTTACGTATTTAAAGGAGGAAATCATTCTTTCTCAATCAGAAGTGATTTCGCCTGAGAAAATCGATGTGGAAGAGATTCGCTCTATGATAAAGCAGAAAGTACAGAATGCGGAATACATCAATGATACAGGAACTTTTGTGGATCAAATTATTGGCGTGGATATAAAGAATGTAGAAGAAGCAAAGAAAATTGCGGAAAGTGTAGATGAGGAAGGAATGCAGTTTTCCATTCCGTTATTAATCACTTTACCGGAAGTAACGACGGAACAGGTATTACAGCAGTTGTTTGTGGATGAATTGAGTTCCTTTACTACATATTTTAATGTGAATGAAAAGGAAAGAACGGAAAATGTGACGTTATCGGCGAATTTTATCAATGATGTGATTTTAATGCCGGGACAGGAGTTTTCGTATAATACGACAGTAGGCGAAAGAAGTGTGGAACGTGGCTTTAAGACGGCGAAAGTATATAGTCAAGGTCAGGTTGTGGATGGCTTGGGCGGAGGTATTTGCCAGACATCTTCCACATTGTATAATGCAGTCGTGAAGGCTGATTTGGAAGTTTTAGAAAGAAGAAATCATAGTTTACCGGTTTCCTACGTGAAGTTGGGAACCGATGCGACGGTTGTTTACGGTACAACGGATTTCCGTTTTAAGAATAATCAGCAGTATCCGATTAAGATTACTGCAAAAATTTCGGGTGGTTCTTTGACGGTGAAGATTTTGGGAATTAATACGCATCCGGAACGTACGGTAGAGTTTCGCACAGAGACGATTGCGGTTTTACCGTATTCGGTGAAGGAAATTGTGGATGAAAACTTAACGACAGGACAGAGAGTTGTGATTCAAAGCGGAAAGAAAGGCTATAAAGTGAAGTCCTATCGTGTGACGAAGGAAAACGGAGAAGTTGTGAGTGAAAAATTAATTTCGACCGATACTTATTCGCCGGTGGCGGAGATTGCGAAGGTAGGACCTTCAATTTAGAGGATAGTATGAATTTGTAGGGACAGCATTTATGCTGTCCTTATTCGTTTAAAAAGCGGGAAATGCAGATGTATTCCGGATTTAGATACTTTTAATGATGCAAAATTATAGTGGTTGTGGAATAGCGGAAAAGGCAGGACAGCATGAATGCTGTCCGTACGATGGGGAGAAAAACATATAAATTCATTAGAAGAAAGGGATAATTATTTCGTATTGAAATTTTTTTATAAGAAAGATATAGTAGTAGTGAGGTGCAGATGATATGAAAAAAAGAACCGTGTTTTTGATCATTGTTTTGTCTTTTTTGGTAAAACTGATATGGATGTTAAAAGTACCGCTTTCTCCTGTATATGATTTTGAGACGTTTTATCGTGTGGCTGTGAATTTATTTCATGGAGAGGGTTTTACGTTAGATGGATATCCGTGGGCGTTTCAATCATATGGCTATCCGATGTTTTTGGGATTGTTTTTTAAGCTTTGCGGAAATTGTGAGTTAATTACAGCGAAGGTGTTTAATTTGATTTTATCGACGCTGACTTTGCCGATTGTGTATTCCATTATGAAAAAGTATATTCCCCGCAAAGGCTTGCTGACTCTATGTTTCAGCATTTTTGCGTTTTTACCGAACTGCATTATTTATGTGAATGTGGTGGGTTCGGAAATATTGTCAATGTTTTTGTTTGCATTGATTGTTTGGATGAATGTATATCAGGAACGATGGAAGCATACTTTTCTGATGTTTTCTCTGCAGGGCTTGCTGTGTGGCTTATTGAGCTTAGTGAAACCGTTTTTTATGGCGTATCCGATTGCGTTGCTGTTTATCTGGTTGGTAAAGAGATTTGATAAAAAGCAACTATTGAAGATGGCAGGCGGTGTTTTTGCGGGATTTTTCTTGGTGTTGGCGTGTTCGAGCGTGAAGAATTACCGGGCGTTTCATAAGTTTATGCCGATTTCTTATAATGGCGGTTATGTGTTATATATCAACAATAATTCTTATAATGAAAAAGGCGGTTGGATGGATGCGGCGATGATTCCGGCGAGTGATGAGTTAAAGGAAGAGTTGCGTGAAGTGGGGTATGAATACGATGTGCCGCATGAAACAGAAAAAGCACAAATGCTCCGAAACGCTGATGTATCCGGGATTCTATCGCGCTATGCAACAAAGTGGATTTTGCAAAATCCATTGGAATTTATCAGTTTGGGTCTTGTGAGAATTATGAATGTTTTTTTTAGCGGTGCAAATGATGTTTCTTTATGGGGATTTGAGAATTTGGGAACTTTATCTATTTCGATGAAGCGGATTTATAAGATTTTTATGGGATTTGCGAATGCGATTATTTATTTTATCAGCTGTTGTTATATTGTTTTGCTGTTTGCGAATATCAAGAAGATTTTTTCGAAGGAAACGTCTTTTGAGAATTTGTTGTTGTTTTGGAGTGTTGCATTCTTTTTTGCGGTATTCTTTGTGTTTGAAGGGCAGGCACGTTATAACTTTCCGGTATTGTTCTTGTTAATTATCTGTGCCGGAATGATTTTAGAGAAATTAGCGGATAAAGAGAAGGCTACGAAGGTTAAATAAAGGTTGGACAGCATGAATGCTGTCCGTACAAAAGGGACATGATGAAAAAATTGAGAAAAAAGGCCGGACAGCATGAATGCTGTCCGTGCAAAAGGGTGAGAGTGAAATGTTAAATAAAGTAGAAAAATTATTAAGTGAGAAAACGTTTGTGGAAAGGGAGAAGATAGATTCTTTTGATTGCCGTTTTATGGGGTCTGTGTATACGTATGATATTATTTATACAAATCAAGATTTTCATTATGCGAAGGCATATCTGAGTAAGCCGTGTGGAGGTTCGAGTATTCTTCCGATCGATAAAGACGGTAATGTATTTTTGGAAATTCAGTATCGTTTTCCGATTCGGCAGGCAATTTTAGAGTTGCCGGCGGGGAGAGTGGACGAAAATGAGAGTTATTTGGAGTGTGCGAAGCGAGAATTGACGGAGGAAACGGGTTGTGTTTCGCAAGAAATTGCAGAGCAAATCGGTTTTTATGCACAGCCGGAGTTTAGTGATGAATGGTTAGCTTCTTATTCGGCATTAAATTGTAAGCAGACAGAAAAACAGCATTTGGATTCCGATGAGAATGTGAAGGTTTATCCGGTTCCGTTTGAGGTGGCTTTGGATTTGGTGAAAAAGGGAGTTATTATTGATGAGAGAACCATCATTGGATTGGGGATATGCAGATGTATCCAGGGTTTGCGGTTCCCTGAAGATTTAGAGAAAAAGGAAGAATATTGTCGGAAGATAAAGGAAGATATTATCGAGGAAGGTAAACGTTTGGAAGAAGTGGAAGTGGATATTGATTATACGGAGATTTTTGAGTTTGGAATTGTGCAGGATCATATAGTGAAGATTCCGGGAGATAAGAATTCTCGTCGGGAGTGTTTCTATGTGAAGGCGGGAGAATTGGTGATTCCGGTTTCGAAGGAGGGGAAAATCGGGCTGAAGATTGCTTATATGCCGGCGGTGGATAAGAAGCTGTTGCAATTGCCGGAGAAGATAGAATTTGCGCCGGAATCGGCGTTTGAGACGTTTGGGGAGATTGTGACGGCGGTCGGGTATGCCAATGATCGTCAGGCGTTGTTTGTTTTAGAGGGATTGGAGGAGAGTTCGGATTACCTTTGGTTTAGTGAAGAGGAGATTCTTACTTTGATTAAGGAGAAGAAGATTGAGGATGGAAGAGTGTTGGCGGCGTTGCTTAAGTATTTGATATAGTGATGGAAACGTTGATGTATCCTGAGTTTGGGGACTGTAGGGACAGCATTTATGCTGTCTACAGAAAAGGCAGAAAAGCAGGACAGCATGAATGCTGTCCGTACAATAAATTGAGAAAAATTTAAGGTCATATACAAAGGTGAGTCTGGCGATTAACAGCGACTGTGAGATTCTTCCAAATATCGGTTGACAAAATTTGTTTGAGCGAATATAATAAAATACAAAGCGTTGAGGAAAAGAGTAGTAAATGATGGATCGAATAGAGAGTCAATGAGGGTGGAAATTTGACGGGTTGTTGTTTATGAAGTTCGTTTCGGAGCTGTGGGAGTGAAGTTTTGAAGTAGTTTCTGCCGGTGTTCGCCGTTATCGAAGAATTAAGTGGGCTTTAGGCTAATGAGGATGGTACCGCGGAATTTATACTTTCGTTCCTTTTGGGGGGAACGGAAGTTTTTTGTTTTAAAATTGCAATATGGGCAGAAGGACAGCATGAATGCTGTCCGTACGGAGAAGAGACATATTGACCGTATAAGATAGAAAGATAAGGAGGAAGGAATATGTTGAAGGAAAATCTTTTACAGATGAAGAGCGAGGCTGAGAAGCGGATTGAGGAGGCAAAGTCGGTTGCGGTAATTGATGAGATTCGTGTTGAGTTTTTAGGGAAGAAAGGAAAGATTACCGAGATTTTAAAGGGCTTAAAGGATTTGAGCGTGGAAGAGAAGAAGGAATTGGGAAAATTAGCGAATGAAGTGAAGACGGAGATGGAGGAGAAAATTAATCGTGCAATCGAAGTCGTTACGGAACAGGAGATTGAGGAGAAGTTAGCGAAGGAGAATTTTGATATTACTTTCCCGGGACGTGAATGTCCGAAAGGCAGCCTGCATCCGGTTACCGTGGTTCAAAGACGTGCGGAAGAAATTTTTAAAGGTATGGGATTTATGATTGCGGATGGTCCGGAAATTGAGACGGATTATTATAATTTTGAGATGTTGAATATTCCGAAGGATCATCCGGCGAGAGATATGCAGGATACCTATTATTTGAGTACGGGAAATGTGTTGAGAACGCAAACTTCTGCGTGTCAGAGTCGTTTTATGGAGAAAGTAAAGCCACCGTTCCGTATGATTGCACCGGGTAGATGCTTTAGAAATGAAGCGATGGATGCGAGCCATGAGAATACTTTCTTCCAATTAGAAGGAATGATGGTGGAGAAGGATTTGTCGATTGCGAATTTAGTGTATATTATGAAGACGTTATTGAGCGAAATTTTGGAGAGAGATGTAAAAGTTCGTTTAAGACCGGGATTTTTCCCGTTTGTGGAGCCGGGATTTGAGTTGGATATTAACTGTTTGCTCTGCGGAGGAACGGGTTGTCCGACTTGTAAGCATTCGGGCTGGATTGAGTTATTGCCTTGCGGTATGGTTCATCCGAATGTATTAAGAGCGGGTGGCATCGATCCGGAAGAGTATAAGGGATTTGCGTTTGGCGTTGGTTTGACGAGACTTGCGATGATGAAGTATGGAATTCATGATATTCGGGAATTGAATTCCGGTGATTTGAGAGTTTTGAATAAGTAGAAGCGGAGGAATAGAATATGAAGATTTCAATGAATTGGATTAGTGATTATGTGGATATCTCAAACATAGATGTATCCAAGCTTGCGTTGAGTTTTACCATGTCAACGGCGGAGATTGAAGAAGTCACTTATATGGGGAAAGAGATCAATAATGTTGTTGTGGGACAGATTTTGACTTGTGAGGAAATTCCGGAGTCGAAGAAGCTTCATAAATTAACGGTGGATACCGGAAGTGAAGTGGTACAGTGTATGTGCGGTGCACCGAATGCGAGAGTGGGAATTAAGATTCCGTTTGCGAAAGTTGGCGGTTCGGTAATCGGGATGAAGATTGGTGCGGCAAAATTAGCCGGATACGACAGTTTCGGTATGTGTTGTTCGGGTAAGGAAATCGGATTTAGTGACGATCATTCGGGATTATTAGAGTTTGAGGACAGTGTAGTGGTTGGTACCGACGTGAAAGAGTTGTTGCAGTTGGAAGATGTGATTTGGGAAGTGGACAACAAGTCGATTACCAATCGTCCGGATTTATGGGGACATTATGGGATTGCGAGAGAGATTGCGGCGATTACGGGGAGAAAATTAAAAGAAATGCCGGTTTCGGATTTGGAGCAGTATAAGGATTTGCCGAAGATTCCGGTGGAGATTCAAGACGATCGTTGCAGAAGATATGCTTGCATGGTGTTGGATAACGTGAAGAGACCGGAGTCTCCGTATTATATGCAGACAAGATTATTTTATTGCGGAATGAGAGCGATTAGTTTCTTAGTGGATTTGACAAACTATATTATGTTGGATGTAGGTCAACCGATGCATGCTTTCGAGAGAGAGGGCATTGAGAAGATAGTGGTTCGTGCGAGTCGTGGAGAGAAGTTTACGACGTTGGATAATGTGGAGAGAGAAGTTGGGAACGAAACGTTATTTATCTGCAACAATGATAAGCCAATTGCGCTTGCAGGTATTATGGGCGGTTTGGATTCCGAAGTAACCGAAAAGACGAAGTCGATTATTTTGGAGTCTGCGAATTTTGATGCGGGTATGATTCGTAGAAATGCAGCAAAATTGGGCATGAGAACAGAAGCGAGTGCGAGATACGAAAAGACGTTGGATAGTGAGTATGTAATTGATGCATTAAAGAGATTTGTGTATTTATTGATGGAGAATGATGAGGGTGCGACAGTATCCGGCGGACTTAGCGATACGATTAAGAAGCCGCAGGAGGAAGTGACAATTCAAATTACGAAATCTTATATTGATAGTTATATTGGAGAAGCGTTACCGTTAGAGAAGATTGTTTCGATTTTGGAGTCGTTAAAGTTTGAAGTAAAAGTAAACGGGGAAGAATTGACGATTAAGGTTCCTACTTTTAGAGCGTCGAAGGATGTTGGTATCAAAGCGGATATTGTGGAAGAAGTGGCTCGTATTTACGGGTTTGACAATATTATTCCGGCACCGACAAAGGTTTCTTTGGAGCCTTTGAGAATGAATTTCGACAGAGAGACAGAATATAAGGTTAAGAGTATGTTGGCGGAGAACTTCGGATTGTCGGAAGTGCATAGTTATATTTGGTACGACAACAAGTTTAATCAAGAAGTCGGAATCGGAAATTTAGAGGGCATCAAGGTTTTAAGCCCGAGTGCACCGGAACTTGCGGACATTCGTCAGTGCATGGCGCCGACCTTATTGAACTTTGCGAATGAGAATAAGAAAAATTATGATGCGTTTGGCATTTTTGATATTGGCAGCGTGGCGAGTGTGGTGAACGGTGAAGTAGAGGAGCATAAGGAGCTCGGCGTTTTATTGGCAAGCAAATCCGAAGGGGAAAATGATTTATTTTATCGATTAAAGGGCATGATAAATCATATCCTTCGTGTGACGAAGAATGTAGAGCTTACCTATTTACCGATTACCGAGAAGAAGGATTGGATGAATCCGGTGAAGACGGCGAAGATTGTTTATAATGATGTAGAATTAGGGTATCTTTCGGTGATTCATCCTAAGATTAAGAACAATATTGATAAGAAACTGAACGTTGCTGTGTTGGAATTGAACATGTTTAAATTGTATGAAATCGAAGGGAAGGAGCTCTCGTTTGGCGGTGCGTCGAAGTATCCGGAGGTTAGTTTCGATTTGAGTTTATTGATTGATAAAACATTGCCGTATGCTACTGTTAAAAAAGATTTAAATAATTTCGAAAGTGCTATAATAATTCGGAATGAATTTGTCGATTTATATGAAGGAGTTGGGTTACCGGAGGATAAGAAGAGTATGACATTTACCTTCGTTTGGGGGGCAAAAGATCATACGTTGACCGGTGAAGAAGTAGAAGCAGAAAAGGTAAAATTGTTGGAATATTTAAATAGTAAGGGTTATACAAGCAGATATTAATGTACCAAACTCCCGTGAATAAAGGGAGGAAATGAAATGTCAATTACGGTGAATACAAAATATGTGGAGGATTTTATCAGCAAGATGCAACTTGCTTCTTTAAAGAAGAAAGTAAAGGAGTGTCATGATATGCTTCACAATAAAACCGGTGAAGGAGCTGAATTTACCGGTTGGGTGGATTTGCCTGTTCAATATGATAAGGAAGAGTTTGAGAAAATAAAAATTGCGGCGGAGAAGATTAAACGTCAGGCGGATATCTTAATTGTCATCGGTATCGGCGGTTCTTATTTGGGAGCTCGTGCGGTGATCGATATGTTTAAGAATCCGTTTCGTCGTACCAATAAAACGGAAGTTATTTTTCTGGGAAATCAAATCAGTTCGGAGTATATGACATCGCTTTTGTATCATATCGTGGATAAAGATATTGCAGTAAATGTGATTTCGAAGTCGGGTACAACGACGGAGCCGGCGATTGCTTTTCGAATTTTGAAGGATTTCATGGAGAGAAAATACGGAAAAGAGTATGCGAAGACGAGAATTTATGCGACGACGGATAAGGAAAAAGGGGCGCTAAGAAAGTTGGCGGAGACGGAAGGATACGAGACCTTTACGATTCCGGATGACGTTGGCGGCAGATTTTCCGTTTTGACGGCGGTTGGGTTGCTTCCGATTGCGGTTGCGGATGTGGATATTGATGAATTGATGGAAGGAGCGGCGCTTGCACGCGAGCTTTACAATCAGCCGGATAATGAGGCGTATAAATATGCGATTTATAGAAATGCGTTATATAAAATAGGAAAGAAAACCGAAATCATGGTGAATTACGAACCACATATGCATTACTTTACGGAATGGTGGAAACAACTTTTCGGAGAGAGTGAGGGAAAAGACCATAAGGGAATTTTTCCTGCCGGTGTGGACTTTACGACGGACCTTCATTCGATGGGACAATATATTCAAGAGGGCAGAAGAGATTTGTTTGAGACGGTACTTCATATTAAAAATTCCAGAGCGGAGTTTATTATAAAGGAAGATAAAGAGAATTTAGATGGTCTTAATTTCTTAGCCGGAAAGAGTATGAATGAGATTAATGAGAAGGCAATGCAGGGAACGGTAATCGCGCATTATGACGGAAATGCACCGAGCTTGATTGTGGATATTGATGAGATTACGCCGAAGAATGTGGGCGAGTTGATTTATTTCTTTGAGAAGGCTTGCGGAATCAGCGGCTATTTATTGGGAGTGAATCCGTTTAACCAGCCGGGCGTGGAGGAGTATAAGAAGAATATGTTTGCACTTTTAGGAAAGCCGGGATATGAGGAGAAGAAGAAAGAATTAGAAGCAAGAATGAAGTTTTAAGGATTTTTTGTTACAGGTTAGACTCAAATTTATAGAGAAGGCACAATCATTGTAGGGACAGCATTCATGCTGTCCACAGAAAAGGCAGAAAGAAGGACAGCATAAATGCTGTCCGTACAAGGCTTTAACGAAAATAATAAGCTGTTAAGCCTGATCTGTAACAAATTTTTTGAAAAAATTTGAAAAAACTATGGAAATTTTTTCTTGTTTGTGATAGAATAAATTCAATCACGATTTTTTAAAAGAAAAAATAATTTCTTGGTTGAATAATTTATAAAGATGTAAAAAAATGAGGTGAAAGTAATCTACTTTCCCTCATTTTGTGTTTAAAACACGAAAATAAAGGAATTTTGGAAATTTAGTGAAAATAGGATAAAGCAGTGTGTCGGATTTTGTCGGAATTTTTTAAGACAATGGCGAAACTTTTACGGAATTTTTTATTGCATAGCCCATTTTGATTCAATATAATAAAGGGTATAGTGTGAACTTTTTGTTACAGAATTGGAGGAAAAAGTAAATGAAAGTACTGATATGCGATGATAACAAGGAATTTGTAAGTTCGATTTATGAATATTTAAGCGGACAAGAGGATATGGAGGTCGTAGGAGTTGCATATGATGGAAATGAAACTTTAAGAAAGATTAATGAATTATCTCCGGATGTTATTTTGTTGGATGTGATTATGCCTGAATTGGATGGTGTGGGTGTAATGCAACGTTTAGTGGAAAGCAAGATGACGAATCCGCCTGCAGTAATTGTATTATCTGCCATTTCGCAGGATAAAATGATAAAAGAAGCGATTGAGCTTGGCGCTTACTGCTTTATGTTAAAACCGTTTGAAATGGAATTACTTACTCGAAGAATTCGAAGCACTTACGAAGAGAGAATGAAGAATAATTCTTCTGTAAAACCTTTAGCGAGCAGTAATAAAACACAGTTTATTAATGTTCCGAGAACCAATACACCGTTGGATGCAGAGGTGGAGGTAACGAATTTAATGCACAGCATTGGGATTCCGGCGAATATCAGCGGACATCAATTTTTAAGAGAAGCGATTTTGCTTGTTATTGAGGATAGAGGTATGATTGGCGGGATTACAAAGGAATTGTATCCGAGTGTGGCGAAAAAACATAAAACGACATCGACGAAGGTGGAACGTGCAATCAGACATGCTTTAGAGGTCTCTTGGAGTCGCGGAAGAATGGATCTGTTCGAGAAAGAGTGCGGATATAATACGAAAGAAAATCGCGGAAAGCCGACAAATGGTGAGTTTATTGCGATGGCAGCGGAGTTGATTCGAATGAAATTGAAACAGGGTGGCGCTTTAGAGAAGATGTTGTAGAATTTAAAGAGAATGAAAAAAATGCTTGTAAAAAAAGTAGAAAAATGCTATATTGATAAAAGAACCGTAAGGTTCTTTTTTTGTTGTTCATTAGAAATAATAAGGGTTTATGCAATATTTAAATAGTATGTTTGTAAATTAGTAGTTACTAATCAGACTCAAATTTATAGAGAAGGCACAAACAATGTAGGGACAGCATTCATGCTGTCCACAGAAAAAGTAGAAAGCAGGACAGCATAAATGCTGTCCGTACAATAATCGATAAGATAAACTGAAATAGAGGGACAGCATAAAAGCTGTCCGTACGATAATCAATAAAATAATATATTTTGAAAGGGGTCAACGAAATGGCAAAGTATGTTTTTGTTACCGGAGGAGTTGTTTCCGGTTTGGGAAAAGGAATTACGGCTGCTTCTTTGGGGAGATTGTTAAAGGCGAGAGGCTATAAGGTAAAGATTCAGAAGTTTGACCCTTATATTAATGTAGATCCGGGAACAATGAGTCCTTATCAACATGGAGAAGTGTTTGTGACAGACGATGGGGCGGAAACGGATTTGGATTTGGGCCATTATGAACGTTTTATTGATGAAAATTTGAGTAAAAACAGTAGTGTTACCAGTGGTAAGATTTATTGGGATGTTATCAGTATGGAAAGACGGGGGGATTATCTTGGCGGAACGGTGCAGGTAATTCCGCATGTGACAACGGCGATTAAGGAAAAGGCTTATGCCGTTGCGAAAGAGGAAAATACCGATATTGTTATTACTGAAATCGGGGGAACTGTCGGAGACATTGAGTCGTTACCGTTTTTAGAGGCAATTCGTCAAATCAGTATTGAGGTTGGAAGTGAAAATGTTGCGTATATTCATGTGACATTGGTTCCTTACTTGAAGATGTCGGGTGAGTTAAAAACCAAGCCGACGCAACATAGCGTGAAGGAGCTTAGAAATATCGGTATTCAGCCGGATGTCATCGTTTGTCGTACCGAGTATCCGATTAGTAATGAAATGAAGGCGAAAATTGCACTTTTCTGTAATATTCCTGCGAAGAGAATTATTCAGAATTTAGATGCGGACAGCTTATATGATTTACCGATTATGATGGAGGAGGAAGGCTTAGCAGATGCGGTTTGCGAAAAGCTGGGCTTAGAAAACAGAACGCCGGATTTGACGGAGTGGAAAGCTGTCATTGAGAAGAGTAAGAATTTACATAGTCAAGTGAAGATTGCTCTTGTGGGAAAATATGTTGAACTGCATGACGCTTATATCAGCGTGGCAGAATCCTTAAAGCATGCGGGAATTCATTTGGGGACGGAAGTAAAAATTGATTGGATTAATGCAGAAGAGTTGGACGAGTCTAATTACGAAGAGAGATTAAAGACTGCGGATGGAATATTGGTTCCCGGCGGATTCGGTAATCGTGGAATTGAAGGAAAGATTCTTGCGATTAAATATGCGAGAGAAAATAATGTGGCATTTTTAGGAATTTGTCTTGGTATGCAGATGGCGGTTGTGGAATTTGCAAGAAATGTGCTTGGTTATCATGATGCAAACAGTTCGGAAATTGATCCGAACACCACGCATCCGGTAATTCATATTATGGAAGATCAAAAATATATTGAAGAAAAGGGCGGAACGATGCGCTTAGGTAAGTATCCTTGCAAGATTCGGGAGAATACCAATATGAGAGAAGCGTACGGAACAGATTTTATAGAAGAAAGACATCGTCATAGATATGAATTTAATAATTTGTATCGCGAGGATATTGAAAAAGCCGGTATGAGAATTTCCGGAACTTCTCCTGACGATATGCTGGTAGAAACGGTAGAAGTTGTAGGACATAAGTGGTTTGTTGGAGTTCAGTATCATCCGGAATTTAAGTCGAGACCGAATCGTCCGCATCCTTTATTCTATCAATTTGTGAAGCATGCGATGAAGTAAAAATGGACAGCATGAATGCTGTCCGTACAGTTTGCTATGACACTAACGCGGGTAATGGCACGAATGCCGGTGTAAGGACACCATTTATGGTGTCCACAGTACAGGCAGAAATTCAGCAAAAATAACACAATTGAAACATTGAAATTCGTCGAATATTACAAGAATATTTCAAAATTATTAAAATTAAAAAAATCACTAAATTATTAGAAAATCTTTCCGATAATAATAAAGGATTTGATGATAAACCTCGGAAGGCTTGTTGCTAAAAGGTTTCTACAACGTTACAGTTGTGTTACACTTTTGACAAACTTATTGACCGACCGAATTTGTCGTAATATAATACGGTTGAAATGGAAAACCAATGTTTTCCTTTCAATAAATAGCAGGTTAGGTTACCAAAAGATAAAAAAGAAAGAAAGGCATAACCTAACTTATTAGCAGTAAAACATTTCGCCTTTCTTTCGAAAAAACTAATATTATAAGGAGGAGTTTTTCATATGAAGAGCTTAAAGAAGACATTAGTACTTCTCGTAGTCCTTTCTATGATCTTGTCAACTCTTGTTCCTGCATTCGCAGCTACAGACGTTGCTGATCTTGATTGTGAAGACGCAGTACTAAGAATGGAAGCCTTAGATATCATCAAAGGCTATGAAGATGGTACTTTCAGACCTGAAAATACTATCACAAGAGCAGAAATGGCAGTTATTATCTGCAAAATGACAGGTATTACAGAATCAGCTGCTGAAGCAAGCAAAAATGTTGATTCTAAATTCAGTGATGTTAAAGCCGGTGAATGGTATACAGGATATATCAACATCGCTACAGGTAATGGAATCATCGCTGGTTTCCCTGATGGAACATTCAGACCAAACGAAGTATTAACTCTTAACCAAGTATTAACACTTTGTGTTAAAGCTTTAGGCAGAGGCGCTTACGTTGATCAAATGGGAACATGGCCTGCAAACTATGTAACTGAAGCTGCTAAGTTAGGATTATTGGATGATGTTAAATCTAATTCCACTGATGCTAACAGAGGAAATGTTGCAATTATTGCATGGAACACATTACAAGCAAAAATTTGGGATGTTAACGAAACAAAATTAGATGGTGAAGTTTCCTTAGGAAACACAGCTCATACTTTGTTAAACACACATTTCAGATCTTACTGCTTTGATGGTCAATTAAAAGAAGTTAAAGAAGTTCCTGTAGTAAGAGTTCCTTCTACAGATAAAGAAATTGGTGACAGACAAATCGTATTAGACCTCTTAAATGGTGAAGATACAGATTTCGATTTCGAAGCTGCAAAAGCATTCGATAAGGCTCCAAGCAAAAACGAAGAAGATGCTACTTACAAAGAATTAGACGGTCAAGGAAACTTCAAAGATGTAGTTGCTTACATTCCTGAAGAAGTTTACGCTGATATCGACGACTTATTAGGAAGAAAAGTAACAGTTATCTTCGGAGATGACAATATTGTTGCATTAGTAATTGTTGAAGACGATGTTGTAAACAATGAATATGCTACAAGATACAAAGATGAAAAGTTAACTGTAGGTGGAGAAACTTACAAGTTTGCTACAAACTTTGAATTATATGTAAACAACGTTGAAATTGATGATGAAGCTACTACAGCTGATTTAGAAGATGAAATTGAAAATATCTTAGGTGATACATATGTATCTACAAAGGATTTCGAAAAGAACATCAAAGCAAACGTTATTTTAGATACAAAGGGTAAAGTTTCAAGACTTGACTTGTATGTATCCGGTGAGTTCCCTGAATACTTAACAACAGAAACTGTTGTTGGTAAAGTAAGAAACAGCGTAATCTACGCTCAAAACGGAACAAAGAGATTATATGATTATGATGAAGATACAGTAGATGAAGACGATTTACCTAAGGTATATGTTGATGGAGCTAAGGCTTCTATCGAAGATATCAAAGTTGGTGATGTATTAACAATCTACTATACTGATGCTGATGGAGACACTGCTTACACAGAAAACGAAGCTGATACAATCTATGTATCCAGAAAAACTGCTGAAGGTACAATCTCCAGAATTAAGAACGTTAGAACATTAACAATCGATGGTGAAGCTTATACAGCAAGTGCTATCGACGTAGCAAAGATTCTTTTATTAGACGAAGAAGATATTAAAGATGCTGAAGCTGCTACAGAAACAGCAATGAAGAAATTGGTTGATGAAGATGTAACATTATACTTAAACATCTATGGTGAATATGTATTGGTTGCTTCTGAAGATATCACAACAGATTATCAATTCGCAGTTATCGAACACATCTATGATGCTGATGAAGATGACGAAGATGCTGATTTATTCACACAAAAATTAAGATTATTCATGGCTGACGGAACAACATCAAGAGAATACAAAGTATCTTATGATAAATCTGAACATGATGGTGATGAATATGAAATCGCTGATCCTTTAGATGGTATCGTTGAAACTCTTGATTTAGATGTAGGTGACTTTATCGCTTTCTCTGCTGACAACAACAAAGAAATCGATATCGAAGATATCTACAAAGTAAATGATGATGCTACAAACTTCGAAGATGGTTATGTTGTAATCCCTGCTACAGTTGCCGGAACAACAGCTAACTTTGATGATGAAAGATTAACTGTTGGTGGAACAACTTACAGAGCAAAATCTTCTACAGTAATCTTCAATGCTAACAACAATGATCCTGAAATCATTAAGTGGAAAGCATTAGTTGAAGAAGATCCTGATAAATTAGTTGCAAAAGCATATCTTGTTTGCGAAGAAGACAGCACAACAATCTCTTACATCTACATCAATGTTGATGAAGACGATACAGCAGTTTCTTCTTCTGAATTTGCAGCAGTAACAGAAGCTGGTTACACTAAGAAAATTAGCGGTAAAACATATATTATGGCTATGCTTTTAGATGAAAACGGTGAAGAAGTTGAATTGAAAGATAACGATCAATTAGCTGACGAAGATTACATCGTTGAATACAAAACAAGCAGCGATAAATTATCTTCTGCTAACAAATTGGTTGATATCGTTAAAGTAAACGATTTGAAAGATTCTGACAGAATGGCTGGAATTCAAAGCGGAAGCACAGCTGCTCAGTTGTTAAATAGATTGACAACGACAGTTGCAGCAGTTCACGGAACAGTTAATGTTGATGCAGTAGATGCAAGTCATGGAACAGTAGCTTGCCCTAATGCTGCTAATACAACAGCTACAAACTGCACATGTACTGGATTTACAGCATATGTTGCTGAACATGCAGCAGCTGTAAATAATAGTGGTTCTAATTGCACAGAATGTAATGCTGCCAATGGTGCTGCTCACTCAAATACATGTTCTCTTAGCGGATATAGCGCTGCAGTAGATGCAGTTCACGGAACAGTTGCTTGCCCTGATGCAGATGATACAACAGCTACAACATGCACATGTACTGGATTCACAGCATATGTTGCTGAACATGAAGAAGATTGTGATGGTTCTTGCGGCGGAACTTGCGACGGCTATGAAGCTGCTGTAACAAGCTACGCAACTAAAGAAGCATTCGCAATTGACGAAATCGACGGTAAATTCTTAATTTACAACGATGACGAAGATTTAGCTGTTAGATTAGACGATGTTAAAGTTGATACTGATGAAGTTGTAGTATTCGACGTAACTGGTTCTACTCCTACAGTAGTTAACTTCTCTGATATCGAAGTTGGTGACTTAGTAGTTGCTTTCGGCGGTGCTGATGGAGAAGCTACATTGTTAGTAATCGTTAAGTAATTAACGTAAAAAAGAAGCGAGAAATCGCTTCTTTTTTTGGTTGTTCGCTTTAGCGAGTTTTTGCTCTATGAAATAGAGCAAAAACAAAAAAACCCCCAGCTATGCTGGGGGAAGCCAATAGCTTTAGCTTCAAGAAAAAACCTCCTATGATATAATATAAGTGGGTTTGCCAACCACAAAT
>JAGBIO010000025.1 GCA_017934955.1 Clostridia bacterium
AATAATAAAAAAGGCCTCTTTAGAGGCAATTAGAGAAAGAGGTGCGGTTGGCAAACCGCTTCGATGTGTCGACAGACACATGCCGGTAAAAGTCCCTTATAGGGACAGAGCAAACCGCCGGCTAAGCCGGCGGTTATGATTTATAATAAGTCTATGCTTTTTTATGTTGACCCGGCGCCTCATCTATGTTATAGTAAGATAAGGTAGATTTGTAATTTACAGTGCGTTACCGTAAAACAGGAAGGCGTGATAGAAATTTGAATGCGTTATTTAATGTAGTAGGGGAAAATTTTTTCAAACCACTTACAAGTCAATTTAAAATAATTTATGTAGATTGTTTAAATATTATTTATGATTCTTATCGTTCGGAATTGTCTTACGGTACTGATCGTGAAATTTTAATTTCAAAATTAACCGATTATTTTGATAATTGCGGCATAGCGGATATTCAATTTGAGGAGGAACAGGAAATCTTACAGGACTCCAGAGGAAAGGCAACCAGATTTTTAAGGCAGTTAAAAGATTTTGGGTGGGTTGAATCTGAGATTGGGAATGATCAAAAAGCGAAGATAATTATGCCAAATCATGCCGTTACAATCATTCAGACATTAAATAGTATTACGAAGCAAGAGGAAATGGAGTATCAAAGTGAAATTTCAGCCATTTATTCGCTTCTTACCAATGAAGAACTTTTAAATCGTCCGTATCTACAAGTCATTAAGCCGGTTTATGAACGTACATTGGCGTTATTTACAGGTTTGAAAAAGCTCAACACCGGTATTAAAAAATATATTGAAGAATTGACGGCAGATAAAACTGCAGAAGAAATATTACAGGAATTTTTTCTCTACCATGATGAAATCGGTTCTAAAGCATATCATAGAATAAAAACAAGCGATAATATTGCCCGATTTCGAAATACCATTATAGGGCGCTTACAAGGAATACTTTCTAATTCAGATTTGTTTGAGCGTGTTATTATAGGATATCAAAATATTGAAAACGAATCGGATTTTGATATCGCAAAAGAGCAAATGCATTTTACAATAAGCGATATTATCGATCATTTTCGGTCCTATGACGATATTGTGCAGGAAATTGACAGAAAACATTCGAAATATATTAGAAACGCAGTGGAACGTGCTAAGTTTTTACTTTTAAACACCAATAACATGGAAGGAAAAATTTCTACCATCTTGCAAGTCATGGCTGACAATTTTAATCGTGATGAGCAGAATAATCTTGCAGAAGATGCCTCAAAGGAAATTTGTTCTTTATTTAATATGTTTCCGCAAGGTTTTCTGAGTGGAGAATCTTTGAAAACGATTGCAATCTCTAAGAAAATTACCGATGTGGCGGAAGTATATAGCTCTCTTGCCCTTACGGAAGAGGAACGGGAGTTGCGCCGAATTGCGGCGTATGAAAAGAATAAGAATCGTTTTTCAAGGAAAAATGTGACTTCTTTTGTAATGGAATTATTGAGAGAAAAAGATAGTATAAATGCTTCTGAACTTTTAGTGGAAACGCGAAGAGATATGATACGGGTTATTTTTATTAATCTATATGGCCGTTCACCTAAATCGGATTATATGGTGATTCCAACAGAAAACATCATTCATAAACTTGGATTTTGTTTTCGTGATTTCAGAATTGCAAGGAGGGTTAAGTAGTGAATTTTTCAGATATTTTAGAAAATATATCAAAAGATAAATTTCGCTCATCCGCTAATAAATTGTTAAACGAGTGTTTTATCTTAAAACGTTGCAAAGATACTGCTTCTGATTATCTTTTCATTTTAAATAATCGTGAAATTTTTGCTTCTTATTTTGAACTTCTCGGGTATGAGCTGATGATTCAAGAAGAACAAGGCGTTATAGGGTTGAATAATTCAGCGGGAACGGGACGAATTCATCTTAAGAAAATAGAGAGCATTCTTTTACTGATTCTTCGTTTATTGTATATCGAGAAACGAAAGCAGTTGGCACAAATAGATGATGTGATTATTCTTGCAGATGAAATATATGACAAATATAACATGCTCAAATTAAATGCAAAATTGGATAAAACGACACTTCGAAATTCTCTGGGACTTTTTAAGCGTTACCATTTAATTCAAAATTTAGATCCCGATATGTCGAATCCCGATACGCGAATTATGATTTACCCTTCTATTCTTTTTGCGGTGATGGTTACAAGCCTTGAAGAAGTATATCAAAATGCGAAGGAAAAACTTGAAAAATATGCAAACGGAGGTGATGACGGTGGTACAACAGAATTGGCAGACGATGAAGAAACTGACGAAAATGAAACTTGTTAATTGGCATTATTTTTCGAATGAAACAATACCGGTGAACGGCTCTTTTTTGATTAGCGGAGAAAATGCTTCGGGAAAATCAACGATTCTTGATGCGATTCAACTTGTGTTGACGACAAATACTCGTCGTTTTAATCCGGCTGCAAATGAAAAAAGCAAACGGGATTTAAAGGGATATGTTCGTTGCAAGACCGGAGAAGAAGGAAATACTTATTATCGAACGGGAAGTGTTATTTCCTATATTGCTCTTGAGTTTTATGAAGAAAGTAAAGATAAATATTTTGTAATTGGCGTGAAGCTTGATTCACCGGATTTGGAAAGTGAAGTGAAAAAGAAATGGTTTTGTGAAGAAGGAACTCTTGATACCTTTTCTTTTATTGTAAATAACAAACCGGCATTGGATGAGCAGTTTAGACATAACGGACAAAAAGTTACGTTCATTCAACAGGACACCGAAGCGAAGAATCGATTTAAGCGCCGTCTTGGAAATTTGGAAGATAACTTTTTCAAAATGCTTCCGAAATCACTGGCGTTTAAGCCTATGGATAACGTGAAAAGTTTTATCAATAAATTTATACTGCCGGAACGTCGGATTGAAATTGATACTCTTCGTGCGAATATTCGTTATTTAAGGGAACTGCAGGAATTGATTGCGGAGGTCCGTAAGCAGATTGCTCAACTCGAAGAAATTCTTCATAAAGAAGAGGAAATTAAGGAGACCGATGAAAACATATTAATTATTGATATTCTAATAAAAATAGCCGAATTAGAGGCGAAAAAGGATTACTTAGAAGAATTGGAGCAGAAGTGTAAGGTGTGTCAGCAATCGTTGCATTCTAAACAAAATGAGGAAAAACTTGTTGCAGAACAATTGAAAATAGAAGAAGAACGCTTAAATGAGATCAATGTTGCCATTCGGACGAATGAATGCTCGCAATTGATTACGAAGTTAGAGAACGACTTGAATGTTTATGAGGAGAAGAAAAAGCCGATAGAAACGGCTTTGAATCAGTTAAATATACAGATTGGTTATTTAATGGATGCCACGAAACATATTACGGATTTACCGAAGGATATAACGGCTTCAGGAATTCGTTCCTTAAGTGAGCCGGATAGACCGCAAGCAGAAAAAGACGAAATGATTATAAAAGTAAGAACGATAGTAGAAACAGCGCAGGATAATTTCTATACAGAGAATGCACAATTAAGACAAAAAAAGAATATGCTGCAGGAAAAGATCGGAAAGTTGAGGAGTGAGATTGAGGAGCTAAAACAAAATCGCTTAATATATCCGGAAAATACAATACGTCTTCAAACGGCGATTATAAAAGAATTTCAAAGTCGTTCTATTGATTCTGAGGTGCGAATTTTTGCGGATTTGCTTGAAATAGCTAAACCGGAGTGGCAAGATGCGATAGAGGGCTATTTGAATACACAGCGGTTTAACCTTATTGTAGAACCGAGATATTATGATATTGCGGCGAGCGTGTACGATAAATTGAAGTCGCAGATTCATTCTGTGGCGCTTGTTAATGTGCAGGCGCTTGATATGGATTCTATTGTGTCAGAGGATAGTCTTGCGACTGCAGTGAAAAGCGATAGTCGTTATGCAACTGCATATGCAAACTACTTATTAGGACGTGTTGTATGTTGCGATAATGTGCAAGAGCTGAAACAGCACAAAGTAGCTATTACGCAAGGGTGTATGTTGTACCAAAGTAACGCTTTACGGAAGATTGACGAAAAAATATATCGAATTCCATATATCGGGAAATCCGCTTTAAAGCGTCAACTGGAATTAAAAGAAACCGAATGGAATGATTTAACAAAGGAAAAACAGGAAACAGAGCGACGAATAAAAGAGAATGATACTGTAATAGAAGTTATAAAAAAGTGTAATTTTGAAGTGATGCAAGCTGCTTTGTCGGCGCCGAGTGATAGTAAAGAACTGCAAGCAAAAATTCGTGAAACAACATTAGAATTGAAAGAGGCGAGAAATAATCCAAATATTATTGAATTGCAAATCAAATTGGAGGAGCTTCGGAGACAGGTAAATGTCTTAAAATCAACAGAGACTACGTTAAGAAAAAGTGTTATCAACCTTGAACGGGATATCGAGGAGTATTCCAACAATATTAAATTCATAAAAGAAACACGAGAGAATATTGAAAAAGATATTTTTACGATGAGTGCCGGCAATGAGGCATTAATTACATTGGCGAAACAAAAATATGAAGAACACAAACGTAAGAAAACCGCTGAGGCCATTTATGAAAATTATCAGCCACGTAGAAAAACCTTGGAAAATCAGCGAAACAAGAAGTTTGGAGAGTTAACATCTCTACAAACGAAATACAAAGGCGGCGAGTTTGGAACCGGCGAAGAAGTTATTCCGGCGTATGTAGAGGAATACACTATGCTCTCTAAGCATGATTTAATTCGGTACGAAGAGAAACTGGAAAAAGCCAAAAACGACTGTGAGCTTGAATTTCGCGAAAATTTTCTTGCGAAAATGCGTGAAAATATCGAATTAGCGAAAGAAACCTTTAAAGATCTTAATAAAGCACTGAAGTCTATTTATTACGGCAATGATTCTTATCGATTCCATTTGTCGGCACATCCGTTAAAGCAAGGATTATACGAAATGATTACTTCTGAGGTTAATTTAGGTGGTTTTACATTGTTCTCGAATGCTTTTGAAGATAAATATCGTACGGAAATGGATACGTTGTTTTTAAAATTAACCGAATCAGATGATACCGGTGATGCGATTTTAACGGAATATACCGATTATCGCGGATATTTGGATTACGATATTGAAATTATTTCAAAAGACGGAAAGTCACAATATTTTTCAAAAATATACGGAGAAAAAAGTGGTGGCGAGACGCAGACGCCGTATTACGTTGCTATTGCTGCCTCTTTTTCCCAGATGTATAGTTTTGGGGAAAGTATTCGTATTATTATGTTGGACGAAGCCTTTGATAAAATGGATGACGATCGTATTGCCGGTATGATGCAGTTTTTTAGGTCGCAGAATTTCCAGATTATATTAGCGACGCCACCTTCCAAAATGGAAGTAATCGGAGAATACGTGGATACTATTTTATTGGCGTACAGAGACGGGTATTCCAGTACCGTAGAGGAGTATACATATGAAGAATTATGAGAACGTTCTTTTAAATAAGTTGGTTGATAAATATGAAAAAAGTAAAAGTTTTAGCGGAAATAATCTTGTGAAACAAAGTTTTACATTGAAAATTACGGAATTATTTCCGAAGTATAGCGATGACGCAGAGTATGAACTTTTTCGCGATGTGAATGAGGCAATTGATAAACTTGCTGAACGAGGGTTTGTCAGTTATAAAAAACAAAAGAACGCAGTGGTGACTTCTGTGTCGCTTGAATTACAATCACTTAATGCAGTATATTTATTTTTAAAACGAACGCCGAAAAAAGATGTTAACGAGAAAATAAGAGGATTGCTACAAAAGTATCGGAACAGTAATGAAATTTTAAAAAAGTATTGTGATACGCAGCTACAGAGAATAACTGAGAATAAGCCTGTCAAATTTTTTGAGGATCTTACAAGTTTTGAAAATATCTTAAAATCATTGGCAGAAGTCCTTAATATTCAAACAGAAATTTTTCAACGAGATTTTTCGGCTCGTGTACTCGGGGACTCTAAGGCTTTTGAAAAAGTAAAATCGAAAGTTGTAGCGATTTTGTATGAATATGGAGATTTCCCGAATAGTGAGACCGTATTGGAAGACTTAAATATTATTCGGAATCCGGGGCATGTGTATTTTAAAGGGAACGGCGAAATAACGATTGGAGAACAGCATATTGATTTTAGTGGTTTGGATGGGGACCTTGCGATTTCCTCTTCATTACTCTCTGCGATAAAAGAAATTAAAGTAACCGGAGATGCTGTGATAACAATTGAAAATTTAACAACGTTTAACTCTTTTAAAAGTGATAATGCGTTTATTCTTTATTTAGGTGGCTATCACAACACCGATAGAAGAAACTTTATTAAAAAACTTTATGAGCAAAATCCCACGAAATGTTATTATCATTATGGAGACATTGATGCCGGAGGATTTTATATTTTATTACATCTTCGTAAGAAAACCGGCGTAAATTTTCTGCCGTATCATATGGATATTGAAACGTTAAAAAAATATTGTTTTTGTGCAAAAAATCTAACGGAAAATGATCGTAAACGCTTGGAAAAGCTAATGGATAGCGAGTTCCATGATGTAATTACCTATATGATAGAGAATAATTGTAAACTTGAACAAGAGGTTTTAGATTGATAAAAAAGAATAGGAGGAAAAGAAATATGTGGATTGTATTTGCATTATTATCAGCAGTATTTGCTGCCTTGACGTCAATTTTGGCGAAGGTTGGGATTGAGGGAGTAAACTCAAATCTTGCGACGGCACTTAGGACGGTAGTTGTTTTAATCATGGCTTGGGGGATGGTTTTCTTAACAGATGCGCAAGGCGGTATTTCGTCTATCAGCAGAAAAAGTTGGGTGTTTTTGATACTTTCCGGTTTAGCGACAGGGGTTTCTTGGTTATGCTATTATAAGGCATTACAAATGGGAGAAGTTTCTAAAGTTGTGCCGATTGATAAAATGAGCGTTGTAATTACTTTGATACTGGCATTCGTATTTTTGCATGAACAATTTACGGTTAAATCCTTCATCGGAACTGCTTTATTAACGGCCGGAACGTTAGTGATGGTTTTATAAAGATAGTAGGTGGAATAGATAAATGCTTAGAATTAGAACACAATGAATTATTCGAAAACAGAATAGGGAGGAAAAGCGTTATGATAACTCCAACAGAAACGGACAGATGTAGATTAAGAATTGTTGAAAAAGACGACAAAAACGAGATTTATCGGTTGTTGAGTGATTCGGAAATAGTCGAAAATCTGAATTTAGAAATTCATAAAACGATAGCAGATACAGAAAACATGATAGACAATTATTTGGAGGAATATAACGTTGGAACGAAGTATCCGTTTGTGATTCTTGAAAAGGATACCGATAAGTTTATCGGTATTTTTCTGATAAAATTAGATTTGTACGATGAAGATTGTTTTGAATATACGGTGTATTTAGATAAAAAGTATTGGGGAAAAGGAATTTGTACCGAGATAATGCCATATATGGAAAAGGTTGCGTTTGAGAAAATTAATACCGGAAATTTTCGAGGATTTATCATGGAAAAGAATATTGCTTCCGAGAAAGTGCTACAAAAGTGCGGTTTTAAGTTGGAAAAGATTTTTGAGGTACCGGGAATTGTCGGTAAGATAAAGAGCTATTGGAAAACAAAAGAGGAGTATATGAAGTCTTGCCGATAATCTATAGAACGTCGTGAGTGATCATTTCATATCATGTAGAGAGGAGGAATTTTACATGTATCGAAATAATCACTTATTTCATTTAACAGATTATGGGCCAAATCCATTGGCCTTTAATATAGAGAAGGCCACAAAGCAAAATCGTAATTTTCGATTGGCTTTGTGGACAGGAAATCATTTTCAAGTGACATTGATGGCCTTGAAACCGGGAGAATCCATCGGATTGGAATTTCATCCGAATGTCGATCAGTTTTTAAGAATTGAAGAAGGGGTTGGAACGATTATGATGGGAAGAGAGAAGGATAGATTGGATTATCGGAGAAATATAGAGCGCAGTTCTGCCATTATCGTTCCGGCAGGAACGTGGCATAATTTGATTAACACCGGACGCGGCCCGCTAAAGTTATATTCGATTTATGCACCGCCTCAGCACCCTCATGGAACGGTAGAGCCGAGAAAAGAGGACGCGGAACATTAAGAGTTACAATTCAGACTTAAATTTATAGAGAAGGCACAAACAATGTAGGGACAGCATTCATGTTGTCCACAGAAAAGGCAGAAAGCAGGACAGCATGAATGCTGTCCGTACAATGATTGTATCATCATTGTAGAAGATATGGTCTGACCTGTAACCATTAAGAAGCAGAAATGCTTCTTTTGTTCTTGCAAAGTTTTCATAATAAAGGTATAATAATTAATGTTTTGGTAATGAGATTAGCTTCAAACTATGAAAGGAGGCGGATTCGATGAGAGGTTTTAATTTCTCGGAGGTTGAAGAATTGGTTGCTCAAGAGGGGCTGGTAGGAGAAGAAGTACGCATGTTGTATTGGAGGAAGTTTTGTGAATATTTGATAAAAGAAAAATGCGATTCGGTACCAATCGGTTTGATTGACCGGATTGATAAGAAATGTGACGGATTTCACGACTTTGCTTTTGAACATGTTAAAATAGATACAAGTAATTCCTTATCAGCACAAATGGTAATGAGAAGAAGACGTAAACTAAGATGGAAATATAACCGAGTCATTAAAGAGGTAGTTAAATCCGGTATTTTGTCGCCGGAGTACGAGGAGTATGTCAGAAAAACGCAAGTGCTACAGCAGCAATTAACTATCGTACGGCATAAAAAGCCTTGGAAGGTTTTTCTTGTTTTAAAAGACGGAATTCGCGTTCAGGTTATCTACTAAATAGAACAGAAAGGGGCTGTAAAAAACACCTCGGAAAATTTATTTTTCCCCGAGTGTTTTTTACAGCCTCTTTCTGTTCTGTTATTTTTCTGCAATTTCAAATTTCACATTTCTGCCTTTAATTTGTTTTCCCTGCATTCCTTCCATGACTTCTTCCACAAACTCCTCCGGAATATCAACAAAAGAATAACTGTCCAACAAAATAACTTTCCCGATATCTTTTCCGGAGATAGTCGTTTGGCTGGTAATAGCTCCAATAATGTCTTTTACAGCGATACGGTCTCTTTTACCTACCGTTAAGAAGAGTTTTACCATTCCGTTTTCATCCGAGTGGTATTTTTCTTTTTCCACTTTTGGTGATTTGCAAAACAGCATGGCATATAAAGCATGCGCAATTTCCTCGTAGGAATAGCCATCGTAAAACAAATCGGTAACGGTGGTATCGTCGGAAAATTCTTGGCTTCCGATGACGCTTTTAATTTTATCATAACGTTCCTTTTGCGTGATTTTCGCAATATCGGTTACAGTCGGAGCTTTTAACGCCTTGATTTTTGTTTTTGCATAACGTTCGATCTCCTTTAGATTGCGAAGTTCTTTTCCAACAACGAAGGAAATGGCTTTTCCGCTTTTTCCGTTTCGACCGGTTCTTCCGATTCGGTGAACGTAATATTCCTGCTCTTGCGGTAAATCGTAGTTAATTACCAAATCAAGATTGTCAACGTCAATTCCTCTTGCCGCAACGTCTGTTGCAATCAGAATGTTAATTTTTCCAGCCTTAAATTTCTTCATAATCCGTTCACGAGTGGATTGTCGAATATCTCCATGAAGAACATCAACGTTTACGTCATCTTCCTTCAAAACTTCCAACAATTCGTCCGCCTTTTTCTTCGTGTTACAGAAAATGACCGCCGAATTCGGTTGTTCCAATTTTAAAATTCTTCTCAAAAGTTCCGTCTTCATTTTTGCTTTTGTTTCGTAGTAAACCTGCTCGATATTTTTCACAGTAAGCGTTTCCGCTTTAATTTTAATGTGTTTCGGTGCTGTCTGATATTTTTGGGTAATCTCTAAAATTTTTCGAGGCATCGTAGCAGAGAAGAGAAGGGTTTGATGCGGGTAGTCGATATCTTTTAAGATGGTCTGAATATCTTCCTCAAATCCCATGTTTAACATTTCATCCGCTTCATCTAAAATAACGGTTTTAAGAGATCCTAACTTTAAGGTAGAGCGTCTTAAATGATCCATAATTCTTCCCGGTGTACCGATGACAATTTGCGACCCTTTTTTCAAATCCTTGATTTGACGTTCCATGGAATCTCCGCCGTAAATCGCAACCGCACGTACACCTCGCTTAAAGCGTGCTAATTGATTAATTACTTCGGCAATTTGAGTTGCAAGTTCACGTGTCGGTGCAAGAATTAAAACCTGCGTTTCCCGTTTTGAACCGTCAGCAGACTCCACAGCAGGAATTCCAAAAGCAGCTGTTTTACCGGTTCCTGTTTGAGATTGTCCGATTACATCGTTATCTTCAAGAATCACAGGAATCGCTTCTTCCTGAATTTTTGTCATCTCGGTAAAGTTCATCGCATGCAATGCTTTTAACAATTCATTTGATAGATTTAGTTCTTCAAAATTTTTCATAAAGTTCCTCCAAGCATAAGAATAGGACGGAAAAATCCGTCCATAAGAAGTATAACATATAAAAACAAAAAAAACAATGATTTACATAATAAAAAGATGCAAATTGTTAATCGTCATATTTGTATCTCCTACCATGATGGTGCAACCATTGTACGGACAGCATTTATGCTGTCCTGCTTTTTTGCCATTTGTAGGGACACAATAAATTGTGTCCCTACAAATGGCACTTTACCGATTTTTTTCATCTGTAACTTCTGCTGCAATCAATGCTGCACCGGTACTCGAAGCGTCTTTAATCAACTCATGTGTGATTTTTACCGCATTACTTTTGAATAACAACTCTAATTTATGATCCAAACGTTTCCGAAAATAATCTGACTTTTCATAAAAAGAACCATCAAAAACAACATTGTGCTTCTTTTGAAATTCCGGATCAATAAAACGAACAATCGCAAAAATCTCGGCAGCAGTAAGGGCAGCCGACCGTTCCAACAAAATCGTTCCAAGTTCTCGTAACATTATTTTTTGTTCTCGAGAATATTTTATTCTTAATTTTCCGTCAACCGCCATAGAAAGGACCGAAGTAGAAATGTTCTCAACATGATGAAACATTTGAAATCTCTTTAAAATCTGCTGAGCCACTTTACTCATATATTTTCCGGCGGTAAGGATTTCAAAAAGTTGAGAAGATTCCTCCGGAGAAAGCGTAGAGAGAAGTTGTTTATCATATTGTGTTAACGGTAAATCTTTTGAAAAATAACCCGATTCTACGTTGACGATTTCTCCCGTAGCAGAAATAAAGCAAGAATTATGTCCCGTCCCTGCAATTAAAGCAATATCCGTCAGAAAATTTTGAAAATTCCCGGTAACTAAAGTAGATGTTGTATCATTAATAATCGCAACCGGTGTAATCTTTAACTTGGCATCAGCAAATGCCTGTTTCAAAAGAGCATTGATATCCTGCGTTGGAGAGAGACGAAGCTGGATTCCTTTCGTAAAATAAGGAAGTACTGCATTATTTTTCGAGGAGGAAACAAATGCAAAGGAAAAGGTATGTACTAATTTATACTCTTTTTTATGATTCACGATTTTAGAAAGATGCTTCGCAATCATATCAAAAATATCTTTTAAGGAATATTCCGCTGTTGTATAATCCTTAAAGCGCGAATGTAAGCGAATTTTTGAAATATGTAAAATAGTCGCCTGCTGATTTTGAATTTGAAATAAAGCCATACGAATATTGCTTCCGCCAAAATCGATGGTAATATATTCGCCGTCGGCAACCTGTTTAATCGGAGTAATGAACGTGTTAAACATTCGTAGCATTTGCTTTTCCTGCATATCCGTAAGAAAAGCATCGGAAATTTTCAATAACTTTGGCGTAGAAAGCCGAAATTCATTTCGAATGGTATTCATTTGTTCTTTTATTGTACTTTGCATAAGTACCTCCTAAATCACTAACCTTTTATCACAAGTTTTGCTTCTTTACCGGCAGTAAGCGAAGCATGTCCGCCGATTGGGAAGGTGAAAATTGGTGTTGTATGTCCGAAATCCGCATTCGCAATAACAGGAATATTCGCTAATTCCGGTTTATTCTGAATCAAGCTGATCCATTTTTCCTTACTCATATCACAATTCTTTTCCGCACGACCGAGGACAATACCCTTTACATTTTCAAAACCCGGCTGTTGAATTAATGATTGCAATAGCCTATCAAATTCCAAGATATAGACAGACCCACTGATAGAAGAATCGTTTTCAAGGAATAGAATGGTATCTTCATCAAATTTTGGCATAAATTCGGTACCCGTCAATAAGGACAACGTACCTAAATTTCCTCCGATAATCTTTCCTTCCGCGGTACCTTCGTTAATGGTAAACATTCCGCTGTTCTTAAAGAAATCACGCTTTTCCTGATCCATAAACCAAGGATCGTTACTCCAAACGTCAGAAGCAAAAATCTCAACGGGATCTTCTTCCATCAACATATTCTTAAAATAATCCATTGTATAATCAAAGCCATATTTCATTCCGAAGCTGGAGTAATGAGGCCCGGAATAAGTAACTAAGCCGGTTTTCGCATAAATTGCGTTCAAAAGTGCAGTAATATCCGAAAAACCACAGAAGATTTTGGGATTGTTTTTAATCAAATCATAATCAATATGAGTAAGCAATTGATTCGAATTAAAGCCGCCAATTACCGTAAAAATCGCCTTTACGTTTTTATCTGCAAAAGCCTCATGAAGGTCTTCGATACGAGCTTCTATTGAAGAAGAAGTAAAAGCATCACAGATTTCTACATTTTTCCCGAAAGTAAGTTGAAATCCCATATCCTGAAACCGTTTATTCGCAATTTCTCTCGAATCATTTCCGATAATTTTCATACTTCTCGAAGGCGCAATCACTCTGATTTCGTCCCCTTTTTTCAATTTATTTGGTATCATAATCATTCCCCCAATCTAAGAATATAGTTGTATTTTACTATATCAAATGACAATTATCAATGAAATCAAATAAATTTGTGGAAGAGGTAGTTACAGGTCAGACTTAAATTGTTACAAATATATCGGGACGTCGAGGACGCCGTCCCCTACAATGCTATTGCACAATCATCGTAGGGACACAATTTATTGTGTCCACAGAAAAGGAAGACAGGCAGGACAGCATGAATGCTGTCCGTACAGTGATTTAGAAAACTGTTGCATAATTATGTAAAATGTGATAGAATAGAAACCGACAATTGAATAGGTGGCTCTGAGTAACAAAATTGGCACTCTAACAAGATTCCGAATTAAGTAAGGAGGAAAAAGTATGAAGATAACGGAAGATGGGATGTTTGTTTTGATCGAGGCGTCGAAACTGAGCCAGGAGGATGCATTCATGAAGCATAAACCGAGAACGGAGGAAGAAGAGATTTTTAAGGAACGACTTGTAAGTGCAATTCGGCGAGGTGTGAAAGATTTCTACCGACCGAGGATTGATCCGTCTTTTACGAAAGATGGTAATGGAATTTGCTACAAAGCCGGAAAGAAGCCGGCGGTTGGCAAGTCCTACGACTGGTGGGATAAGGTTGCGAAGAAATTCAATCCTGCTCGTAAAAGTCGGCTTGGAACGATGTCAGAGTATGTCGCCTTTCTCGGAGTGTTGATTAAGACGCTGGTTGCAGAAGGCTGGAGCGTGGAAGAAGCATGGGACGCTGTGTGCAATGACTCTAAGACGTTGGGGCATTACAGAAATTCCGAGGATACCAAGCAGGGTTTCGAGCCTACCGGGTCGAGGGAAGTTTATGGTTTCTTTGATCTTTCTAATGCATGGAAGATTTTGTCGGATAACGGAGGAGCCGGCGGTTTCTGGTGGGCAAGTGGTAACTATCATTACAATGGCTACGGCAAGCCGCTTGCTGATTTGTATCATGATGACGACTGTGATTGCAACTTTAGCAATGGTGTGGGTTGGATTGTATATGAATAAGTAGCAATGGTCACTGAACACTGTCTTCGAAAAATCGCGAGAGGAGAACTTTGATTTTTTTCAAGGTTCTCCTTTTTTTCGTAGGGGACGTCGAGGACGGAGGCTGCTGAAAAAGTACGATTTTTTTGAAAAATTTCATTTTTCCCAGGTCAAAAATCATTACCCAACGTTCCAAAATTGATTGTAGACGATTTATAAGCTAACAATTTTTGGAAACTATTTTTTTAAGAACTTTTTCAGCAGCCTCCGAGGACGCCGTCCCCTACAATGCTATTGCACAATCATCGTAGGGACACAATTTATTGTGTCCACAGAAAAGGAAGACAGGCAGGACAGCATGAATGCTGTCCGTACAGTGATTTAGAAAACTGTTGCACAATTATGTAAAACGTGATAGAATAGAAACTGACAATTGAATAGGTGACTCTGAGTAACAGAATTGGCACTCTAACAAGATTCCGAATTGAGTAAGGAGGAAAAAGTATGAAGACAACGGCAGATGGGATGTTTGTTTTGATCGAGGCGTCGAAATTGAGCCCGGAGGATGCATTCTTGCAGTATGAACCGAAGACGATGATGCAAGAGCTTTTCAAGAAACGACTTGTAAGTGCAATAAAGCGAGGTGTGAAAGATTTCTACCGACCGAGGATTGACCCGTCTTTTACGGAAGATGGCACCGGAATTTGCTACAAATCCGGAAGGAAGCCGGCGGTAGGGAAGTCTTACAATTGCTGGGTCGACGTTGCAAAGAATTTCAATCCTGACCGTAAGAGTCGGCTTGGAAAGAGGTCGGAGTATGTTGCCTTTCTCGGAGTGCTGATTAAGACGCTGGTTGCGAAAGGTTGGAGCGTGGATGAGGCATGGCTCACCGTGTGCAACGACTCTAAGAAGTTGGGGCACTACCGGAATTCCAAGAATGCTAAGGATGATTTCGAGCTTACCGGGTCGAGGGAGATTGGTGGTTTCTTTGATCTTGCCAATACTTACAAGGTTTTGGCAGATGACGAAGGAATGGGCGCCTTCTGGCTTGCGGGTGGTACCTTTTGGAATATTAGCTACATCTATCCGCTTGCGTATTTGGATCAGTACGATTACTGTAATTGCAACCTCGACTATAGTGTTGGTTGGCTTGTGCTTGAGAGTAGCACTGATCACTGAATACTGTCTTAGAATAGGCGATGAGTAAAATCGCGTGAGGAGAACTTTGAGTTTTTTCAAGGTTCTCCTTTTTATGTCGAATCGTAGGAACATAATTTATTGTGTCCACAGAAAAGGCAGACAGGACAGCATAAATGCTGTCCGTACAGTGATTGTACAACATTGTAGGGACACAATTTATTGTGTCCACAGAAAAGGCAGACAGGACAGCATAAATACTGTCTGTACAGTGATTGTACAACATTGTAGGGACACAATTTATTGTGTCCGTGAAATAGGCGAGTGTTAGAATTAGGACACAATGAATTGTGTCCCTACATCACTATAGGCAAATATGTCTGATCTATAACAAGAGGTATTGAATCTGCATAAAATTTGGAAAAAAGGAGAAAATAATCGGTAAAGAGAGGGATGCAGATGAGAGTGCCGAGACATATTGGGGTGATTCCTGACGGAAACAGAAGATGGGCGGTTCAGGCAGGGATGGAGAAGAAAGACGGATATGAACGAGGTTTGGAGCCGGGAGTGCGGTTGCTGAATTTGGCGAGGGAGAATCATATTGAAGAGATTACTTATTACGGATTTACCGTGGATAATTGTAAACGTCCGAAAGAGCAGGTGGAGGCATTTCAAAAGGCTTGTGTGGATGCGGTGAATTTGATTGCGGAGAATGATGTGAGCCTGTTGGTGGTGGGAAATGATGAGTCGAAGATGTTTCCGAAGGAGTTATTAAAGTATCGGAAGCGAGTGGATATCGGAAAAGGTGGAATAAAGGTTAATTTTCTGGTGAATTACGGTTGGGAATGGGATTTGGAAAATACGTCTTTGGCGACGGGAAAGCGGGAACTTTGGACTTCTTTAAAGACGGCGGATATCAGTCGAGTGGATTTGATTATTCGCTGGGGAGGTAGAAGAAGATTATCCGGGTTTCTTCCGATTCAGTCGGTATATTCGGATTTTTATGTGTTGGATACCTTATGGCCGGATTTTACCGAGCAGGACTTTTATCGAGCGTTAGCATGGTATCAGGAACAGGACATAACGTTGGGAGGATAAAATGGATTTTTTCTTAAAGGAGGAGTCGGTAAAATTTCGAATTTTCATTTTTTCGCTTCTGATTTTGTTTTTTTACATTTGTGCAGGAACATCGCTTTATTATAGAGAAAGACTGCTTTTGGGTTCATTGGAAGAGTTTAATAATGATGATGTGAAATATTTAAGAAGCGCGGATACATTATTAAAGACAGGAAAGTTTACCTACGAAGATCCTGAGAAGTCAACGGTATTTATTATGCCGGGAATTGTACTTGTTTTATTGCCGTTTGTAAAAATATTTGGCATGGCAGGTGCGGTTTTGCCGTTTCAGATTTTTTCAGCTTTTTTGATGACGATTACCGTATATGTCTTTTTTCAGTTTGCGAAAAGACAATTTGGAAACCTTTCGGCAAGTATCGCTTTGGTGGCGATGATAAGCTATATTCCGTTGGTTTACATATCGACGCTGATTTTGACCGAGACTTGCTTTTTATTTTGTTTTGCGTGGTTGCTGTATTTTTCCGGGATAGCTTTAGCAGAAAAGCGGGAAAAATATTATATAGTAGCCGGAATTGCGTGGGGATTGGCAACGCTGTTTCGCCCGATGATTGTACTGTTTCCGGTTGTACTTTTAATATTGTGGATGCAAAAGAAGTCTTCTTTTCACGAAATGAAGCGGTATGCGACGTTACTGGTGATTCCGTTTCTTTTCTTGCTTTCTCCGTGGTGGATTCGCAATGCGATAACTTTTCAGAGGTTTATTCCGTTTACTTTGTCGATGGGGAATCCGATGCTGTTAGGGGCGTTTATCAATAACGAAGTAGATTTTGAATTGATTGAACGATTAAATCAAAATAACTTGCAATATACCGACGATTTTTTATGGAATAACTATGTGGATATGGAGTTTGCGAAGATGGTAACGGAGTACCATTTTCGACAAGACTTTTGGGGGTATTTGAAATGGATTTTAGTAACAAAGACATGGCTTAATTTTACAGACCCTTATTGCCTTCCGGGATTTTACGGATTACCGATTTTATGGCTCCAGAGACAGCATCTTTTTTATATGTTATGCGGGTTATTGGGGATGCTAATTTGTTTGAAAAAGAAGAAGGATAGTTCTTTTTTATTAATTTTTACCGTCTTTTATTTTGCGTTAGCACATCTTTCGGTTTTAGCGTATTCAAGGTATATGATTCCGGTAATGCCGGTGATGATTTTGTTGGGAGCAGAAGCGGTGACGACGGTAGTGAGAAAAGTAGATTACAGTTAGACTCAAATTTATAGAGAAGGCACAAACAATGTAGGGACAGCATTCATGCTGTCCACAGAAAAGGCAGAAAAGTAGGACAGCATAAATGCTGTCCCTACAATAGAATGAGGAAAATTTAAGGTACATATATAAATTTAAGTTTGACCAGTAACAAATGCAGAAAAAATCGAGAAAAAAGGGCTTGCTTTTTTTGTAAAGTTATGGTAATATAAAAATGCTTGATATAGACGTTGATGAAAGAGTGGGATGTCCCACTCTTTCGTTCATGTTGGGGCAGATAAGGAGGAACTTATGGCGAAAATAGAAGAGATGGTTTCGGCGACGATTCAGGATACCGTTACAAGTTTAGGTTGTGAAATTTACGATGTGGAGTATTTAAAAGAGGGCTCTAACTGGTATCTGAGAATTTATATCGATAAGCCGGAAGGGGTTTCTATCGAGGATTGTGAGGCGGTAAGCCGTGCGATTGATCCGATTATCGATGAATTAAATCCGATTAAAACAGCGTATTCTTTGGAAGTTTCTTCTCCGGGACTCGAAAGAGTTTTAAGAAAATCGGAACATTTTGAGAAGAATCTCAATAAATTAGTGGAGGTTTCGCTCTTTAAAGCGGTTTCCGGAAGCAAAAAAATGCAGGGCATCTTAAAAAGTGCCGATACAGAACAGATTACAATTGAAGTGGAGCATGAGACGATTTCCTTAAATCGTCAAGATGTTTCAAAAGTAAATTTAGTATATGAATTTTAATTTTGAAAGGAATGAGTGAAAAAAATGAATCAGGAATTTATAGGTGCGATTAACGAACTGGAAAAGGAGAGAGGAATTCAGCCGGAAATCTTGTTTGATGCAATTGAGGTGGCGTTAATTACTGCATTTAAGAAAAACTTCGATTCCAATGAAAACGTAAGAGTTTCTATGGACCGCGAAACGGGAGACATTCACGTTTATGCACAAAGAAAAGTGGTAGAAGAAGTGATGGATCCGGATTTGGAAATTTCCTTGGAGGATGCGAAGGAAATTTCGAAGAAGTATGAGTTGGATGACTTGGTAGAACGAGAAGTAACACCGAGAAACTTCGGAAGAATTGCGGCACAAACCGCAAAGCAAGTAGTTATCCAGAGAATTCGTGAAGCGGAACGAGATGCAACTTTTAATCAATATTTAGGAAAAGAAGGCGATATCGTTAACGGTATCGTGACGACGTTAGATAAAAGAGGTTTGGTAGTAGAACTTGGAAAGACAGAGGCGCTTTTATTGACGCAGGAAATTATTCCGGGAGAAAAATTCAGAGTAGGCGAACGCGTAAAAGCATATATTACAAAAGTAGAGAAGAGTTTAAAAGGTCCGCAAGTCTTTATTTCCAGAACGCATCCGGGTTTGGTAAAGAGATTGTTTGAGTTGGAAGTACCGGAAATTTACGAAGGCATTATCGAAATTGTATCAGTTGCTCGTGAAGCGGGTTTAAGAACGAAAATGGCAGTTATGACAAAGTTGGAAAACATTGATCCGGTCGGTTCTTGCGTGGGACAAAAAGGAACGAGAGTGCAAAATATCATTAATGAGTTAAAAGGCGAGAAAATCGATATTATCGAATGGAGTCCGGATACGGCACAGTATATTGCGAGTGCATTAAATCCGGCGGAAGTGTTGGCGGTGGATGTAAACGAAGAAGAAAAGACTGCAAAAGTAGTTGTTCCGGACAATCAATTGTCGCTTGCGATCGGTAAAGAAGGTCAAAACGCAAGATTAGCGGCACGTTTGACCGGATTTAAGATTGATATTAAGAGTGAAACGCAGATTAAAAATGAGATATTAGAAATTTAGTGGGTAAGGGACAGCATGAATGCTGTCCGTACAAAAGGAAGCAGATGAAATAAACATACAGAAGGGAATGGGGCATTTGAAGAAAATACCGATTAGAACTTGTATAGGTTGTAATGAAACGAAGCCGAAGAAAGAATTGATTCGGGTGGTGAAATCGCCGGAAGGAGAAGTCAGTATCGACTTTACCGGAAGGGCAAACGGAAGGGGCGCGTATATCTGTAACAATGTTTCTTGCTTGGAAAAAGCGGTAAAAACGAAACGATTATCAAAAGCGTTTTCCATGCAGATTGACATGCAGATTTATGAGGAACTTCGAAAAACAATCGAGGAGCAAAGTTCGGAGGAATGAAAAAGATTTTAACACTACTGGGCTTTGCGAAAAAAGCGAAAAAGTTGGTAACAGGTTCTAATGCGGTTTTAAGAAGTATTCTGTATGGCGAAAGCTATTTGGTGATTGTAAATGAAGATGCAGGAAAAAGCGTGAAAGATAAATTTCAGCGGATTTGTTCCGAAAATGAAGTAAGATTTTATATTTTGGGAGATTCCAAGGAGTTTAGTAAAGCAACGGGAGAAGAAAACAAAGTCATTTATTCTGTGACGGAGGAAGGCTTTGCAAAAAAGATATCGACGATTGTTGCGGAGATGAAGGATTTTAATGGAGGTGCAGTAATTGAGTAAAGTTAAGGTTTATGAAATGGCAAAAAGGGTTGGAATGAGTAATAAGGACTTTTTGATGAAGTTGGAAGAATGGGGAATTAAATTAAAAAGCCATTTAAACGTTATCGAAGAGGCGGACATGAAAATTATCGAAGAAAAGTTAAAGTTGACGAAAAAAGGCGGAGAAGAAAAGCCGGCGACGAAAAAGTCTGCGGAAACTGCAAAGAAGAAGGATGAACCACGCATAATCCGTCGTGAAATCGTCCAAATTAAAGAGGAAGAATCCGGCGAAAAGGGAAAAGCAGATTCCATGGATTATGAATTAAAGCCGAGAAAAGCTGCAAATCCGGAGCAATTCAGAAGAAGTGACGCACAAATTGAGAAGAAGAAAACGCCGATTCCGAGTATTATGGATTTGTTTAAGCCGAAAAAGGCAGAACCTGCCGTTCCGGAAAAGAAACCGGAAGAACCAAAACCGGTTGCGGAAGAACTGAAACCGGCAGAAATTGTGCCGCCTAAGGCAGAAATAAAGGAAGAGGTAAAAGAAGAAGTGAAAACGACAGCACCGGTAGCAGAAAAGAAGCCGGAAGAAAAAGTACAAGAAAATCATAAACCGCAGGAAAATCATGCTCAGCGTCCTTCTCGTCCGCAAGGAGAATGGCAAAATCGCAACAACAATAACCGTCCGCAACAGCAAGGCGGAAATACCAATCGTCCGCGGGGAGAATGGCAGAATCGAAATAATAACAATAACCGTCCGCAACAGCAAGGAAATTCCCAAAACAGACGTCCGTTTAATAATAACAGACCGCAATTCAATAAGGCACAAGGGGTGGAAAATCAGCTGAAACAGGCGTTAAAAGACACTCCGACGGAACAAGTGACGAAGGATGTAACAAGACAATTTAAGCCGAAGCCGCAGAATAATGATATGCAGGAAAAGAAGACTTCAAAAGCACCGAAGAACAATAATTCTCATGCAGAAAACTTTAGCAGAGAGCATTTGAAGGAATTAAGAGCGGGTCATAAAGTTTCGGATTTGTTAAATGAAGATGATTCGGTATTAATGAACTTTTACGACTTTGAAAGAAGAGGAAAAGGCGGAAATAAAAAGAAGAAAGAAGAACAAAGACCTTTTGAACAACCGAAGCAGTTACCGTTTAGTATTACGGTTGGCGAGAGTATCACCGTAAAAGAGTTGGCGGAGAAATTAAAGAAAACGTCGGCGGATTTGATTAAGAAACTCCTTTCCTATGGCGTTATGGTTACGGTAAATAATGAAATTGATTATGATACAGCGGCAACGATGGCGGAAGAATATGGTGTGAAAATTGAAAAAGAAGTGGTTGTAAAAGCGGAAGATATCTTGTTCGATGAATCTCCGGATATTGAGGAAAACTTGGTAACAAGACCTCCGATTGTGGTTGTAATGGGCCACGTTGACCATGGTAAGACTTCGTTATTGGATGCGATTCGAGAAAGTCACGTTATTGATACCGAAGCCGGCGGTATTACGCAGCATATTGGTGCGTCTACCGTTAATATCAACGGTAGAGATATTACTTTCTTAGATACTCCGGGACACGAAGCGTTTACCGCAATGAGAGCGAGAGGTGCGCAAGTTACCGATATCGCGATCTTGGTTGTTGCTGCCGATGACGGTATTATGCCGCAAACGGTAGAAGCGATTAACCATGCGAAAGCTGCGGGTGTTTCCTTAATTGTGGCGATTAACAAAATTGATAAAGAAGCAGCAAATCCGGACAAAGTAAAGCAGGAATTGATGAATTACGGTGTTGTGCCGGAAGAATGGGGGGGTGACGCGATTTGCGTTCCGGTTTCTGCGAAAAAGAGAATTGGAATTGATTCGTTATTAGAGACGGTTACTTTGGTGGCAGATGTGCTTGATTTGAAAGCAGACCCAAATCGTCAGGCAAAGGGTACCGTTATCGAAGCGAAGTTGGATAAAGGAAGAGGCCCGGTTGCGACATTACTCGTACAAAGAGGTACGATTAATGTGGGAGATACCGTTGTTGCCGGAAATGTAGTAGGACATATTCGTGCGATGACCGATTCGAGAGGAAGAAAGATTAAGAAAGCAGGTCCTTCGATTCCTGCCGAAGTGGTAGGCCTTCAAGAAGTACCGGAATCCGGCGATATTTTCTATGTGGTAAAAGATGAAAAATTAGCAAAGCAATTGGTAGAAAAGAGAAAGATGAAGAAGAGAGAAGATATGTTAAAAGCATCTTCTCGAGTAACTTTGGATGACTTATTCGATAAGATTTCCGCCGGTGAAGTAAAGGATTTGAATATTATCGTAAAAGCTGACGTTCAAGGTTCGGTGGAAGCAGTAAAACAGAGCTTAGAGAAGATTTCCAACGACGAAGTGCGTGTTCGTGTTATTCATGGTGCGGTTGGTGCGATTACCGAATCCGACGTTATGTTGTCGCAAGTTTCAAATGCGATTATCATCGGATTTAACGTTCGTCCGGAAGCGACGGCAAAAGCGGTTGCGGAAAGAGAAGGCGTGGATATTCGTCTTTATAGCATCATTTATAACGCGATTGAAGATGTAACGGCTGCTATGAAGGGAATGTTGGCACCGAAGTTTAAGGAAGAGATTACAGGTCATGCCGAGATTCGTCATATCTTTAAGATTCCGGGTGTGGGAAGTATTGCCGGTTCTTATGTAACGGACGGAAAGATTGCAAGAAATTCTTCAATTCGTTTGATTCGTGACGGAATTGTGGTATTAGACGGTAAGATTTCTTCGTTAAAGAGAGAAAAAGACGATGCGAAGGAAGTGAACGAAGGTTACGAATGCGGTATCGGCTTAGAGAAGTTTAATGATATTAAGTTAGGAGATATCATTGAGGCATATGTGATGGAAGAAATCGCGAGAGATTAAAAGATAGAGGAGAACATAAATGGAAAGAACAGACAGAATTGCAGAAGAGATTAAAAAAGTTATCAGCGAGATGATACAAAATGAGTTGAAAGATCCTCGGGTAAAGGGGTTGATTAGTGTAACAAAAATCAACCTCACGAAAGATTTGAAGTTTTGTAAGATTTATATTAGCGTACTTGGTGCCGATAAAGAGGAAGTTCTTGCCGGAATCAAAAGTGGTGCCGGTTATATGAGAAAAGAATTAGGGCAAAGAGTACAAATTCGTATTTTGCCGGAACTTCAGTTTGTCATTGATAACTCGATGGAATACGGGGCACATATTGATCAAGTCATTAAAGGGTTGAATTCGTAGAAGTTTATACAGTTATGGAGTGTTTCCGGTTACTGTAGAAAGAATAAAAACGGAGAATGTATAAAAATGTTTCTAATTTATATATTCTCCGTTTTTATTATGGTAAAATCTGTATGGACACAATTCATTGTGTCCACTAATTGACTCGCATGTAAGGATATATTAAAATTTAAATAAACACAAACTCTGCGTAGGGACAGCATTCATGCTGTCCACTATGTAAGTACAACCTATAAATCGAGGAGGAATCTTAAATGAATCAGTTTACAGAAATCATAGAAATGATAAAATCATCTGAAAAAATAGCAGTATTGGTACATGAAAACCCCGACGGTGATGCAGCAGGAAGCCTGATTGCTATGACGGAAGGACTTCATCTTCTTGGAAAAGAAGTAAAAGGGTATTTAGAAAATATTCCAAGTAACTGTGGCTTTTTGTTTCCGGATGAGAGAATTTCGTTGTTGGAAGAGTATAATGGTGAGGCTTTTGACTTGTGTATTGTATTAGATTGCGGGGATATTCAGAGAACAGGATTGGGTAGCAAGGTTTATGAGAATTCGAAAAAGAGTGTTTGCATGGATCATCATATGACGAATACCGGTTTTGCGAATTTAAATTATATTGATGCAAAGGCTTCGGCGACAGGGGAAATTGTGTTTGAATTTTTTGAAGAATTTGGACTTGTGATAAATGAAAGAATGGCGACGGCGATGTATTCTGCGATTATTTCAGATACGGGTCGTTTTAAAAACAGCAATACAACGCAGAAAACATTTGAGATTGCGAGTAAGTTGATGGCGTTTCCGATGGATATTACAAAAATTGCTTATCATATGTTTTTGGAGACAAGTCTTGAAAGAACGCTATTTTTAGGAAATTTGTTGAGCCATTTAAAACTATATTTGGATGGTAAAGTGGGTGTTTTAGTAGCGAGTGAAGAGGAGATTAAAAAGTATGGAATTTCGCATAGTGAGTTAGATGGTATGGTGGAGTATGCGAGAAATATTAAGGGCGTAGAAGTTGGAATTTTTGTGAAAGAGATGAATGGTGGTTTTAAGGTTAGCTTACGTTCGAATGGAAAGGTTGATGTGGCAGAAGTTGCACAGAAGTTTAATGGTGGCGGTCATAAGTTTGCGGCTGGCTGTAAGTTTGCGGATGTGTCGGCAGATGAGGTTGTACGGCTGTTGGTGAGCGAGTTTGAGGATTAAAATCTAAATAAAAAGCGTGAAACTATTTGAAATGTTTAGAAGAGAGAAATAGTTTTATGTAGAGGTGTCTGCGAAAGCGGGCACTTTTAATTTGAGGAAAATGTGAATTTTTTTTGTAAAGTAGTGTGTTTGATAAATGGACAGCATTGCGGACGTAACACCGTGAGTGTAACGAACGGTTTGTACGTCCTATACAAAGAAACTCCAAGAACGTAGTGATTGGGAAGTTTCGACTGTTAATGCTGTCCGTACAGATATTACAAGTCAGACTTAAAATTATAAAAATGTTACGAACATTGTGAGGACAGCATTTATGCTGTCCCCACAATGACTGCATAATCTTTGTAGGGACACAATTCATTGTGTCCGCGGAATAAGCAGAAGGTAGAATTAGGACACAATAAATTGTGTCCGTACAAATCGCATTCTGACGATATTTTTCGAAAGATACAAGATTAAAGTCTGACCTGTCCGTACAGATCGTTTGGGGATGAGGTTATATATTGCAAAATATAGCAAATGGTGGTAAAATAGTACCGTATATTTTTGTTTGAGAGGATGAAGTTTATGTATACAGCAAAAGAAATTAGAAGTAAGTTTTTGACGTTTTTTAATCAGAAAGGACATGCTATTATTGAGAGTGCTTCGGTAATTCCGGAGAATGATCCGACGGTTTTGTTTACGACGGCGGGAATGCATCCTTTAGTTCCGTATTTATTGGGAGAGCCACATCCGGCGGGGAAACGTTTGACGGACGTGCAGAAGTGTATTCGTACGGGAGATATTGATGAGGTTGGCGACGATACGCATTGTACGTTTTTTGAGATGCTTGGAAACTGGTCTTTGGGAGATTTCTTTAAGAAAGAGGCGATTTCTTGGAGTTTTGAATTTTTAACTTCGAAAGAATGGCTCGGATTGCCGAAAGATAAATTATATTTTACGGTTTTTGCGGGGGACGAAGATGCACCTCGTGATGAAGAAGCGTATAACTATTGGAGAGAAGCCGGTGTAGCAGAGGATCATATTTTCTTCTTGCCGAAGGAACATAACTGGTGGGGACCTGCCGGTATGACAGGACCTTGCGGACCGGATACCGAGATGTTTATCGATACGGGAAAGGAAAAATGTTGTCCGGAGTGTAATCCTTCTTGCAGTTGCGGAAAGTATGTTGAGATTTGGAATGACGTGTTTATGCAATACAATAAGACGGCGGATGGTACTTTTGAGCCGTTAAAGCAGAAGAATGTCGATACCGGAATGGGTGTTGAGAGAACTTTAGTAGCGTTAAACGGTGGTTCTGTGTTTGATACAGACGTATATGCACCGATTATGGCGAAAATTAAAGAATTGTCCGGTATGGATATTTTAAACGATAAAGAAAACAAAAAGGCGTCGAGAATTGTGGCGGACCACATTCGTACGGCTACCTTTATTATCGGGGACAGAAGAGGGGTTACGTCTTCTAACGTTGACCAAGGGTATGTGTTAAGAAGATTGATTCGTCGTGCGATTCGTTATGCGATGAAGCTGTCGATGCCGGAAAGTTCGATTGTGAAGATTGCGGAGACTGTTATCGACGAGTATGCGGAAGTTTATAAGGAACTCGTGGAAAACAGAGAGAAGATCTTAAATGAACTTGCGTTAGAGGAAAAGAGATTTACAAGAACTTTGGCACAGGGTGAGAAAGAGTTTGAAAAGCTGATTGCGAAAGGAATTACGAATATTGATGGAGAAAGTGCTTTCCATTTATACGATACTTACGGATTCCCGTTGGAATTAACGGTGGAAATGGCGAAGGAGAAGAATGTGACGGTTGATACGGAGGGCTTTAAGACTTTCTTTGAAAAGCATCAAGCGTTATCGAAGGCAGGGTCTGAACAGAGATTTAAGGGCGGTCTTGCGGATCATTCGGAGGAGACAGCGAGATTACATACAGCGACTCATTTACTTCATGCGGCGCTTCGTAAGGTGTTGGGTCCTCAAGTAGCACAAAAGGGAAGCAACATTACGGCAGAAAGACTTCGTTTTGACTTCTCGTTTGAGAGAAAAATGACGCCGGAAGAAATTGCGGAAGTAGAGAAATTAGTGAACGAAGCAATTCAAGGGCACTATGAAGTGGTTTGCGAAGAAATGACGGTTGACGAAGCAAAGGCTGCCGGTGCGATTGGTTTGTTTGAATCGAAGTACGGCGAGCGTGTAAAGGTGTACACAATGGGACCGGTTTCGAAGGAAATTTGTGGCGGACCGCATGCGAAGAATACCGGAGATTTGGTGAACTTTAAGATTAAGAAAGAGGAGAGTTCTTCTGCAGGTGTAAGAAGAATTAAGGCGACAATCAACAACTAAGAGGGAGGTAATCCGGTGAGCGATAAAATCTATTCTATTGAAGAAATAAAAGAAATTGTTGTACCAATCTGCAAGAAATTTTTTGTAAAACAGCTTTTTTTATTCGGTTCTTATGCAAGAAAAGCGGCTAATAATCAGAGTGATATTGATTTATTGGTTGATACGGAACAAAGATTAGATTTAGAAACTTATAGAGAACTTGAAGATGAATTAGCCGACAGCTTAGAGAAAGATGTGGATATTGTTTTTATAAAGTATATCAATCCGTATATGTATGAAAGTATAGTAAGTGAGGCGGTGAGCCTTTATGAATATATATTAAGTAAAGGACAAAAAGGTCTATGAATAAGATATTGATAAAAAATGCGAAGGCATTGCTTTGGAAAGACGGTAAATTTGAGATTTCGGAACAAGATATTTTCATTAGCGGAAATAAAATTGAGAAGATTGGAAAGATTTCTGAGACAGAGAGTGTTGAAGTAATTGATGGGAATCATCGTTTGGTGATTCCCGGATTGATTAATACGCATTCTCATGCGGCGATGTCTTTGTTTCGAAATTATAAGGATGATGTGAATCTTCAGGATTGGTTATTTCATCATATTTTCCCGATTGAGGATAAGTTAAAGGCGGGGGACACCTATTGGTTTAATATGCTTTCGATTGCGGAGATGATTCGTTCGGGAATTACGGCTTTTGCAGATATGTATTTCTTTATGGATGATTTGGCAAAGGCGGTAAAAGAAAGCGGAATTCGTGCGAATATTTCTCGTTCGGTGTCGGGTACCGATGATTTTTCGAGGGAAACGGATTACCGTATGCAGGAGATGATGAAACTCTTTCGGGATTACCACAATACGGCTGACGGCAGATTAAAGGTTTCGATTGCACCGCATTCGATTTATACTTGCGAAAAAGAGTATTTACGAGAATGCGGAAATATTACGCGAGAACTTGGGTGCGGTATGCAGATTCATATGTGTGAGACGCTTACGGAGGTAGAGAATTGTCAAAAGACGCATGGTATGACGCCGTTTGAGTACTGTGAAAGTATTGGCTTGTTTGATGGAATTTCGCCGATTATTGCAGCACATTGTGTACATTTATCGGATGCAGATATTGAGATTATTAAGAAACATAATATTAATGTTTCGCATAATCCGACGAGTAATTTGAAGTTAGCAAGCGGTGTGATGGATGTTGAGCGATTGATGAATTCCGGTGTTACTATTTGTTTAGGAACAGATGGTCCGGGAAGCAACAATAAGTTAGATATTTTATCCGAAATGCGATTGGCAGGGCTGATTCATAAAGGGGTTCAATTAAATCCGACGTTACTTTCGGCGGGACAAGTGATTGCAATGGCGACGGTGAATGGGGCTAAGGCTTTACAGGAAGATATCGGAGTGATAGAAGAAGGCAAAATAGCGGATTTGTGTTTGTTGGATATTGATCAGCCACGGTATTATCCGTTTACCGAAGAACGATTACTTTCTGCGTTGGTGTATTCCGCTAATTCTGCGGATATTACCGATGTGATAGTGGATGGAAAGGTACTGATGAGAAAGAAAGAACTTGTTACAATTGACGAAGAAAAGGTAAAATTCGAAGTTGGGAGGAAAGTAGAATGTCTGATTTAGATTTTGAGGCGTTTTCGAAGAAATATCGATTTGCAATTGATGGTTTGGAGATGCGATTAAAGCCGTCCGGAAAGAATTCGGCTGCTTTGGCGAAGAAACTGTATGAAGATGCGGTAGCGAAAAAAATCAATATGGATGAAGTGACGAATAACATGCAACTGTTTTACCAAGGAAATGTGTTTGGACAAGTGAAGTTGAATCAATATTTAGAAAAGTATAGAAATTTGGAATGAGTTAGGACACAATAAATTGTGTCCGTACAGGATAGAGCAGAAATATTGAGTGGACAGCATGAATGCTGTCCGTACGGAGACGAGCGAAAATATTGAGTGGACAGCATGAATGCTGTCCGTACAGAGACAAGCGGAAATATTGAGTGGACAGCATGAATGCTGTCCGTACAGAGACAAGCGAAAATATTGAGTGGACAGCATGAATGCTGTCCGTACGGAGACGAGCGAAAATATTGAGTGGACAGCATGAATGCTGTCCGTACGGAGACAAGCGAAAATATTGTAGGGATACAATTTATTGTGTCCACAGAATTAGGGAGTGAAGGTTATGGAGAGTTATCAACCGAAGAATTTTGAAAAGAAGTGGCAGGATTTTTGGGAGGAAAAAGGAGTTTTTCATGCGAAGAATGATTATTCAATGCCTAAGTTTTATGGTTTAATTGAGTTTCCTTATCCTTCTGCACAAGGATTACACGTAGGACATCCGCGTTCTTATACGGGGATGGATATTATTGCGAGAAAGAAGCGTTTAGAGGGGTATAATGTTCTTTATCCGATTGGATGGGATGCGTTTGGTTTACCGACTGAAAATCATGCGATTAAGACGGGAATTCATCCGGCGATTGTTACGAAGAAAAATATTGAGAATTTTACGAAGCAATGTAAATCTCTCGGATTTTCTTTTGACTGGTCAAGAGAGGTAAATACGACCGATCCGAATTATTATAAATGGACACAATGGATTTTCTTAAAGTTGTTTGAAAAAGGATTGGCGTATAAGACAGAGATGCCGGTAAACTGGTGTACAAGCTGTCAGGTTGGTCTTGCTAACGAAGAGGTAGTAAACGGCGTTTGTGAGAGATGCGGCGGAGAAGTGGTGCGTCGGGTTAAGAGTCAATGGATGCTGAAAATTACGGAATATGCGGATAAGTTGATTGATGGTTTAAATGAAGTGGATTTCTTAGATAAAATTAAGGCACAGCAGATTAATTGGATTGGGCGTTCAGAGGGTGCTGAGATTGATTTTAAACTTTCGGGTTTGGATTATTCTTTAAGAGTGTTTACCACTCGTGCCGATACGTTGTTTGGTGCGACGTATATGGTTATTTCGCCGGAACATCCGATGATTGAGAAGTTTGCAGATAAAATTGAGAATGTTGAGGAATTAAGGGAGTATCGCGAGCTTGCGGCGAGAAAGTCGGAGTTTGAGAGAACGGAAGTAGCGAAGGATAAAACCGGAGTGGAGATTAAAGGAATTCGTGCAATTAATCCGGCGACGGGAAAGGAAATTCCGGTTTGGGTCTCGGATTATGTGTTGATGACTTACGGAACGGGCGCAATTATGGCAGTTCCGGCACATGATACGCGTGACTGGGATTTTGCGAAGAAGTTTGATTTGCCGATTATTGAAGTTGTTGGCGGTGGAAAAGATGTTCAGGCGGAGGCTTATACCGACGTGGAAGACGGAATTATGGTGAATTCCGGTTTCTTGACGGGAATGAAGGTAAAAGACGCGATTGAAGCGATGAAGAAATGGTTAGAAGAGAATAAAATCGGAAAGAGAAAGGTAAATTATAAATTAAGAGACTGGGTATTCTCAAGACAAAGATATTGGGGCGAGCCGATTCCTTTGGTTCATTGTGAAAAATGTGGTTGGGTTGCAATTCCGGAAAGCGAATTACCGCTTACTTTACCGGATATTAAGGACTTTAAGCCGACAGAAAACGGTGAATCGCCGTTAGCGAAGGCTACGGAGTGGATTCATACTACGTGTCCGAAATGCGGTGGTCCGGCAGAGCGTGAAACAGATACGATGCCGCAATGGGCAGGTTCTTCTTGGTATTTCTTACGGTATATCGATCCGCATAACGATAAGGAATTTGCGGCGCAAGATGCGTTAAAATATTGGTTGCCGGTAGATTGGTATAACGGTGGAATGGAACATACGACGCTTCATTTACTGTATTCGAGATTCTGGCATCGTTTCTTGTATGATTTGGGCTTAGTTCCGACAAAAGAACCGTATCAAAAGAGAACATCGCAAGGTATGATTTTGGGTGAGAACAATGAAAAGATGTCAAAATCGAGAGGAAACGTTGTGAATCCGGATGATATTATCAATCAGTACGGTACCGATACGATGCGTGTATATGAGATGTTTATGGGAGACTTTTCGCAGGCGGCTCCTTGGTCGGAAAAAGGCGTAAACGGAAGCAGAAAATTCTTGGAGAGAGTTTGGAATTTACAGGAATTGTTGAAGGATTCCGAAGAAGTTTCGCCGGATATGGAGAAAGAGGTACATACGGCAATCGGTAAGGTGACAAATGATATTGATAAAATGAAGTTTAATACAGCGATTGCAGCGTTAATGTCCTTTACCAATGCCATTTATGCAAAGGGGAGTTTAACACGCGGCGAGTTGAAAGTATTATTGCTGTTGTTAAATCCGTTTGCACCGCATATTACCGAAGAAATTTGGGAAAGAAACAAATTGGGCGGTTATTTGCATGAACAGAAATGGCCGGTATTTGATGCCTCGAAGTTGGAGGAAGCGGAAATTGAAGTTCCGATTCAGGTAAACGGTAAATTAAGAGGCGTTGTGAAGGTGGATAAGGAAGCCGGACAAGAAGAAATCATGGAGATTACGAAGAAAACAAAGGGCATTACGGAACATTTGGAAGGTAAGAATATTGTGAAAGTGATTTTTGTAAAGGGTAAAATCTTTAATGTGGTTGTAAAATAAGTAATAAAAGGGCGAATTTTGTGAAAGATTCGTCCTTTTTTATGAATGTTTCGTCTTATTTTTCTATAATAATGGTACAAACACCGTAGGGACACAATTTATTGTGTCCGCAGAAAAGGTAGATCGTAGAATTAGGACACAATAAATTGTGTCCCTACAAACTGCATTCAGACGATATTTTTCGAAAGAGACGAGATTTTAGTCTGAATTGTAACTTAACAGATGCTTGTCCTGTCTTAACTGTGTTGACATAAGGTGGAGGATGAGATATAATAAAATAGACAAAAGCATATTAAAAATCTGAAGTTTTTTTGGAGGAGGATCTACAAGGTGAACATTCAGCACGGTTATATTTCTGCTACTATGCCGGACGGAACTCGGGAAACTTATCGGGTAGCCGGTAATGTGCAGCGAGGCTTTATTCGCGTAGAGAAGGATGGCCGCTATGGCTTCCTGAATTCGAAGGATGAAGTAATCGGTGAAGTCAAGTATGATGAGCTCGAATATTTCGAGTCACATTTTGCAATGGCTCGATTGGGCTCCAAATGGGCTTTCATTGATGAAACCGGAAAAGAGATTTGCCCCTTCATTTATGATGAATCGGAACCTTTCTTTGAAGGGTTTGCACCGGTAAAGCGTAATGGTAAGTGGTGCTTTCTGAAGGCAGACGGGACAGAGTTGTTTGAGCCACGGTATGACAAACTTGAGTTCTTTCAAAATGGCTTTGCACCGGTGTTGCTTGGAAAGTATTGGGGCTTTGTTAATACGCTTGGTGAGGAGATCGTTAAAGCGGAATATGATGAGGTGTACCGTTTTATCGATGAGTATGCCCAAGTAAAACTTTCCGGGAAATGGTGCTATGTGAGTAATAAAGGCAAACGAGTCGGCAAGCCGATTTATGATTCCTTGGGAATCTTTTCGGAAGGCTTTGGAGAAGTATCGTATGGCGGTAAGAAGGCCTACATCAATGAAGAAGGAGAGGAAATCTGCAGTTTTATTTATGAAGCTGTAGAGCCTTTTCGCAATGGTTATGGCTGCGTGAAGCGAAATGGCGTATGGGGCTTTATTAATCGCTCCGGAAAGGAAATCATTGAATGTCAATTTGAGTACGCATGGTCGATGCTGAATGGTTTCGCGATTTTTGTGGAAGGAGAGAAATACGGCTTCGTTTCGGAAACCGTTAAAATTATAAAGGCTCAATATGACTCTCTCAAGAGCTATAAGGCAAATGGAGGCTATGCTTGCGGATTGCGTAACCAAAAATGGAGGTTTATCGACAGAGAAGGAAATGAGTTAGAGGAAGAGTATGATGAAGTACGTGAGCTGACTTCTGATTTCGTGTTGGTACGAATGGGAACAAAGTACGGATTAGTTAATCCTATGGGAGGACAAATCTGTGCGCCGGAGTACGACACTGAGAAGGAAGTAGAAGCATTTGTTGTCAGGCTGGTAAAAGCGAAATAACAGAAAGCGGTGGGGTGAATTGCCTCGCCGCTTTTCTCTGAATTTCGACATTTGTTGACAAAAAATGCAGGTCGGACTATAATAAAGAGGTTGTGAAATTTATATATGTCCTTGACTTTTTAGGGGGAAGAAAAATGAAAAGCAATCTTGTTTTGCTTGAAAAAATGACGGAAGTGCAGAGGCGTGAAAGGGAAAGGCTGAAAAAAGAGTATGATGATGTGGTGCATTTGGGAGGCGAATACTTTGCCGTAAAGCACGGGCAACAATGGGGCTGTGTTGCTGACGGACATCTGATTTGCGATGTTCAGTATGATAAAATCAGCTATTTTGAAGAAGGCTTTGCTATCGTTCGGCTTGGAAGGAAGTTTGGCTTCATTAATCGTGCCGGTGTTCCGATTTGTCTTCCTGAGTATGATTTGGTATATTTCTTTACGGATGGCTATGCGGTTGTAGCAAAGAGTAGAATGTTTGGGGCAATTAATGAAGAAGGAAAGGTGATTTGTCCGCTACGGTATGCTTCTTCTCGTGAAGTGGATCAGGTTATAAGAGAACAGTCTTTGGTGATGTAAATCCAAGATGATATTTTCGAGGAGGATTTTTATGATTGCCATAGAGAGGCGCGACCTGTTTAATGCAACGGTAAGACCGCTTTTGCTGAAAAGGTATTCTGAGGTAAGTGAATTCTTTGATGGGTTTGCAGCGGTTAAATCCAAAGGAAAATGGGGATTTGTGGATGAAAGCGGTAAAGAAATCTGCAATCCGCGGTATTTTCAAGTAGATCATTTTGTGAATGGGCATGCAAGAGTGAGACAGTCATTCTTTGGTAACACTTGGACTTTTATTGATACTTTCGGAAAGGAAATTGCGTTACCGAAATACGAAGAGGTGGAAAATTTTGATTCGGAGGGCTTCGCGAGAGTTAAGTTTAGAGGAAAATGGGGATTTATTAATTCCATCGGTGTAGAGATTTGTGTGCCGAAGTATGCGGACGCGCACGATTTCTTTAATGGTTATGCAGGTGTGAAATTTTTCAAAAAATGGGGATTCATCAATACGCAAGGCGACGCTATTTGCGAGATGAAGTATGACTTTGTTTGGAATTTTGTGAATGGATACGCAATGGTGATGAAAAACGGGTTATACGGATTTATTGACAAAAGCGGTAAAGAAATTTGTGAGATAAAGTATGATCGGGTAAATTATTTCCGGAATGATTATGCAGTGGTAATGAAAGGGGATAATTGGGGCGCAATTGATTCGGAAGGTAAGGAGGTTTGCGAACTTCGTTATCAGTTTGTGTATGATTTTGAAGATGGTTTCTTTGTCGTGAGAGATGAGGATCAATATGGCTCGATAGATGGTGAAGGAAAGGAGATTTATCCGGCTGTGTATTCGGATTTTACGGAAGTAAAGAACTTGACGTTGAAGAAACTATACGGAAGGAAAATTTCATAAGAAGTTTAAGAAGAGGAGAATGGCGGTTACAATTCATAGGTAACGACCATTCTCTTTTTTCTTTGCTAAATTACTTGCAAGCATTCGGATTTATGATAAAATAAAGATGTTTGGAGGATGATTGGATGAAAAAACAGTTAAAGGAATATATTGAGAGTACGGAGAAGTTGTTAAAAGAAGAAAATTGCGATTTTCGTTTGTTGCGGGAAGAGTATTTTCGAAAAATTTCTTTTTTTCAGCATGAAAGGTTGATTCACTTGATTGTGACGGTTACTTTTGCCATTTTGGGGATGATTTCTTTCGGAGTTTTTTTGTTTAGCGGTGAGAAAATTATCGGAATTTTGTTAGGTTTGTTGATTGTTCTTTTGATTCCTTATATTTTTCATTATTACGCTTTAGAAAACGGCGTGCAGAGAATGTATGCACAGTATGATGAAATTACAGAGAGAATGAAAAATACCGAGGGATGGAGGAAAATAAAATGGAGAAAAATGTAGAAGTGTGTTTGCTTCTTGATTTTTATGGAAAGATGTTGACGGAGAGACAGCGGGAGATTATGGTGTTGTATTACGAGGATAATTTGTCGCTTACTGAGATTGCGGAGGAGCTTGGAATCAGTAAACAAGGTGTTTCGGATAGCATTAAACGTTCGGAAAAAGTGTTGTATGAGACAGAAAATAAGTTGTTTTTGTTAAAGCAGTATATGGAAGAGAAAAAGGATTGATTGAGGGGGAAGAATTGTGGTTTTTGAAGGATTTTCAGAAAAAATACAGGGAATTATGAAGAAGATTCGCGGAAAATCGCGAATTACCGAGGAAGATGTTAAGGAAATTGCGCGGGAAATTAAACTGGCGTTATTAGAGGCGGATGTTAACTTTAAAGTGGTAAAAGATTTTATTGCGAAGGTTTCGGAAAAGGCGATGGGACAGGATGTGTTAAAGAGTCTTACGCCGGGGCAACAAGTAGTTAAGATTGTGCATGAGGAGTTAATTGAACTTTTGGGGAAAACGCCTTCGAAATTGGAGTTTAACCCGAATGGAATTACCGTTATTTTGATGGCTGGTTTGCAAGGATCCGGTAAGACGACGGCTACCGGGAAGATTGCGAATTTATTGAGAAAACAAGGAAAAAATCCTTTGATGGTGGCGTGCGATATCTATCGTCCGGCGGCGATTACGCAACTTCAAGTGTTAGGAAAGCAGTTAAATATTCCGGTCTTTACGATTGACGGCTCGAAGGATGTTGTGGAAATTGCAAATGGGGCGATAAGACAGGCGAAGGCAAAAGGAAACGATGTTGTTATTATCGATACCGCAGGCCGACTTCATGTGGATGAAGAATTGATGGAGGAGATTTATCGTTTGAAGAATGCGGTAAATCCGACGGAAATTCTGCTTGTTATCGATGCAATGACGGGACAAGATGCGTTAAATGTGGCGACGGCCTTTAATGAAAAGCTGGAAATCAGCGGTATTGTGATGAGTAAATTGGACGGCGATACTCGAGGTGGTGCGGCGTTATCTGCAAAAGCGGTGACCGGAAAGCCGATTAAGTTTGCGAGTGTCGGAGAGAAATTAAGTGATTTGGAGCCGTTTTATCCGGATCGTATGGCTTCGAGAATCTTGGGAATGGGAGATGTACTTTCGTTAATCGAGAAGGCACAGGAAACCTTCGAAGAGGAAGAGGCGATTAAGTTAGAGAAGAAGTTAAGAGAGGCCACTTTTACCTTAGAAGACTTTTTGAGCCAAATGCAGCAGGTGAAGAAATTAGGTCCAATCAGTCAAGTCTTGGGAATGATTCCGGGGCTTGGTTCACAGTTAAAAGATTTGCCAATTGATGATAAAGCAATTGCACGTGTTGAAGCAATTGTGTTGTCGATGACGAAAAAAGAGAGAGAAAGACCGGATATTATTAATGCGAGTCGAAAGAAGCGAATTGCGGCGGGAAGCGGAATGCAGGTACAGGATGTAAACCGCTTATTGAAGCAATTTGATGAAATGAAAAAAATGATGAAACAATTTACAAGCGGAAAGAGGAGACATTACTAATTGGGAACACCATTTTTTTCACAGTAACGATTCACGCAACAAATATCACATTTCGGTTTGCTTGCAGTGCATGTGGCTCTGCCGTGATAGACGAATAAGTGATTCATTTTTGACCAGTCCTGCTTTGGAATTTTCTGAAGCAGGTCTTTTTCTATTTTTAAAGGATCGTCGCTGTCGGATAAACCAAGTCGGTTGGAAATTCGTTTCGCGTGAGTATCTACGGCAATTCCTTCGCAAATATCAAATGCGTTTAATAATACGACGTTTGCAGTCTTTCTTCCGACGCCGGGAAGTGAAGTGAGTTCTTCCATGGTATGCGGGACTTCTCCGTTAAACTTTTCTACTAACATTTTGCAATTTTCTTTAATATTTTTTGCTTTATTATGATAAAATCCGCTGGATTTTACGAGTTCTTCCAAGTGCTTTAGGTCACAATTGGCATAATCTTCTGCGGTTTTTAGTTCCGAAAACAAGCGTGGCGTGATTTTATTAATCATCGCGTCGGTGGATTGTGCCGACAAAATAACAGCGACCATTAATTCAAGAGGATTGCTGAAATTTAGGCTGCAAGTGGCATCAGGATATTCTTTTTCTAATGCTTCTATTATTTTTTTTATCATTTTTCTTCTCCTGCCTTTTCATTTAATTTGTGACAAACAAGTTTCAAAATACATATTATACTATAGCATTAAATTTGCTTTTTGTTAAGCAGAGATTTGATGATGGATTGATTTTGGGGAGTGAGATTATGATTTTTTTGCGGGGGTGGTTTGGTAGAATTATAGGAATTGCATTGTTGTTTATTGGTGTGGGAATGTTAATTGCGACATTTTTTGCATGTGGTTGGTTTATCGTTGTGATTTCTATTGTGCTGATTATTGTTGGCTGTTGTTTAACATGCTGTTAAAAGGAGGGAAAGGGAATGAAAGTTGTTGTGGTAAGAGTGCCGGGGATGTTTAGTAAGTTCTTAAAGTTTATTTTTCGAATGAAGGATTAGAAGGAAGTACAGTTCTAAAGAAGGCAGAAACACTGTAGGGACACAATTTATTGTGTCCATGGAAAAGGCGGAAAGGCAGGACAGCATAAATGCTGTCCGTACAAAGATTTAGAAATATTAAAAATAATTTAAAGTTGAACAGTAAATAAGAAGTTTCCGGTCAGACTTAAATTATAAAGAAGGCAGAAACACTGTAGGGACACAATTCATTGTGTCCACAGAAAAGGCAGGACGGCATAAATGCTGTCCGTACAATAGTTTGAGAAATATATAAAGTTGAACAGTAATCTATGAAAACATAAATTTGTGAAAAAATACTTACAAACCGAGAAATAAATGATAGAATAGTAGAGAAAAAGAATCACTTCAATTTGGAGGGTATTATGAATTTTACAAAAGAAAATTTGAGAGATGTAAACTTTGGTATCAACAGAGAGTGGATGCTTACCAATGGAATCGGCGGTTTTGCCGGAGGAACGATACTTGGCAGTAATTCACGTCGTTATCATGGATTACTGATTGCGGCATTAAATCCTCCGGCTTCTCGTCATTTGGTGGTTTCCGGTCTTCATGAAGTTGTAAAAACAGAAGAGAAGGAAGAATGTTTGGCTTGTTTTGAGTCGGGAGAGTCTTATTTTGCGGAGGGTTTTCGCTATATAAGCGGATTTCATAACAATATTTTGCCGACTTGGACTTATCAGACGGAGACTTTAAATTTGACGAAGCAAATCTGGATGGTGTATGGGAAAAATACAACGGTCATTCGGTATAAGATCAGAAATGGGGCGAAGAAGAGTAAACTTCTTCTTTATCCTCTTGTGAATTTTCGAGATTATCATTCCGAAAGGCACGATTTTTCACCGTTTCGCGTTTCTTATGAAAAGAAAATTGTTGAGATTCGATTTGATGAGGGATTAAAGGAAACTTTAAAAATGTACGCGGATAAGGCTGATTTTTATCAGGGAAACGATGTATTTTATAATATGTCTTATCGTAAAGAACGAGAACGTGGGTTAAATCATATCGAAAATCAATTTATGCCGGGGTATTTTGAAGTGAATTTAAAACCGGGAGAAGAAAAAGAGATTCATATCGTATTTACGATAGAAGATACTGTAAAGTTTAATCTTGCAGAAAGCTATGAGAATGCAATTTCGCGTCCGGGAGAATTGATTCGGAAAGCAGGTTATCAAGATAAATTTATTAACGAGTTGGTAAAAGCGGCAGATGCGTTTATTGTGCATCGAAATTCGACGGATGGAAAGACGATTATTGCGGGATATCCTTGGTTTACCGATTGGGGAAGAGATACGCTGATTGCTTTACCGGGGTTAACACTTGCTACAAAACGCTATGACGATGCAAAGAGTATTTTGAAAACGTTTGCAAAGTATATAAAAGGCGGATTGCTACCGAATGTATTTCCGGATTTCGGGGAAACGCCGGGGTATAATACCGTGGATGCGTCATTGTGGTTTTTTGAGGCGGTTTATCGGTACGTGGAGACAACGAAGGATGAAGCGTTTTTGAAGGAAATTTTTCCGAAGTTAGAGGAGATTTACCAGCGATATCGCAGGACAAAAGAGGAGATTGCGGGGCTGAATACCGAGGTCGTTTACAGCGACGACGATGCGTTAATTTATGCGGGAAATGAGCATACGCAGTTGACTTGGATGGATGCAAAGGTGGGAGATTTTGTGGTGACGCCTCGTTTCGGAAAGGCGGTCGAGATTAATGCATTATGGTATAATGCGATTATGATTATGGCAGAATTTGCGAAACGGTTAAGAAAAAAAGAAGAATATAGCGTTTTGGCGAAAAAAGTGAAAAAGAGTTTTGAAAAAACATTTTGGAATAAAAAAGAAGAAAATCTGTATGATGTAGTAAACGAAAACGGTGCAGACGGTAGCGTAAGACCGAATCAGATTTTTGCGATTTCTCTTACCTTTCCGGTAATCGAAGGGGAAAAGGCGGAGAAAATCTTCTTTAATGTGGCGGAGTCACTTTATACACCGGTAGGACTTCGAAGTTTGGCGCCGAGTGATAAAAATTATAAAGGAATTTATATTGGAGATATTTGGAGTAGAGATACAGCGTATCATCAAGGTACGGTTTGGACTTGGCCATTAGGTTATTTTATTACGGCGAGTAAGAAACTGCAAATAAAAGACAAGCGTTATACAGTAGAAACAATTGTAAAGAATATTCAATATACTTTAACGGAGGAAACATTAGGACAAATTTCCGAAATTTTTGACGGAGATAAGCCGTATACGCCGCGCGGGTGCTATGCACAGGCTTGGAGTGTTGGAGAGGTATTGAGGGCAATAACAGAGTAAAAGAAAAATAAAAAAAGCCTTCCCAAGGCTGGTTGCGTGGGAAGGTTTTGAGGCGGTTTTGACAGTAATCGTCTGACCGATACGTATCTGGGCCAAAGAAAGTTGACCGGGCCAAAAATCAGATCAATAAACTGTCACCGCAGCCGGGCTAAGCCGGCATAATACATCGTCTCGATTTCATATAATGCCTCCATCGTGTCACCGGAATGCGGCAATTCGCCGCTAAAAAAGCGCTTGCGCAGCTGATAAACATTTCATCCAGAGACCATTAGGCCAAGGGAATCTCCTCCTTTTTGTCGAGGGTAAAGAGAGAAAACAAAAATTTTATCTCTTAACCAAAGACATTAGTGCAAGGGAATCTCCTCCTTTTATGTCAAGGGGAAAGGGATGAATTATGGGGCAAAATTTTGCAGCCGATACACACTTCATCCAGAGACATTAGTCCAATGGAATCTCCTCCTTTTATGTCGAGTGGAAAGGGATGAAACAAAAATTTTATCTCTTAACCAAAGACTATTAGTGCAAGGGAATCTCCTCCTTTATATGATTGACGATGAGTAAAAGGTTACTGTTAGTTAAACGTCTATGATGGTCCTATAGAACCATTAAATAATTTCGCGCTTTGTAAAATGAGCGCTAACGTCCCCTTTTTTGAAAAAGGTATGATAGAATAACTAACGCAATCATATTAACATAAAACTAAAATAATGTCAACTGTTTTTTGGAAACTTAGTGAAATAGATGTTATTGTTCAGAATATAAATTGTTACAAATATATCGGGACGTCGAGGACGCCGTTCCCTACACTGACGGCACAATCATTATGGAAATTAAGTTTTGCTTATAAGCGAATAAGATAAAAAGAATAAAGATACTATTAAAACAGAAAGATTATTGGTGATAACATGATTATTTTTGGAATTGATCCGGGTTTTGCAATTATCGGGTGTGGGATTATAGAGAAAACAGGAAACAAGTATCGGCTGATTGATTACGGGGCGATTACGACGAAGGCCGGGCTTGACTTATCTGAGAGATTGAATATAATATACGATGAGATCGTAAAAAAGTTTGAGCAGTATAAGCCGGACTGTATTGCGATGGAAGAATTGTTTTTTAATACGAATATTACAACGGGAATTAACGTTGCTCAAGCGCGCGGTGTTCTTTTACTCGCGGCTTCGCAGTATGGAAAACCGTTTTATGAGTATACACCGCTTCAAATTAAGCAGGCGATTACCGGATACGGAAGGGCTGATAAAAAGCAGATGCAGAAAATGGTGCAGACCTTGTTGAAGCTGTCGGAGATTCCGAAGCCGGATGATGCGGCGGATGCGGTGGCGGTGGCTCTTTGCTGCGGAAACAGTGAGCGATTCAAGTCATAAAATATGGAGGGTGTTATGGGGAGATTATTTGGAACAGATGGCGTTAGAGGAATTGCGAATAAGGAACTTACGACAGAATTGGCTTATAAAATTGGAAGAGCCGGTGCATATGTGTTAGCCGGAGAGTTAAAGCATAAGCCGGTGATTATTATCGGAAAAGATACTCGTCTTTCAGGAGATATGTTAGAAGCCAGTTTGATTGCCGGAATTTGTTCGGTAGGGGCGGATGTCATTCGTGCCGGCATTATTCCGACACCGGGAATTGCTTATTTGACGAGATTGTATCAATGTGATGCGGGTGTTGTGATTTCGGCGTCGCATAATTCCTATGAATTTAATGGAATTAAGTTCTTTAATGAAAAGGGATATAAATTACCGGATAAAATTGAGGAAGAAATTGAAGCGATTATCTTCGGAGAGGCACAAGGTCCGGATAATGTGACACATGAGAAAGTTGGTCACTGCATTACCCGTGGTCATTGTGATGAGGATTACGCGAGATACTTGGTAAGTTTGGGTACAAATTTGAAGAATAAAAGAATCGCGATTGATTGTGCTAACGGTGCGGCTTACAAAATTGCCCAAAGAGTTTTTTCGGATTTGGGTGCAGAAGTTTTAGCGATGGGAAATACGCCGGATGGTGTAAATATTAATCGTGACTGCGGTTCTACACATTTGGAGAATTTGCAAAAGTATGTGGTAGATATCGGAGCGAATTTGGGTTTTGCTTTTGACGGAGACGCAGATCGTATGCTTGCGATTGATGAAAACGGAGAATTTGTAGATGGTGATAAAGTTCTGATGATTTGCGGAATTCACTTGAAGAATCAAGGAAAATTAAAGAATAACGCGGTTGTCGGAACGGTGATGAGTAATCTTGGTTTTGATTTGGCAGGAAAAGAAAATGACATACAAACCGTTCGTACAAAGGTTGGAGACCGCTATGTATTGGAGGAAATGCTAAATAAAGGATATGTTCTTGGTGGTGAGCAGTCCGGTCATGTGATATTCTTAGAGCATAATACCACCGGAGATGGTATTTTAACGGCGATTAATGTGCTAAATGTGTTAAATGCAACCGGTAAGAAATTATCGGAATTGTCAAAATGTATGAAAACTTATCCGCAAGTGACGGTAAATGCGAAAGTGACGGCGGAGAGAAAGAGTACATACCAAAATGATGAAAAGATTAAAAAGATGATTGAAGAGACCGAAAAGCTATTCGAAGGAAACGGTCGTGTTTTGATTCGTCCTTCCGGAACAGAGCCTTTAGTGCGAGTTATGATTGAGGGAGACGACCAGGAGTTGATTGAAACAAAGGCAAAGGAAATTGCGAAAGCAATTGAGGTAGAGTAACTTTGCAGATTAAATTCAATAATGGCACCATCCGTTAGGACACAATGAATTGTGTCCGTACAGAAGGTAGTCCCATTATTGAAGGATTCAAAAGCTAATGAAATCAGAAACATTGTAGGGACACAATTTATTGTGTCCAAAGAAAAAAAGCAGGTCATAATGACTTGAGTGAATTGCACCATTATTGCATGAAAGGTGGTGGTGATATGATTGTGTTAAGAATTTGAGCGCCGGAACCGTTTTAGACGGTTGACGAGGAGAAGGTTTATCGAAAGTTTCGGCGGATGCCTTCCGGATGAAGAAATTCAGTCGTAAGTGTTTTTACAAAGCCTTCCGGTAACGGGAGAGAAAAAATAAAACATAATGAATGTGAATATTATAAAACGAATATAGATAATTGAATAATGAAACCGGGCGTAGGAGACGTCCTTGTTTGCTGTACTTATTTTCACTATATTTGCGGATTAATCGGAATAGTGAAATTGCAGAGAGGACAGCATAAATGCTGTCCGTACAATACATTTGAATTAAAGGGAGGATTATATATATGTGCGGAATTGTTGGTTATATTGGGCGTAAAGAGGCTGCCCCTGTGTTATTGGAAGGTTTGAAGAAGTTAGAGTATCGTGGTTATGATTCAGCAGGAATTGCTGTGATTGCGAATAAAAAGACGACGGTGATTAAGACAAAGGGCAGAATTGCAGATTTGGAAAAGAAATTTGAAGGAAAAATTCCGAAGGGAAATTTAGGAATTGGGCATACCAGATGGGCGACGCATGGTGCCCCGTCGGATGCGAATTCTCATCCGCATGCAAGTAATTCCGGAAAGATTGCGGTTGTCCATAACGGGATTATTGAGAATTATTTGGATTTGAAGAAGATGTTAATCGAGAAAGGCTATAAATTTGCATCGGAAACCGATACCGAGGTAATTGCACATTTGGCGGAGATGTATGATGACGGCGATTTGGTGAATACGCTGATAAAAGTGGTGAAAGATTTAAGAGGATCTTTTGCGATTGGCTTGATTCATGAAGATCATCCGGATGAATTTGTAGCGGTACGAAAAGATAGCCCGTTAATTGTAGGGGTTGGTGAGAAGGAAAACTTTATTGCTTCGGATATTCCGGCAATTTTAGAGTATACCAGACGTATTTATTTGTTAAATGACTTGGAAATTGTACATTTAACGGCGGAGAAAGTTGAAATATTAGATTTGAATAAGAAAAAAATCGAAAAGAATATTTTTGAAGTGGAATGGGACGTGGAAGCGGCTGAGAAAAACGGGTATGAGCATTTTATGCTGAAGGAAATCCATGAACAGCCGAAAGCGGTTCAAAATACGGTTACTCCGAGAATTGTAAATAACGATATTGTATTTGATAAGTTCTCGATTGATGAAAGCAGCTTAAAGGAAATCTCCAAAATCTTTGTTGTTGCCTGTGGGACGGCTTATCATGCCGGAATGGTGGGTAAGTATTTGATAGAGAATTTCGCGAGAATTCCGGTAGAAGTGGATATTGCTTCGGAATTCCGGTATCGTAATCCGATTGTGGATAAAAATACCTTAGTAATTATCGTAAGCCAATCAGGAGAAACTGCCGATACATTAGCAGCGTTAAGAGAATCCAAGAAGAAAGGTGCGAAGATTCTTGCGATTGTAAATGTGGTAGGAAGTTCGATTGCAAGAGAGGCGGATGATGTCATTTATACTTGGGCAGGTCCGGAAATTGCGGTTGCTTCTACGAAAGCGTATACGACGCAGCTTGCGACGATGTATTTACTGGCGATTAAGTTTGGCTTATTGACAAAGAATTTGCCGACTTCGAGGGCGAGAAATTTGATTAAGGAGTTACGGGAAATTCCGGCGAAAATCGATTCTTTAATCGGGAGTTTGAAGGAAATTGAGACAATGGCAAGACGTCATCACTGTGAGAAGGATATCTTCTATTTGGGAAGAGGTCTTGATTACATGGTTGCGTTGGAGGGTTCTCTTAAGCTAAAGGAAATATCTTATATCCACTCGGAAGCGTATGCTGCAGGAGAGCTAAAACATGGTACAATTGCTTTAATTGAACATGGTACGGTCGTATTTGCTTTGGCGACACAGGATGAGTTGTTCGAGAAAATGTTAAGTAATATTAAAGAAGTAAAGGCAAGAGGCGCGACGGTAATTGCGATAGCGAAAGAAGGAAATGAGAAGATTAAAGAAGTGGCGGATGAAGTGTTCTATATTCCGAATATTACCGATGCTCTGACCTCGATTTTAACGGTAATTCCTTTGCAGATGTTTGCTTATTATTGTGCAGTGGATAAAGGCTGTGACGTAGATAAACCGAGAAATTTGGCAAAATCCGTGACGGTAGAATAAATACAAAGGAGAGAGGTTAATGGAAAAGAACTTAAGAAAAATTGCAGGTGCTACATTAATGGCGGCTTCCCTTTTAACGTTGCCGGCGATGGCGAAGAATTATGAATCATTATTGGATTTGTCTACACCGACAAATGAAAGATATCAAATAAGTCTTGATAATATGCAGATTGCTGCGGATGCTTACAAGACAGACGATTTTATAATGATAAAGTTAAGAGATATTGCGGAAAACGGTGGGATAAAGCTGTTATGGAATCCCGAAACCGAGACAGTTGGCGTGGAATCCGGCGCAAATAAATTGGAAATAAAACCGGGAGAGAAAAACTATAAATTAAATAAGGAAAAAGGTATTTTTTACGGCAAAACAGAAATTAAAGAGGGAAGAACGTATGTGTCGCCGGAATTTTTTGAATTAATCGGTATAGTTAGTGTGATTGACGGAGATGATGTGAAATTGATTCGAAAAAGTTCGCTACCGGAAAATGCAGCGGTAATAAAGAGCATATCAAAGGATGAGATTACAGTAGAGGACTGTGAACGTGGGGAAGTAAGATTGGTTTTGAGTAAAGATACCAAATTGTCAGATGCGGATGGAAAGAAACTTTCCGCTTCTGACCTGTACATAGGTGCTATTGTAGAGGTAGATTACAGTGATGCAATGACATTTAGTTTGCCGCCGGTAAATGTTCCTGTTTCCATTCGTTTGTTGAATGTGGAGTTGGTGAATCAATTAGAATTAGAAGGAAATATTGAAGAAATATCAGAAAATTACATGATATTAAAGGATGTAGAGAATTATCAAAGACTTCTTCTAAATATGAATGAAGAAACAAAAATTTCACATATTACGGGTAACAAACGGATTTATCGAAAGGATGATTTGGAGGTTGGAATGAAAGTAAAGGCAATTGTATCCTATGCGTTTACGAGAAGTATTCCGGCACAAACCTATGCTTATGAAATTATAATCTGCGAATAATTGCAGAGTTAGGAGTGTTTCATGAATTATCTTGAGTTTCGAATTTTTAAGGATTATCCGGAGATTGCAGCGGGGATTACTTACCGTGGGGACGATTTCATGCATATTGATTTTCATTCTGAAACTTTTTTGGATTCGAAAGCGAAACTTGCGGCGGAGTTGGGAGTTTTGGAACGCGATGTTTATTTTGTGAATCAAGTGCATGAGAAGGAAATTCGGATGATTGAGTCGGCATCTCAAAATGATATCTTAAGTTATGACGGTTTGATGACGAATTGCCCGGAAAAATTGCTTGTGACGTGTTATGCTGATTGTGTGCCTTTATTGTTTTATGATCCGGAGAAGAATGTCGTAGCGTCGGTCCATTCCGGTTGGAAAGGGACGATTAAGAAAATCGGGGCGGAAGCGGTAAAGAAGATGCAGCAGGAATACGGTTGTCATCCGTCGGATATTTTAGTGGGAATCGGTCCTTCTATCGGTCCTTGCTGTTTTGAAGTCGGAGAGGATGTTTATAAGGAATTTGAGCAAAAGATACCGGTTGGGGCTTTTCAGGATAAAGGAAAGTTATTTGTGGATTTATGGAATGCTAACATTGAGATTTTATTAGCTGCAGGAGTGAAACGAGAAAATATTGAGTGCAAGGGAATTTGTACTTGCTGTCATCATGACAAATATTATTCTTATCGAAGTGGCGATAAGGAAGCCGGTAGGTTTGCAGCGTTTATTATGGTGAAATAAAAATTGGTGTTTTATAACAAAAAAGAAAGTCCGTAGCTATAATTCAGACTATAATCTTGTATCTTTCGAAAAATATCGTTAGAATGTAGTTTGTAGGGAAACAATTCATTGTGTCCTAATTTCTACCTTCTGTTTGTTCCACGGACACAATAGCAGGCGAAACTTCCCAATCACTTCGTTCTTGGAGTTTCTTTGCACAGGACGTACATTCCATTCGCTACGCTCATGGTGTTACGTCCGCAAATTGTGTCCCTACAAAGAGTATGATATTATTGTAGAAAGACATATTCTGAATTGTAACTTATAACTATGGACTTTCTTTTCTTCTTATTGAGGTTTTTTCTGTTCTTTGATACAATCTTTTCAAAGGATGATGAAGATGAAAATAGAGGTAAGAGATTTTAATATAGCACAAATTGCGGAATCAGGAGAGTGTTTTCGCTGGAGAAAAGTTGGGGAATCGGATTATGTCGGTGTGATATGCGGTAAAATTTGCAGAGTAAGACAGCGAGAAAATATGGTGGAGTTTGAAGGTGTTTTGGAGGGGGAATTTCGGAAGTATTTTGATTTGGAACGGGATTATTCGGCGATTCAACACTATTATAAAGAAGATCCGATTTTAGCGGAAGCGATGCGGTGTGGAAGCGGAATTCGGATTTTGAATCAAGAAAAATTCGAAACATTGATTTCCTTTATTATATCTGCGAATAACAATATTCCTCGTATTAAAAATTCGGTGGAGGCTTTGGCAAAGAAATTTGGAAAACAGATTGAAGGGGACTTTTTTGCTTTTCCGACGCCGGAAGAGTTGGCAAAGGCGTCTTTGGAAGATTTGCAGATGTGTGGTTTGGGGTATCGGGACAAGTATGTTTTTCAAACTTGTCGTGAGATTGTTGCGAGAAAAAGTTTGGAGGAGATTGCGAAACTGCCTGTGGAGGAGTGTCGGAAAGAATTGCTGAAGTTTGCGGGAGTGGGACCGAAAGTAGCAGATTGTATTATGTTGTTTTCTATGCAGAAATACGAGGCTTTTCCTGTGGATGTCTGGATTAAGCGGATTATAGAGACGCTTTACTTAAAGGAAGAAAAAAGTTTGAAGGAGATAACGGGTTACGCGAAAGAGAAGTTTGGAGAATATGCCGGAATTGCGCAACAGTATTTATTCTTTTATGCGAGAGAAAATAAAATTTAGCGGATGAAATACAAATGTACCCGCTGGACGTCGAGGACGCCGTCTCCTACGAATGTTTGTGACAATGTTATGTCTGAATTGTAAAAAAAAAATCAAAAAACTATAAAGTAATTATGTCTCCGTGCCGATATATATTTGTAGGAATATTGATATACAAATGGAGGTGTATAGAGTGGCATTTAATTTTTCATTAAACGGAGTTAGCGGATTGACCGGATTTTATAGTGATTTCGCTAACATTAAAAGCGGTACGTACAAAAAATTGTTGAATGCGTATTATTCTAAGGTGCAGGGGAGTCAGACATCTGAAAAAGTATCAAGTTTGAATAAAGATTCTGTGGCAGTGAAGAATGAGAAAAACGCATTAAAGGCGGTTAAGGCGAATGCGGATTCTTTAGGTATTTCTGCTTCGAATTTAGTGGAGAAGGGTGCTAAATCGGTATTTAATAAAAAGAAAGTCGAGTCGGTAAATGAAGAAACCGGGGAGAAAACGACTTCAATGGAGTATGATAAGGAGAAAATTTCATCGGCTGTAAAACAGTTTGTTTCGGATTATAATGCGGTAATTGAGAAATCTGCCGATACCGATAGTACAAAAGTGATGAGTAAAACGCTTAATATGATTGATAATACAGCGATTTATAAGGATAGCTTATCTAAGATCGGTATTTCTATCGGAAGCGATAATAAATTAACGGTGGATGAAGAGAAGTTTGCGGCGGCAGATATGACTTCGGTGAAGAGTTTATTTAATGATGCGAATTCTTTTGGGCAAAGGACGATGCAAAAGGCATTACAGATTAGCAGTGAAGCGAATCGAGATATGCTGAGTGCGAGCCTTTATACAAGTAAAGCTTCCTATCAGAATTATGATTATACGAGTTTGTTGAATATGTATTTATAAAGATTGAAAATATAATTAGATTAGGACACCATGAATGGTGTCCGTACAATGGTGTGAAGCATTATTTGAGTGGAAGAGAAATTGAAAGGTACCTTTGAAATGAAATGAAAGGTATCTTTTTTATGGAGGAAATTATGGATTTGATGAAAATAACAAAGCCGTTATTGGCATGGTATAAGGAAAATGCGAGGGAGTTACCTTGGAGAGAGGATAAAGATCCTTATAAGATTTGGATTTCGGAAGTGATGTTACAGCAGACCAGAATTGAGGCGGTAAAGCAGTATTATACACGATTTATGGAAGAGTTACCGACAGTAAGTGATTTGGCGACGATTGAGGAGGAGAGACTTTTAAAACTCTGGGAAGGGCTGGGATATTACAGTCGGGCGAAGAATTTGAAGAAGGCGGCGGAGAAAGTGATGAAGGAGTATTGCGGAACAATGCCGGGCTCTTATGTGGAGTTGCTTTCTCTTCCGGGAATCGGAGAATATACGGCGGGTGCGATTGCGTCGATTGCTTATGACGAACGGGTGCCGGCGGTGGATGGTAATGTACTTCGTGTGGTGGCGAGAGTGAAGGGAAGCCGAGAGAATGTTTTATTGCCGGAAGTGAAAAAACAGGTAACAAAAGAGTTGAGCGAGATTATGCCGGAGGAGGCGGGAGATTTTAATCAGGCGTTAATGGAATTGGGAGAAACCGTTTGTTTGCCAAATGGGATTCCGGTTTGCGAAAAGTGTCCGTTAAAGGAGTTTTGTATTGCACGAAAAGAAGGGATTACAGCCGAGATTCCGATTCGGGAGAAGAAGACAGAGAGAAGAAAAGAGGAACGAAATGTTTTTTTAATTCGTTGTGGAGAAGAAATTGCGATTCGAAAAAGACCGGAAAAGGGATTGTTGGCGAATTTATATGAGTTTCCGAATTTTGAAAAGAAGGAACAGTCGGTTGAAGATGGTTTGGCAGAATGGGGATTTTCGGTGAAGCAAATAAAGGAGAAGAGGGAGTATAAGCATATTTTTTCGCATGTGGAGTGGAAAATGAGTGTGTATGAGGTGGAAGTAGAGGAAAAAAATGCGGAGTTTTTGTGGGCGAGAAGAGAAGAACTTTTAGAGAAATATCCGATTGCGAGTGCATTTGCACCGATTGTGGCGCAATTATGACAGAGAAATTATGGACAGCATTTATGGTGTATTTGGAATAGGTGGACAGCATGAATGCTGTCCGTACAGATGGAGAGGGTAAAAATAACATCGGAGTATTTGGAAGGATAGATGGACAGCATGAATGCTGTCCGTACAAAAAGGAAAGGGTAAAAATAACATCGGAGTCCTTTATGATACTATGACATAAATGGCGAAATGAAGCGCTTTTTGGTGAACGAATTTCGTTGACTTCCCTATTTCTCGGTGGTATATTGAGACCGTTAGAGATGATTGGAAGGGGGAGTTGTGTATGGAATTAAAGGGGAGTAAGACGGAGGCAAATTTGATGACGGCGTTTGCCGGAGAGTCGCAGGCGAGAAATAAATATACTTTTTATGCAGCAAAAGCAAGAAAAGAGGGCTTTAATCAGATTGCAGATATTTTTGAGGAGACGGCGAATAATGAGAGGGCGCATGCGAAACTTTGGTTTGAGATGTTAAGTGAAGGAATCGGGACGACGGAAGTAAATTTGAAGGATGCGGCTGCGGGAGAGAATTATGAGTGGACAAGCATGTATGCAGAGTTTTCGAAGGTGGCGAAGGAAGAGGGATTTGATCGACTTGCATATTTGTTTAGTGAAGTGGGTAAGATTGAGAAGGAACATGAAGAGCGTTTCTTGGCGTTAATGGTGAATATTAAGGCAGGAAAAGTGTTTAATAAGGATGGTCAAGTGGCATGGGTTTGCAAGAATTGCGGACATATTCATTTTGGCGACAAAGCACCGGAGATGTGTCCGGTATGTGCGCATCCGCAAGCATTTTTTGAAGTGAGAGCGATGAATTATTAAGGTGGGGCGTAAAAAACTGTCTCAGAAAATTTTATTTTTTGAGGCAGTTTTTTTACAGCTCCATTTTTGTTGACATAAATTTAAACGTGAGATATAATAAGCTGTCGTGATTTTATAGAGATTCCGGAAAGAATTTTAAGGAGGACGTTTTTTATGGAGAGGTTTGCTAAGGTGGAACGAGTGGTTCGAGTAGTGAAACCGAACGGTGAGGCAGTTTATTATGATGATATGCCGTATTTGGACTTTTTTGAGGGTTATGCGGCGGTTGCGCGTGGTGGAAAATGGACGTATATCGATAAAATGGGAGAAGAACTCTGTCCGCCGCAATATGATGATGCGGATGCTTTCTTTAACGGATATGCAGCGGTAAAGATGAATGTGAAGTGGGGATTTATTGATACTTCCGGAAAAGAAATTTGCATCATGCGTTATGATGCCGTGGGAAACTTTATGAATGGCTATGTTCGTGTGAAAAGAGATGGAAAGTGGACATTTATAAATACTTCCGGCCAGGAACTTTGCGAGCCGATGTTCGATGATGTGGTAGATTTTGAAAATGGGCGTGCGCATGTTCGTTACGGTTCTCGTTGGGGCTGGATGAATGAGATGGTCGAAGTTTTTTGGCAATAAAGTGTGTGTGGAAAAGTAAGAGAATGAAAGGTCAGGGGTAGCGGGCAGAATCCGTTATCTCTGACCTTTTACGTTGGATTGGTATAAGTTAGACTATAATTGTTGCAAATATATCGTGACGTCGAGGACGCCGTCCCCTACAATGATGGCACAATCATTGTAGGGACAGCATTCATGATGTCTATGGAATAGGCAAATGCTTAGAAATTAGGACACAATAAATTGTGTCCCTACAATAGATTGAGAAATATTTAAGGTACATTATAAGGCTAAGTCTGAACTGTAACTTTTGTTCTAAAAATATGGAAATTAGGAAATAATTATGATATGATTTTTTAGAATTGAGAAATAAAAAAGGTTAGGATTTTATTAAAAAAGACGATATTAGATGGGAGGAGAATGTATGAACAAAAATGTTTTGAGAAAGTTATCTTATGGGGTGCATGCAGTTGGAACGATGGACGGTGAGAGACCGACGGGGTGCATTGCGAATAGTGTGATGCAGATTACTTCTTCTCCGATGACGGTTGCGGTTAGTATGAATCATGATAATTATACGCATAGCTGTATGGAGAAGTCCGGAAAGTTTTCGATTTCTATTTTATCGGAAAATACCGCTCCGAGTGTGATTGGTACTTTGGGTTTTCAATCGGGAAGGGATAAGAATAAGTTTGATGAAGTGGCTTATGAAATGATAGATGGATTGCCGGTTATAACAGACAGTTGCGGATATTTTCTTTGTAAGATCATCGGGAAGATGGAGACAACGACACATACGGTATTTTTGGCGGAGATTGTTGAGGGAGATGTGTTTGAAGAGAAAAAAGAGATGACGTATGCGTATTATCATCAAGTGGTGAAGGGCAGCAGTCCGAAGAATGCACCGACTTATATAGAGGAGAAGAAGGAAGAACAAACGGCGAAGGTGACGTATGTTTGTCCGATTTGCGGGTATGAGTACACCGGAGAAGTTCCGTTTGAAGAATTACCGGAGGATTGGGTTTGTCCGATTTGCTTGCAGCCGAAGAGTGAGTTTCGGAAAAAAGAATAGGAGTGAGAGGTTTGAAAAAAGGCATCAAAATATTGGTAGTCGCGGTGATTCTTGTTGGTGTTGCTACTGTTTGGATGATTAAGAATAAGTCGGTAACTGTGGCAGATGAGGTAGAAAAGAATTCTTCGCTCTCGGAAGAAAAACGCCGGGAAGAATTGGAGAAAGAAGATGCTTCGCAGGCAAATGACGCGAGTGAGCCATTACCGGTGATACAGGAGGAGACGCAAGCAGAGGTGCCTGAGACGATAGAGAAGCCGGAATTGGTGAAAGAAAAAGGTCCGAGTGAGATTGAGAAGGCAGAGGAAAAAACGGTAATTCCTGAAAATTCGCCGGAAGAAAAGGAAGAAGTGCCGGAGGAGCAGAAAACGATAGAAGAGGCATTATCGGCTGAAAAGGAGAACCCGGAAGCAGTTGTGACGCCGGAATTGGCGGCAACGGAGTTTGATTTGGAAAAATTGAAGTCTTATAAACTGCCGATAATGATTGAGTTTGGTGCTTCATGGTGTACTTGGTGTCGGTGGATGGAGCCGACGCTGGAGGAGCTAAATAAGGAGTATGCCGGGAAAGTGATTATTCAATCGGTGGATGTAGAAAAATTCCGTAGTGAGGTAAGTTCGTTTGACGTGAGTCTTCTTCCGACAATTTATTTTTTCGATGCGGAGGGAACTGTTTTTGAGACACGCGTGGGAGCGATGGTAAAGGAAGATATTTTGAAGGTGTTTGAAAGCATGGGTGTGAAGAATGATTGACGAATTTTTGATGACGCTTGCCAATAAAGCGAATGAGGGTGGTGCTATAGTCCCTTTTATTATCTTTTTGGCGGGAATTTTAACTTCGTTGACACCTTGCAGTTTATCTTCGATTCCTTTGGTGATTGCGTATGTCGGTGGGATGAGTGATAATCCCAAAAAGTCGTTTAAGTTGTCGTTGGTGTTTGCGTTGGGATTGACTTTGACTTTTACGGTTTTGGGAATATTGGCCGGCTTATTTGGAAGTATGTTGAGTTTTATCGGAAGCGGATGGTATATTTTTATCGGAGTTTTGATGTTGTTCATGGCACTTCAGGTGATGGAAATTTTTGAGTTTATTCCGTCTTCTTATTTGACTTCTAAGGTGACGAGGAAGGGATACATAGGTGCGTTTTTTGCGGGAGTTTTGACGGGAATCTTTTCTTCTCCCTGCGCGACGCCGATTTTGATTGTGCTTTTGGCATTTGTGGCCAATACGAGTAATTTTATTCAGTCAGCATTTTTATTGTTTCTATATTCAGTCGGAAGCAGTATCGTGATTGTTTTGATTGGTACTTTTATGGGCTTTTTCCGAAGTATGGCGAAAAGCAAGCAATACGGAGTATTTCAGTCAATTTTACGATATGGGTTGGGATTTTTGATGATTGCATTGGGATTATATATGCTTTATTTAGGTTTCTAAAAAACAAAGGAGGAAAAATTATGTGGAAAAAAGTAGCGATGGCTGCTGTTGTGACAGCAGGATTGGTAAGTGCAGGCTATGCACAGGAAATTGGAGTGACGGTAGATGGGAAGGCGTTGGAGTTTCAAGATCAAAAGCCGGTTATTCAAGAGGGAAGAACGTTAGTGCCGTTAAGAAGTGTGTTTGAGGCGATTGGTGCGACTGTTGATTGGAATGAGGCGACGAGAACGATTACGGCGAAGAAACGGTTTGATGTAGTAAGTTTAAAAATTGATAGCAAAGATTTATATAAGAATGGTGAGAAAGTAGTAGAAATGACAGTCCCGGCGCAAATTTTAAATGGGAGAACCATGGTGCCGGCAAGATATGTGGCTGAGGCTTTTGATGCCTCGGTAAAGTGGGAGGAAGAAAATCAGCTGGTTACGGTGGAAACGTTACAGTATGCTCATAGAATCAGCGATGTGTATCGAGTAGAAAGTATCAAAAATGCGGATGAAACAAAAACGTTATTAAATATAAAGTATTCTTATCCGGTAATTGAGAATGAGGAACAAAATGCAGCGATTGAGTCGATTAACGAAGCGTTAAAGAATTATGCGGAGACTTGGGCTGTTGATGTAAGAAAAGATATTGAAGATCATTCTCTTCTTGAAGGGGTGGAAGAATCTGTAAGTGAGCCGTATGAATATGAGCTTGCTTTTGATATTACTGCGGATGAGGAGGGATTGTTATCTCTTGTATATCGCTGTGTTGCTTATACCGGCGGAGCGCATCCGAATTCTTGGATGGAGGGAATGACATATTCCTTTGAGACAGGTGAAAAGATGGGATTGGCGGAGATTTTTAATATGAGCGAAGAGACCGTCATGTTTTCTATTGAGAAGTTTTTTGGTGCTTTAATTGAGGAGGAGCCGGAAGAGTTTTACGAAAATGCGCAGGAGTTAGTGCCGGAGGCTATGGAAAATGTGGAGTATTATGTAACGGAAGACAGAGTTATTTTCTTCTTGAATCCATACGAGATTGCACCGTATGCAGCGGGTTATGTTGAAATTATTGTTGAAAGACCGTAGCGGTTAAAGTTTATGGAAAGGTGTCCTGATTTAGGATGCCTTTTTGTTTTAAATGGAGAAAATTTGGATACAATTATTACGACGGAAAAGAGCGGGACGTCGGGAACGTCGTCCCCTGCAATATTTTAGTGGCTAAATAGAATTTGAAGTTACTGGTTAGACTCAAAATTATAGAGAAGGCGCAAACACTGTAGGGACAGCATTTATGCTGTCCACAGAAAAGGCAGAAAGCAGGACAGCATGAATGCTGTCCCTACAATGTTTGTGCGTTTTTTATAATTTTAAGTCTCAACAGTAACAATTTGAATGGAAAAAGTTTAAATTAAGGTTGAAGAAGGATTTTTATTTTGTTAAGATGAAAGCATGGTGAATTGTAGAAAGTAAAAAAAGAAAGGATTGTTTGCGTATGAGCAGAAACGGAAATATTTTTTTGTCACTTGCTGTTTTACTGACAATTGTAATCGGAGGGTATTTTCTTTCCAATTTTAAGATTATAAAGCATTCGACGGAGTGGGCGATAGGAAAAATAAAGTCGGAAGAGGGAAAGTATGATGTGATTGTTGTGGGAAGCGATCCGGAAGGAGTTGCTGCGGCGGTTGCTGCGGCGAGAAGCGGCGGACAAGTTTTGCTTTTTGGAAAAGAGGATGGTCCCGGGGGACTTCTTACGTATGGAATGTTAAATACGCTGGATATGAATCGCAATTCCGATAAGACGATTTTGAATAAAGGCATTTTCAGCGAGTTTTATACGCGAATCGGAAAAACAGAATCTTTTGATGTAGAGGAAGCAAAGGCGATTTTTTCCGATTTGATTGCACAGGAGGAGAACCTTACATATAAACCGAATTATACGTTTTCTGCGCCTTTGATTGAGAATAATACGATTTATGGCGTGGAAATGCTGAATTATGCCGGAGAAAAGGAAACTTTTTACGGAAAACGAATTATTGATGCGACGCAAGACGGAGATGTTTGTGCGGCGGCAGGAGAAGAGTTTTATGTAGGGATGGAAGATGTGCATTGGGAACACAAAATGGCGGCGACACTTGTTTTTAAAGTGGGTGGTGTGAATTGGGCAGATATTGAGGCGGATATTAATTTATATAAAAAAGAGACGCAGGATATTAATGCCGGATTTAACAAGAGTACGGTTTGGGGATTTGGAAAATGGTGTTATGATAAATATACGCCGATTCATGAGAATATGCAGTTAAGAGGTCCGAACATGGGACTGCAAAAAGATGGTACGATTTTGATAAATGCGCTTCAAATTTTTGATGTAGACGGATTGGATGAAGATTCTAAAAAGAAAGCAATGGAGGATGGAAAAGAGGAAGCGGAGAATATTGTAAAGTATTTTAGAGAGATTTTGCCTTCTTTTAAAGACGCTTATTTGGTTGGTGTGGCGGATCAACTTTATATTCGGGAAACAAGACATATTCAAGGAGAGTATGTATTACAGGCAACTGATCTTTTGGGAAATACCAACTTTTATGATAAAATCGCTTTAGGCGCATATCCGTTGGATATTCAGGCAACAGCGAAATCCAATACCGGGTATGTGATTGGTTCTCCGAATCAGTATTCGATTCCGCTTCGTTGTATTGTACCGAGGAAAACGGAGAATTTAATGATTGTAGGGCGTTCAGCGTCGTATAGTTCGGTTGCGGCGGGTAGTACAAGAGTGGTGCCGACCGGAATGACGGTGGGAGAGTCTGCCGGGATTACCGCGATTTATACAATTTGGAAGAATATGACGCCAAGAGAGTTGACGCAAAATAAAGCAAGAATAAAGCAGTTGATTTCCATTTTGAAAAATCAGGATGTGTATTTGCCGGAATTTAATTATGGTGATCCGAATGGAAGTGTGAAAGGGTATGAGAAGATTAAGAAGCTAATTAATTTGGGCTTTTTGATCGGGGGATATCAGAATGACTTTAAGTTTGAGAAGGAAGCAAATAATGCGAATTTGTGCTTGGCGGTGATGAATGGATTACAGCGTGGCGGAAATGAAAAGTATAATGAGAGTATGAAACAAATTAATAAAGTAAAGGAATTTTATTCTTTGGAGACTCCTTTGACGGGGGCAACAGCAGCGAGAGTTTGTAATGCGATGATGGGAGATTATACCGAAAAGACGTCGGGAGAGATGCTTTCGGAAAACTTTACAAGTACAGAGGCGGATTTGTTAAATATTGCACGGCAGAAAAAGAAGAATAATGAGGCTCTTTCTGAGAAAGAAAGTGCTGTTTTGGCTCGTTTTGAGGAGTTAAATAACGAGCGGGTGAAAAAAATCGAAGAAGATGTGTGGAAAATCGTTAAAGAAAAAGGCTATTTTACCGAAGACTTTAATAAGGATGATATTTTAACACTTCGTGAAGTTTATGTTACGACAGTGGATATTTTAGAAAAGTATATAGGACGTGAGCTTGGCGCGTAGAGAGGAGTACACATGAAGAAGTTTTTCATAATGATTGTTTTACTTCTGCTGATGCTTCCGGTTTCTTTTGCGGAAGAATTTATTGTGAAGGATGATTGTAAGTATGTTTCGTTAAGTCATGCGGCGGAATTGTGGAAGTTTGATTATCAGTATTTTAATCAGTCGAATGTGATAAAAATCGAGATAAAGGATAAAACATTATATTTACAAATCGGAAATTCGGTAATGCGGGATGATTTATATTTAAATCCGTTTTTTATCGATTCTGATCAGTTGATGTTAAGTAACGGAGAAGAGATGCGAGGAGTTCCTTTTGTGAAAGATGGGCAGGTTTTTGTGCCGCTTTATCTACTGCATCGATATTTACACGAGGAGAATTTTTATGATGTGATTGTGGTTGGCGGAGATCCGGAAGGAATTGCCGGAGCGATTTCCGCGGCGCGAAACGGGGCGAAGACCTTGCTGTTAAGTTCGGAGGACGGATTGGGCGGACTTCTTACTTTTGGAATGTTAAATACATTGGATATGAATTTTGGTCCGGATAGTGAGTTACTGACAAGAGGAATTTTTGAAGAGTTTTATGATGCGATTGACAGAAACGAATCGTTCGATGTAGAGGAAGCAAAACAGATCTTTTCCGATATGGTTGCAGCGGAGGAAAATATTACTCTGCTTAAGAAAATGAAATTTGAAAAATCCATTTTGGAAGAGAATGTGATAAAGGGGATTACCGCGAAGGATTCCGAAGGAAAGGAACATACTTTTTATGCAACTATTGTGATTGATGCGACGCAGGACGGAGATGTTTGTGCGGAAGCGGGTGTACCGTACTTTGTCGGAATGCAGGATTTGAACATGGATGAGAGTATGGCTGTGACGCTTGTGTTTAAGGTTGCCGGAGTGGATTGGAATCTATTGGAGGAAGATATTGCAAGATACCGTGAGGAAACGGGAGATTTGACGGCGGGACTTTATCGTAATTCGGCTTGGGGATTTGGAAAATGGTGTTATGATAATTACAATTCTTATTTTTATAATATGAAGTTAAGAGGTCCGAATATGGGGCTTCAGAAAGACGGTACGGTCCTTGTTAATGCACTTCAGATTTTCTATGTTGACCCGGAAGATCCGGCGAGTGTGGCGCAAGCGAAGGCAGATGGCGCTAAGGAAGCGGACAATGTAGTGAAATACTTAAAAACAATTTTGGAGTCGTTTGAGAATGCCTATTTAGCGGGTGTGGCGGATGAGTTATATATTCGCGAAACTCGTCATATTCAAGGGGAATATTTGCTAAAAGGGACAGATTTATTGGAAGAAGTAAATTTCTACGATAAGATTGCAATGGGTTCTTATTCGGTGGATATTCAGTCAACACAGATGGATAACAATGGATTTGTGGTATTTAATCCTTCACAGTATTCCATTCCGTATCGTTGTATTGTACCGCAGAAAATCGATAATTTGTTTATCGTAGGAAAGTCGGCGTCTTACAGTTCGATTGCAGCGGGCAGTACAAGAGTGGTTCCGGTTGGTATGGTAACAGCGGAATCGGCGGGAGCGATTTCGATGTATTGTATTCAGAATGAAATTACACCACGGGAGATTGTCGATCATTCGGAGAGACTAAGAGATATTAATCAATTGTTAGTGGCACAAGGTGTTTATTTACCGGAATACACGCCGACCAATCCGCTTGCGGAGACAGAATCTTATGAGGATTTTAAGGATTTGATTGATTTGGGCGTTATGACAGGCGGATATTATAATGAATTTAAGCTAAAGAGTGAAGCGACATTTGCGAATGCTTGTGCGGCTTTGATAAGGACGTTTGAGAGAAGTTCGAATGATATCAGCGAAGAAATAAAGAAAAGAATAAATTCTCTGTATTCTTTTGAGAAAGTAGATGCTTTAGGAATGGCGAAGATTGTGGCGTTATTTTATGGGGAAGAGATTGATGATTTGACAGACCGTGAAGTGTGGGAGTTGGCGGAAGAAAAGGAATACTTAGAGAATATTGAGGATTTTAACAAGTATGATACTCTTACCTTTGAAGATGTTTATGTGACGATTGCAAAGGCTTTGGAGAAGGCTGAAGAAGAGAAAGCGGTGGAAGAAATATGAAATTATGAGGCAGTTATTGAAAAATGGCTGCCTCAAATTTGGGGATTATAATTAAGATTTAAAATTATAAAAATGGCACAAACACTGTAGGGACACAATTTATTGTGTCCAGAAAATAAGCAGAAATTAGAATTAGGACACAATAAATTGTGTCCCTACAAACGGCTTTTTGTCGATATTTTTCAAAAGTTATAAATTTATAGTTTCATCTGTAACATTTTTTGTCTAAATTTTTCTATTTCCTATTGACAAAGTTTTTAAAATGGATATAATTAATAAAGTGATATGCAGCATTAGCTCAGTTGGTAGAGCAACTGACTCTTAATCAGTGGGTCCCCGGTTCGAGCCCGTGATGCTGCACCAAATTAAAAGGCTTCCGAAGTTTTTCGGAAGTCTTTTTTTCGATCCTTTTAAAAATCAGTGGACCCTATGATCCATAATGCTAAATTGCTTATATTTTGCTATAGTATACTGTTCTGCTAAATGTAAATAATGTTCAACCATTTTGAGCGATGTATGTCCTAATATCATTTTCAAACTGGTGGTATCACCACCATTTATTAAATACTTTGTTGCAAAAGTGTGACGGCAAAGATGAGGATGTAAATCTTTCATTTTTGTATATTTTCGAAGTTTCTGAAAAAGCTTTTTCACGCCAAAATAACCGACAGGGTTACCGTATTCATTTACAAACAATATATCTTTCGGTTTAGCAATTTTCAAATAATCCTTTATAAGATTACAAGTATAATCACCAAATGGAACAATTCGCTCTTTGTTTCCTTTTCCTAATACTTTTAGAATGTAATCGTTCAACTTAATATTATTAACTTGTAATGTAACCACTTCATTAACACGAAGACCGCAGTCAAGCATTAAAGAAATAATTAACTTATTTCTTAATCCTATTTTCTTATTCGTATGACTATCACAAAATTTCAAAATTTTATTAATCATACTATCATCTAATATATCGATTACAATTTCTTTTGCCTTTGGCAATCGAAATTTATTAAATGTTTCACCCGAAACAAAATTACTATCTATACAGTAATTTATGAATGACTTAATACCTCGAATATATGTCTGAACCGTTACATCTGAAAGAGTTTCACCAGTAACTTGACTATATGGATGATTCGAATTTTTTACTTTTTTCTTTAAGTAAATTATATAGTTTTGAATCAAACTGTAGTTCACAGAACAACAATCAATATCACCGATAAATTCTATAAAATATCTTATCTGCTGACGATAACATTTTATTGTTTTAACAGAATTTCCTCGTACTTCCTGTTCTTTTAAAAACAAATCATTTGCTTCCTGCAGTTTCATTTTCACTCAACTCCATTGTCGAACAGCTTGTCTCTATTTCTTCTTGTTCCTCAAATTTTACAAAAATCAATAAAGTAAAAGCAGTCTTTATAGACGTAACATTATGATTTTCAAGAAAAATATTCACTCTTTCATTAAATGTATTAATAGATTCATCATTATTCATTTTAAAAATTTTTGTTTTTTCCATTTAAATCACATCCTTCAAACAACCTTCATTAAGTTCTTTTCGGATATAAGCAATAGCTGATTCAGATGTTTGCTCGATTTTATGAATATCTTTATTACTATATCCAGCTTTTATTAACTTCACTATTTTATTTAATTTTTTTTGAGTCATTTCATTCACCTCACTAAATACAATACAAATAGATGCACAGGGTAAAAGATATAAAAGAAATTTGAAAATTTCCATTTAATCTTTTTATTCGGAGCATATAAGTTGATAAAAAACAAGCTTAATACTCCAAAACTTCCCAATCCGTTCATACTAAAAAACAGTAGAACAAGTAGAACTAATGTTATTTTTAGCGTTTTATTTCTAAAATAATAAAACGTTAAAATAACTAAAATTCCTTTCATTCCGTAATCTACATTAAATGCTTCTGCCATCAGCATCAAAAAAATTACAGCAGAGATATTTCTTTTTGATTTATTCATAAACTGTACAGCAATAAGTCCTAAAAACAACGTAAAAAATATATTTTGCTTTACAAAATCTAATTTTCCAAACATGAATAAATCGAAAGGTACTTCGCTCACTATCGCAAATAATAGCATTTTCATTGAATATTTGCGTATATTTCGCGTATAAAAAAATCCATTTACCAATAAAAAAGCGTAGATAGGGAAGGAAAGCCTACCAATAATCCGAAAAAAAGAATTGTTGGTAAGAATTCCAACGTGATCAATAAACATACAAATCAAAGCTATAAGCTTTAATTCTTGATAACTAAACAACTTTTTCATAAGTAAACGGATCGAAATCGATGATTTCGTTTTCTTCGGTAACAATGTGAAAGTTTGATTGTACTAAATCGATTCCAGAATCACGTAAATCCTTCATATTTTTATAAAATGTTGTATCCGACATTCTCGCATGAACGATTTTAGCACCATCAACCATTACTGAAATATAAAAATTATATAAAGTTCTTCCTCGACGATTTCCAAAACGATTATTCAAACGAACCTCGACAGCATCTTTATTCCTTACAGTTCCTAAATCTGTATCAAATAATTTTAACAATTTCATAAACTCACACCTCCAAATACTCTCAAGCTCATCGTATTTTACTTGCGTCACGCGAATTATTTTTAATCCATAAAAATCAACCAACTTTTTCTTTTTGATTTCACACTCAAAACGAACAAATCCTTGAATTCGGTTAATATAAGATACTACATCAAAATTCGTTATCTTAATTTTATTAAAATCATTTTTCTTAAACTCTAAAAGCTTATTATAAATCTTTAACGTCGTAGATCGACCAGAAAGATAAATACTCTCATCATCGAAGAACTTTAACTTCCGTCGCGGATACTGACAGCGACTTAAATTGTTAATATATCGACAAACTTTTTGATTTTCATGCAAATCATAACAATTAGTAATGTCGATTCGCTGAAGAAACCAATGACGAAGTTTTGGAAGTTTCACTTGATAAGCGTTTTCCACCAACCGAATCAAGCCTAAACAAACTTCCTGAACATTCCAAAAACCATCATAAGAATTTTGCCCTTTACAAATCTTATGATAAGAACCTTCTAAAATCAAAACCTTACTTTCCATTCCGAACTGTCCGCCATCGGACACCCGGACAGAAAGGGAAGAAGAAAAAGAACCTTCCAAAGATGTCGATATAATCTCATAATACAACTCGCCAGTTTCACGGCTAAAAGACGCTTTTACATCAGAACGAGAAGAAATCAATTCCGCAACATCTCGACGAATAGCTGTAAAAATTTTAATCGTATCAATCACAAAATTTCCAGCCCCCTTTTATTGCATTATGTTAAACTCACTCCCGAAAACGGGACTCTCGGGCGGTGTTACTAGGCATCGCCCTATACAAATATTATTGTTAACTAAAAATCGGAGAATTTTTTCCAATTTTTTGCTTCTGAATATATGCTCTTTTAAATTGCTGATCATAATTTAAAAGAAATTTTATAAATTCTGCGTTATCCCGATTTACGCAACTTACTATATATTCATTAGCATCGTTATAGATCGACCAATATGGCGATATATTCTTAACTTTATACATTTAGACACCTCGCAATTTTTTCAAATTTGCTCAAAAACCTTGGGGCAAGCCCCAAACCCTCTAACGCTTCGCGTTGGGACATACGTTTTAAAAAACGTATGTTAATTTATTTTAGTGTCTAAAGGCTAACGTAGTACCTGTTACAGGTAGAGAAGAAAGGGATTGCCTTGCACGCTTACGCGTGCCCAGCCAATCCTCAATCTTTTTTTAACTACACTAACTCAATAGTATCTAAATCATAGAAAGTTACTTTTACTTTCTTTTCCTCTAAATAAACAGTCCGAGTCTTTAGAGATAAGCTTACACTTTTACCTTTATATTGCTCTAACTCCTTTAATCTTTCTGGGGCAAATCCAACTAGATAATTCGTCGTTGTCGCATTATAAGCACTTTCATCTATAATCATCTCTCTAACAAGCATACGTCCTTGTTGTCTATTATTACCTTTCTTATCCTGATAAGTCGTAACCTCTACACTATCTACTAAGCAATTATCAATAATTGAATACATAAAAAACACTCCTTTAAAATAAATTAATTTTTAAACATACTCTTAAAATCTACATCACAATCAACAAAATCCGGCACTTGCTGAGTAGCATAATTTGCAAAATCATAAATTTTCTGATTTTTTTCCATTTTAAATACTCGCGACCTCTGTCGCTGAACATCAACCATTTTATAAGTAATTCGCGTCTCATCGCCTTTACTTATAAAAAAATAATTTTGTTGATTTCTTATTCGCTTTTCCACCATATCCGGGGAAATAGCAGTAAACAAAAACAATACGTTTTGTTTTCCCAACGTATTAAAAAATATAGAAGATTCGCTATTATTTTTCCACAAACGCGAATCCATGAAGTAATATACTTCATCTAACAATAATATTTTTGGCTCATAGTCAAAAGGAACCTCACTTAAACTTTTAATATGTATAAAATCCTCTACATTCATATTGGTGTAGACCTGCACACCATATTGTTCATGTAAAGTTCTTGCTATAATTACAGAAAGTAAGGTTTTTCCTGACCTTTGATAACCATAAAATCCAACAATTAAACCAGCCATATTACTCTTCAAGTCCTATCTCTGCTTTAATTCTATTTACGTCTTTTGATAATTTCAAAAGATTAAAATTTAAAAATATCTGTGAAATTATCACTAATAGAAGCGTAAATTCTAACATATTAAACACCACTTCCTTGATTAATTTGACTATTCACCTTTACACCACGAATCAAATCATCTTGAGTATAAGCTTTCAAGAGATTTTTCATATTCATCGTTGAAAGAAAATTAAGATCTTTATTTTCTTTTACCGATAACATATAAGAATCAAGAAAATCATTTAAAGACTTAAGACACCATTTCCCAGAATAGTATCTTAACGTATTTAATACCTTGATTCTATCAGGGGAGAGGGAAGGTTTAATATTATAAATATCCTTTATTGCAGAACCTTCTCCACTTCCTACAAAACTACTAAAAACTTGATCGTAATCTATCATGGAGTACCACCTCCAGAAGCGATTCCGATAAAGCTTAACAAAACGTTTAAAATACACAGAATTAAAACTGTGTTATCTTTTTTATATAAGTTTCGAATCGGTATAGCAGCCATTGCCTTCATATCCCGAATGAAATCTAAATCAGTGTCGTTTAGATTCACAATAAAATCTGTCCCGACACTTTTAAAATCTGTTAATTCCATTTTGGAATTTAATTTTTTGTTAATTCCTCGTAGTGTATTTGAAGTCACTACTCGTTGCGGTGTAATCACAACAAACATTTAAAAACCTCCTATATTTTGTATATTCGACAAACTATCTAATATACAACAAAAAATATAAAATCCTAAAATTGTACCTACAATTAAACTCATAAATTACACCTTCTTATTAAATAAACGAGAAGCATAATTTAATAACTTATCCAGAACGTACAAAACTGAATACGTTCCAAACAACGCTATTAACATAGCTACTACGTTTTCACAAACTTGTTCTTCCATAAGGCTACCTCCTTATGTGCATCAATATCGTGATTACTTGTAATCCGATAATAATATATAACTGAGCTACCATTTCAGTCATTTTCATTCTCCTTTACAAATAATAAAGAAGGGATTCCGGACTCCCTTTTTATTATTAGCCTGCAAATGCACTTCTAAAGGATCTAATGATTAGGAATCCTAATCCAAGACCCATTGTTACATACACAACCGGCATCATCGCAGAGATGATCGTTTGTGCCCACGTGAACATCTGAGTCACGTCGAAATTGATTTCCAATTGCGGTGTTGAAGCTGTTTCACTACAATAACCAGCAACAGGCGCTAAAGCTAAAGCACCGGCAGTCAATGCTCCCATTAACTTAGCCTTTTTAGCTTTACAAAAATCCACAATTTTTCCCATGGTCAATTCTCCTTTCCTCGCATACGCGAAATATATTTATATAAAAAGCCATAAGCTTTTCATATCATGGTAATTTAAGATCCAATGGCGTAAATGCATCAATAAAATAATTTGCAAATTTCTTTAACATTCGAAAAATATAAAAAGAAACAGTTAAACTAATAATTCCAAAGGTAACCGTATAAATAACATCTCCGGTTAAATATCTTATAGAACCAAAGAATTGATACAATTGATTAGAACTATCAAAAGTAATTGAATTTATTTTGGTATCTAAATTTGAAATAGTATCATAACTATTTTTTAAGGATGGTATTGCATCCCACACTATTTTTTTTAATCCATCAAAATTAGCAGTGTTACTCATACAAAACCTCCTTAAAAATATTGATTATAATGACGCCTAATAATTTTTACAAAACAAATAATTTCTAATGAAGATGCAAAACATTCAAACAATAACCAAAAATTCAAATTATTCCATGAAAGACTTTTTAAGAAGTTAAGACCTTCTATAAAATTAGTTCCCCAAGCAACTCCATCAACTGCAACATTAAACAACGTTACATCCGCTGGGATTGCTACTAAAGTTAATAAAAAACCAGCAAATCGAACCAATAAAAAAATCGAAGAAAATAATACAGAAAAGGCTTTAATAACGATTCCAAAAATAAAAGTACCTACATTTTCTCCATAAGATGCAAAAGCTGCATCCGCCAATTCTGTTAATTTATCTACAGTAAAACCAAAAGCTGCAACTATCATTGATCCTAAATCATTAAATAATTCTTTTAATGATTGAATCACAGGATTATCTTCAACAGGTACATCCTCAAAAACATAATTTTCACCTGTTTCAGAATTCACTAAATCAGAAAAATTATAATCTGTTAATTCACTATAATTATCAACCGTTTCACCATCTTCATCGATTTTTTCACCTATTAGTGTTTTAAAGGGAATCTTAAAAGATGAATAAATTATAGGTGTAGTCATTGGAATTCGATATTGTCCATAATCACTTAAATGCATTTCACCAGTATAATTGAAATTAACACCATCGGAAGAATCATAAATTTTAAAACTCTGCCTCCATTTATTCCATGGTAGTTGAAATCCAAAATTATCATCATCATATTTAATAGAATAAGTATCATGATCCATTGCGGAATACTTTGATGAAGAAACATTAGCAGGTATATAAATACCACTTAAAAATTTATATTGAATCAAATTATAAGGAACAATCATAACAGCATAATGTCCATTTAATTCATTACGCTGAATAAAAAAACCTGTATAATTTGAATTACGATTTTTCCAATAACTTGAATTTGTAAAATTCTGTACTACAGATGCAATTTCATCATCTGTAAGTTCTGTAGAAAATTCAGGCCCTCCAGGAACTTCCGGTTCTTCTGATTCAACAGGAACTAAAGATATAGGAGGAATATACCAGTATTCACCTTGCCATGAATAATCATTAGAACCTGTATAAACTAATTTTTTTACAGGTAAATTAATAAAATTACAAGTTCCATCCATTAGCATATTACTAAAATTTCTAGGATAACAACTATTTGCTGTTATGTCATAATAACAATAATTAGTACCATTATAGTATGCATACCATCCACCTGAATCAATTCCCATATAACCTTGACTCAAATTAATTGTTTCACCATCAGAACATGTTTTAATACCTAAATCAGTAAACAATCCAATAGTAAAATAACCAGGATTATTAGAATTATTCTGATTCCAAAAGAAATACCCATTATCAGTTAAGTTTTGAATCATTGCATTATAATCATCAGAAACAGAACTTGATTCATAACCATTTTTATTATAATTGTAAACCAAGCTTTTAATTTGGCCAAGAGTATAATTTCCATATTGTGTAGAAGAAGATAATGTTTTAAAATTAGCCTCTTCATAACCAGGTAAAACAGTTTCATAAAGAGCAAATTCATAAGCATTACTTACGGAAATAAATAAGGTGAAAACAAATAAAGAGACTATAAAGCTACGGAATAGTTTCTTTTTCATTGTTTCCACCTCCAACACAAAAGATAAGTGATCTATTCGTAGAAGATTTTCTACTACACTAATACTTTAATAACTTTTTAAGTATATGTCAATAAATTTTAGTAAAAAAATTACTAAAATTTATTTGGGTGATAATAATGAACAGAATAAAAGATCTAAGACAAGACAAAGATTTAAAACAAGTAGAACTCGCAGAAAAAATCAAAGTAACACAGAAAAATATAAGCGATTACGAAACAGAAAAATCTGAACCAACCCAAGAAACTTGGATCAAACTTGCAGATTTTTTCAAAGTCCCATTAGATTATCTAATGGGGAGAACACAAAACCAATCCACTCAAAACTTCTTAAAAGATTTAACAGATGAAGAAATTCAAGAAATTATAACTTTTAAGAACTATCTAAAATACAAAAGAACTAAAAAGGGGGAATAACATATGTCCAATATTCAACAATCAAATGCATTTTTAGTATTAGAAATTTTAATACTTATTGCAATAATATGGATAATTTTTATAAATATAATATTGCCTATAAAAATTTACAATACTTGTAAAAAAATTGATGAATATTTACCTAAATTAAATCAAAAACTTTATCAAACAACTAATAAACCTCCAAAACGTTATAAACTTAAAACAACCAAAAAAGCAATTCCAAAATCTTCAATAGATGAAAGAATTGACATTCTTAAAACAATCTATAATAACACCGAAAACTATTAAAAGAAGTCTAAAAACTTCTTTTTTTCATACTTTTTTTATTTACTTCTTCTACATAATTTTTATATCATGCGAAAATCTTCATTTATAAATCCGAACGCTTTTTACATCAATAAATAACTTTTTTCATTTTAAACTCCTCCAATGTAACATTATACCTAAAAGTAAAAAGAATAAAAGAGACTTTCCTTCGGACTCTGCTCTTTAATTATTTTTACTTTTAAATGTTTACATTTCAAGGAGGCGGTCAAAATGAGAAAAAATTATTTTTTAATTGATGTAATTACAAAAGCTAAATGCTTCGGATTTACAGATGAAGAAATTGAATTCGCAGTAAAAGAAGGTATTAAAAATTATGAACAAATGAAAAAACAAATTGAAAAAACAGAAAAAATCATAAAAAAAGCAAAGAAGTCTTAGACTTCTTTGCTAAATTTTGTTAAAACTCATACGAGTTTTCTTTATTTTTTTATGCAGGTAGTGCCTGTTTCCACTCCTTTTTTGCTCTTTTCATTATCGGGCTGTAGTGTTGGGTTAACTCCATAAGTAGTAAAGGGGCTTTCGCGGCATAAAAATTTATTCCACGACCCCTTGACTACTTATTCAGTGCCATTATTAAGAAGAAAAACAAAAAAGGAGTGGTTTAGATGAAAATGTATTTAATGAGTGAAATTTATTTTGACGAAAGACAAGTTACAAAAGAAAAACTTATAAGTTTAGCGATGAAATGTAAAGAAGATGTGTTTTGTATTGATAACGGCAAACCTGAAAAAATATTCGATTTTAAAAAATATTGTGCAAAATATGAAGAATTCAGAATAGGTTACGACTTCTTTGACTCCAAAGAATACACAAAAGAACAAATTAAAAAGATGGCAATTAAATGTGAAGAAGAAGCTTACCGTATTACATTAGATGAAAATGGAGAAATAATAGAAGAGAAAATATATGACCCTTACGACTGTTTTAATTAAGCAGACCTTTTAGGTTTGCTTTTTTAAGATGGTAAAAATCTTCGATTTTTCTTTTTGGAAGGCGGTTTGACAAGTGCAAAAACCGCACTTGTCGGACGGTGCTTACGCGCCTTTACAGGTAGAGGGGGATTGCTAAAATACGAAGTTTAGCGTATAATAGGGCAGAAGTCGAAGATGGTGCGAAACTCTTAATCAGTGGGTCCCCGGTTCGAGCCCGTGATGCTGCACCAGAAAAGGCTTCCGAGTGTTTCGGAAGCCTTATTTTATATAATAGAAAATGATATTTCTTATTATATAAAAACGCTCCGCGGGGAGGCACACTCACGCGAAAGGAATGTTGCTCCGCAACTCGCGGCGCAGTCGAAACCAGCCAATCACTACGTTCTTGGGGTTTCTTTGCATAGGACGTACAAGCTGTTCACCTACGGTTCACAGTGTTACGTCCGCATCGGCGCAGGTGTTTTGCCTGCGCAAAACACTTTTTCATTTATTGGAGGAATGGTTATGGCACTTAATGTTGTTTTGGTAGAGCCGGAAATACCGCAAAATACCGGAAATATTGGGAGAACTTGTGTTGCAACGGGTTCGGTTTTGCATTTGGTGAAACCTTTGGGTTTTGAAGTGACGGATAAATATTTGAAACGTGCGGGAATGGATTATTGGAAGGATTTAGAGGTACATTATTATGAAAATTTGGAGGAGTTTTTAAAGATTCATCAGGATAAAGAGATGTTTTTCTTATCGACGAAGTCGAAGAAGAACCATACCGAGATTGCTTATCCGGATAATGCTTTTTTATTGTTTGGAAAAGAATCGAAAGGTCTTCCGGAGGATTTGCTTTTGAAGAATTTTGACCGTTGTGTGCGAATTCCGATGTTGGGAAATACGCGGTCGTTAAATCTTTCCAATTCGGTTGCTATTGCGGTTTACGAGTATTATCGTCAGAAGAATTTTGAGGGATTGCGAGAAGTGAGTGAATATTTTGGAAATTAGCAAATTATGTTGAAATCTGTAAAAAAATATTGTACTATAAGTATATAATTATGATGTAATCAGTTTTAATATTGCGATGAAGTCGAATTTATTTGTTGAAAGCATTATATTATAATTATTGTGGATAATTAGTAGATTTATTTTATGGAGGGATTAAGGTATGTTTTGTGGTCATTGCGGTACAGCATTAAATGGGGATGAAACCGTTTGTCCGAATTGTCAGAATCCGGTTAATTCAAATAAGGCGCAAGTAGAGGCACAGATATATAATTCACCGGAAGAAATAAAAACAAAAATCGGTGCGACCGGGTTGCTGGTTTGGTCGATTGTTGAATTGATTTGTTGTAATCAGATTTTCGGAATTATTGCATTAGTGTTATATTGTACATTATTACAAAATGAAATTAAGGCGGGAAATTTGCAAGGTGCAATGAATGCATAGAAAACGATTATGATTTTGTTGATTGTCGGTATTGCTTTGGGAATTATTGGTGGACTTATTTCTTTCTTTAGTGTAGGTATGATGATTTTGAATGAATTATAGAAGGTGTTATAGTCTGTGAATATGCGTAAAAAAGTGACAATAGTCGCTGGAACTTTTCTTATAATCCTTTTTTTATGTAGTATATATATAATGTTATATGCAAAATTCGGTATTGGCTTTCCTTGTATCTTTCATGAAGTGACCGGTCAATATTGTGCCGGTTGTGGAATGACGAGAGCGATAATGGCGTTAAAAGAGTTGGATTTTTACCAAGCTTTTCGATACAATATATTTATTTTTATTGCATTTCCGTTTTTGGTAATTTATTGTTTATTGGAAAGTTACTACTGGATCTTGAATCGAAAGAATCGATTTGAAAATGTATTTCATACAGTTGCGGTTGTTATTTTGGTAGGGGTGTTAGCGTATGGTGTTCTTCGGAATGTTCCGGCATTTTCTTGGCTGGCACCTACCGATATAATATAAATTGTTAAGGGGGAGAAAATATGTTTTGTGAAAAATGTGGGACAGAATTAGCAGAAGGTGCAAAGCATTGTTCAAATTGCGGTGCACCGGTTGGAGGTCAAACTGTACAAAATTCTAATCCGGTAAATAATAACGGAGGCGAATCAAAATCTAAATTGGCTGCAGGTTTACTTGGTATTTTCCTTGGTTCTTTGGGGATTCATAATTTCTACTTAGGATATACAAGAAATGCTGTTATTCAATTAGTATTGTGTTTGGCAGGTTTTATTACATGTGGTCTTACTTCTTTGGGTGCTTATATTTGGGGATTGGTAGAAGGAATTATGATTATAGCCGGAAAAATTTCAGTAGATGCAAATGGCGTTCCATTGAAAGACTAATTTATGAAACTATGAGAAGATATCGAAAGGTATCTTCTTTTTTTGCACTAAAACGGCTTTTGCGGAATATATATGGTAGTAATAAAGCGAAGAAAGGAATGATGGCTTTGATTATTTATACTGTAAAGGCAGGGGATAGTGTTTATCAAATTGCGCAGAGATATGGCGTTTCGACAAACGATATTGTGACAATCAATCAGTTGAGTAATCCGGATCGATTGGCGGTGGGGCAGGCGTTGATTGTGCCGGTGAATTATTTTTATCATACGGTTGTAGCGGGAGAGTCGTTGTATTCGATTTCACGGAAGTACGGCGTTCCGTTGGAAGAAATTGTGGCGGAGAATCCTTCGGTGACAAATCCTTCGCGAATTTATCCGGGACAGAATATAAAAATTCCGGGAGAACGCCCTAAATTAAGGACAATCGAGGTAAACGGCTATGCTTTCCCGAATATCAGTGAGATGGCGTTAACCGAGTCTTTGCCGAGTCTTACGTATTTGAGTATTTTTAGTTATCAGGTGCGGGAAGACGGGAGTCTTGTCCCGATTAATGATACGAGGTTAATTAATGCAGCGAAGGGAAATGCAGTAGGTCCGTTTATGGTAATTACGAATATCGGCGAGTCCGGCGGATTTGACAGTGAATTGGCGAGTTCGGTATTAAACAGCAGTGCGGTGCAGGATTTGTTGTTGGATAATGTCATAAGTGTGATGCAGAATAAGGGTTACATAGGGTTAGATATTGATTTTGAGTATGTTTATCCGAGTGATCGGATTCAGTACAATAATTTCGTGGAGAAGACGGTAAATCGTTTGAGAACGATGGGATATATTATTACAACGGCTTTGGCTCCGAAAGTGAGCGAAAATCAGGTAGGACTTTTATATGAGGCGCATGATTATGAGGCGCATGGGAGATTGGTGGATCATGTGATTTTAATGACGTATGAGTGGGGGTATACCTTTGGGCCTCCGATGGCGGTAGCACCGATTGATCAGGTGGAGAGAGTCTTACGATATGCGGTTTCGGTGATTCCGAGTCAGAAGATTTTAATGGGGATGCCAAATTACGGTTATGATTGGACGTTACCGTATCAACAAGGTTCAAGGGCAACGGTTGTTTCAAATTTACAGGCGGTGAATTTGGCGATTAATAACGGAGCACAGATTCGGTTTGATGCGAAGTCGCAGGCACCGTACTTTTATTATTACGATTCTTCGGGACGGCGACATGTGGTTTGGTTTGATGATGCAAGAAGCGTGGAAGCACGATTGAAATTGATTGAGAAATATAATTTGGGAGGTGCAAGTTTTTGGACGATTAATCGGTTGTTTCGGACGAATTGGGTTGTATTGAATAGTTTGTATAATGTAAAGAAGATGGGATAGTAATATGGTATAGAGGATGGTGCCGTAAAAACGAAGGAACAGAAGAAAATGGGGTAAATTTGACAAAATTACGTTTTTGTGTTAACATAAAATTATAAAGACATACATGAAAGGAGATAAAAATTTTTTTATTGCCGGTCGTTAAACTATCAGATGTTGTATTAAAAAAGAACTGGACGTTAAAGGAGGATAAAATAATATGTTGAATCTCGTGATGATCTTTGGTTTGTTTGTGGGTTGCGTTGTTTTGACGTGCCTGGTTGAGAGGAAGCAGTTAAAGAGTTGCAAGTGGAGAATTTTGTTTGTGTGGATTGCATTCGTATTTTGTACATTTGTTGCTATGCTTGATATCGTTCTGCGCCCGATTCATGTCGAAACGCTTCAGGTTCTCGAAGAGGAACGCTATGTGTTTGACACGTTTGAACTGAGCTTTAAGAACTATGGTGCTAAGTTTGAAGGGATGACTACGGAAGGAAAAACAATTTCTAAGAGTCTTTTTCAATGTGGCGGAGTTTATGGAGAATCGGCGACTATGATTGTCCACCCGGTAATTGTGGAGAAAACCTATTTCTTGAGGGGAAAAATCCAAGAGCGAGAGGAGACATACGAAATCTTTATTGGGAGTGGCGAATAATCGCCCTCTTTTTTTGTTAAATTTTATCTAACAAATTTTCAAAAAATTTGGAGACACTAACGGTAATAGACTTTTTTGGGGGTTAAAGGGTATGAGAAAATTTTTAACTTTTTTTATTGCAAGAGTAAGAAAGTTTAGGGATATCCGTCCGAAATCTGTGATTGCGTTGACAGGTATGTTTCTTATTTTTATCCCGTTTGTGGCTTCTTATGCAGCGGCCTTTCCGGTGCAGTCGGCGGGATTCAGTGAGTGTACGGTTCATGCGACGAATTTGAATATTCGGAGCGGTCCGGGTTCGAATTATAAAATTGTAAAGACTGTTTCGAAGGGGACGAAATTAAAGGCATATGGAAGAATTTACGGTTGGTATTTGGTGCAGACGTCGGATAATACCTTTGGTATGGTGAATGGCTGGTATATTACGCCGGCGACAGCGTCTGCGGGAAGTGGCAGCGGTTCTTCTTCGGAAAATACTACTACGACAACGTTGGGGATGACGAGTGATGAGAAGAAAATTTTTGATTTGGTGAATGAGGCAAGAAGAAATGCGGGATTGAGTGAATTAAAATCCGATCCGGAAATTTTAAGAGTGGCTCGGATTAAATCGAAGGATATGGTGGATAATAATTATTTTTCGCATACGTCGCCGATTTATGGAACGCCGTTTCAAATGTTGAAAAATTTTGGAATAAGTTATCGCTCGGCGGGAGAAAATATTGCGGGAAATTCGAATGTAGAGGCTGCGTTTAAAGATTGGATGAACTCTTCGGGACATAAAGCGAATATTTTGAATGATTCTTTTAATTATACGGGGATTGGAATTGTGGAAGGCTCGAAGTATGGGAAGATTTTTACGCAGTTGTTTGTCGGAAAATAGCTGGACACCATGAATGGTGTCCGTACAATTAGTTTCTTTTTTATGAAAAGTGCTAAAAAAACAGAGGAAGAAAGGAGGTTGGCGGAATGTTTAATTTATGGCAAATTGATCGAAAAGTAAAGGAACTTCCTCAGATTACAATCAAGGGAAAATTGACTTCGGACAAAGCGAAAGAGGTATTGGGAGATAGCAATGATGTGCTTGTGAAGGATATTTATACCGGGAATAAAAGCGTTAAAATTCAGGCGATTGGGATTGATGGGTTGATTGACAGTGATGTGATTGATAACTATGTATTAAGGCCATTTACGAATATTGCTTTGAATAAGACGGAAAAAGATCTTTATGAGATGTGTAAGAATGGCGTAATTTACCATATTTCACAAAAAGAAATAAAAGACATTAACGAAGCGGTAGAAAATATTTTGCAGGGAAATACGGTTGTCTTTTTTGATCATTTGGAGAAGGCAGTTAGTTTTGATGCGAAGAATTTACCGGCACGAAGCATTACTGAGCCGGAAAATGAGAGTGTTTTAAAAGGCGCGAAGGATGCTTTTATTGAGTCGATTCGTGTGAATACAGGTTTGGTGCGGAAAAAATTGAAAACCCCGATGTTGCGGTTAGAGAGTTTTACCGTTGGAAAAGAGGCGGTTACGAAGTTAAATATTGTTTATATTGAAGGGGTTACGGATGAGGATTTATTAAATAAGGTGCGAGAAAAAATCAAAAATATAGATATGAACGATTTGATTTCTGCCGGAAAATTCGAAATCTGTATGAAAGATTATAAATATTCGCTTTTTCCGCAGTTATTGTTTACCGAAAGGGTGGAAAAGTTTTGTGCGAATATTTGTGATGGAAAAGTGGGCGTGTTAATTGACGGACTTCCGATTGCGTATCTGTTACCGGGTGTATTTTCTACCTATTTTCAGGCACCGGAAGATTATTCTCAAAATTATGTGTTAAGTTCCGGTATTCGCTTACTGCGGTATATTTGTTTTATTATTACCTTGGTTTTGCCGGCGTTGTATATTGCAATTACTATGTTTCATCATGAAATGATGCCAACCGATTTGGCAATATCAATTATTGAGAGTAAAGAAGGAGTTCCGTTTGATACTGCGGTTGAAATTGTTATTATGTTGGTTGCTTTTGAGCTTTTGTTAGAGGCAAGTTTGCGGTTACCGAAGACGATTGGCTCGACGATTTCGATTATCGGAGGTTTGATTGTGGGAGAAGCGGCAGTTAATGCGAAATTTATTTCTCCGGCAGTTGTGGTAATTATTGCGTTTACGGGAATTACGGGCTTTGTGATTCCGAATCAGGAAATGTCAAATGCTTTGCGGGTTTGCAGAATCTTTTTGGTAATTTGTGCTTCTTTGGCGGGAATGTTTGGAATTTCCTTTGGGCTTTTGTTTATTTTGTATTATTTATGTAGTATAGAGGTTCTTGGTGTTCCTTATATGGTCCCGTTTGTGGCGAATGGGGGAAAGAATATGTTAAAGGATACCATAATTCGATTACCTCGTGATTTGTTTGGAGGAAAAGATGATTAAACGAATCTATTTTTTTATCTATTTAGTGATTTTTATCGTGTTTTTGAGTTGGAGTGAAAAAATTATTCCAACACGGAATGAAATTAGTGAATTACAGTTAAGCCGAGTTGCCGGTTTTGATGTAGAGGAGCCGTCGAAAAAGGTTCAATTTTCTTTGGTGGTAGATAGTGAGAAGGAAAAATCAAAAAACGCTTCTTCAGATCAGAACAGTAATTCCGGTAAAAAAGAAAATGTGATTACCGTTACGTCGGATACCTTTGCGATGTGTTTACAAGGGTTACAAGGTTATCGGGAAAAGACTTTTACGACGGGGCACATTAAAAATATTTTAATCGGAGAGAATGCTGCAAAAAACGGGTTGGTAGAGGAATTTGATTTTGCTGCCAGAAATTATGACCTGCGATTTGATACGAATGTTTATGTGACAAAGGATACTTCCGCAAAAGATTTTTTGATTACCGGAACGAAAGAAGTTTCTTCTCTTAATGCAGGAATTGAGAATTTATCGACGACTTTACGGGGAGCGAGCGCGCCGGGAGATTATAAAGTGGTGGATATTCTAAAAATGCTAACCTCCGAGCAGAAGAGTGGCTTGATTCCTGCTGTTGAATTAGTGAAGGAAGAAGAGGAGAAAAAGGAATGGAGAATTGAAAATTCAGAAGAAAAAGGCGAATCAGTACGAATGGAAGTGGCAGGGTACGGAATCATTAAGGATGCGAAATTGATTAGTTTTTTTAGCGAGGAAGAGTTACATGGCTATAATACGGTAAATGAAAATTATATCAATCTTATGCTTACTTTAAAAAACGGAGAAGAAAAGGTAGGAATCGATATATCTGACATTAAAGTAAAGAAGAATTTTGTTTTTTCAAAGGATAAATTAGAGGAAGTGAAATTGGAAATTGAACTTGTAGGAGATATTACGGAAGTGAGTGACGGAAAGAATTTATTAAAAGAGGGACTTTCATTTTATGAGCAAAAGACTTCTGAAATGGTGACAAATTACGTGCTAGATGCCGTAAAAAAGTCGCAGGAAACCGATGTGGATTTTTTGAAGATAAAGCAGTCATTTCGGATGCAACATCCTTATCGTTATGAAAAGATGAAAGATGACTTTGAAAAAGAATTTTCAACACTTCCGGTAACGGTAGATGTGCAAACAACGATCAATAAAACGTATGGAATGTTTTCGGTTGTAGAGGAGTAGAAGGGGATAAAAATCATGGAGATTACAAAGGGAAAAATCAGCATCAGACAAGCTTATATTATCGTAATTCTTGCTTTAACGGCACCAAGCTTACGTGTTATTCCGAATTATGTGGCGCGGATTGCAAAAGAAGCCGGTTGGGAGACACCTTTTTTAGTGATAATTCCGGGTGTTATTTTGGTGTATGTGATAAATTCGTTATTTCAAAAGCATCAAGAAGATAGTTTGTATGAAGTATTTATGAGTGTTTTTGGAAAAACGATTACCAAAATCATCTTTTTGGTATATGGGATATGGATTGTATTTTTATGTTCTATGTATCTTAGGATGTTTGGAGAACGTTTTGTGGGAACGTTGTTATTTAATGCGAATATGAGAGCTTTATTGGGGTTAATGATGATTTTTGTAGGAATCGCTGTTTTGAAAAAATTTGAGACGTTAGGGCGGCTAAGTGAAATATTATTATTGTTTTTTATCATTTTATTTACGACGGTAACGCTTGCGATTCTTCCTCAGATTCATTTGGAGAATCTTTATCCGGTTACCTATTATGATACGCTTCCGGTATTAAAGTCTGTTTTGCCGGTGTTCTCATTATTTTCCTATATTACGCCGTTAATGATTTTAGGAGATAAGATTAGTCATAAAGATAAATTGAAAACTTACGGGAAAAGAGCTTTGTATGTGTTAGCAGCATTTTTTCTCATGCTGATTTTATCGACGGTAGGTTTGTTCGGTTATAGCGTGAGTCAGCAGTTTATTTTCCCGTATTATTTTGTGTTAAATAGTGTGAGTTTGTTTGGAAATGTTGAGCGGCTGGAATCCTTATTTATTTCAACTTGGTTAGCGTCGGATTTTACGATTGTTTTGTTTTTTCTCTTTATGGCGAAGCAAACGGCGCAAAAATTACTTCCGATTAAAAAGCAGATTTTTTATGTAATTCCGCTGTGTATTGTCATTTATGTTTTAGCGGTAATGGTGTTTCGAAATGTAAGTCAGGTTGAGCAGTTTGCAAGTAATATCTTGTATTATATCAATATCGGCTTGTTTGCCTTGATTCCTCTGATTGCACTGATTGTGGGGAAGGTGAGAAAAGTGGTATGAGTGGGATTTTTATGTCTTTTGCGATTGGTTCTGTGTTATATGGAACTATGGAAATTTTATGGCGAGGCTATACGCATTGGACGATGCTATTAACGGGTGGCGTTTGTTTGATGGTGTTTTATGTGTTTAATTTGAATTATTTTTATTTACCGCTTTGGCAGAAGTGCTTGGCGGGGGCGTTTATTATTACATCTTTTGAATTTGTGGTGGGATGTATTACGAATATCGGGCTTGGGTGGAATGTTTGGAATTATTCCGGTATGCCGTTTAATTTATATGGTCAAGTTTGTTTGCTATACACGTTTTTGTGGTTTTTGTTAGGTATTCCGATGGTGTTTTTGTGTAATCGTATTGCGAATTTTTAGGACAACTGTGATTATTGGGGGAACAATATATGGCACAAACCTTGTAGGGACAGCATTTATGCTGTCCTACTTTTCTACCTTTTCTGTGGACAGCATGAATGCTGTCCCTACAGGGTTTGTGCCATTTTTTTTAATTTTAAGTTTAAACTGTAACTGATAAACAAAAAAGAATACTTCTCGGTTGACAATAATTGAAAAACGATGTAAAATAATTTGAAAAATCCCATTATTTATTTGAACATGTTTTTGTTTGAAGGAGGTAGCGAAAAATGCAAATTCTTATGGATCGTCCCGGTATGGTGGTAAATGGTAAGACGGTATATTTTAAGGAAATGGATGAAGTCGTGGAAGATGTAAGGCGTGTAGTGAAATATAGCGGGAAAGTAAATTATGTAGATTCTCTTGGAAATTTTGTTTGTCCTAAGGATTATGAAGAAGGACATCGCTTTGTTCATGGTTTTGCAAGGGTAAAAGAAAATGGACTTTGGGGGTTTGTAAACCACCGTGGTGAGGAGGTTTGCAAATGTCAGTTTGAGAAATTACGAGACTCAAAATTTGACTATACCGTTGCATACAAAAATGCAAAATGGTTTTTGATTCACAAAGACGGAACTTTGCTGAATCGTAAGGGTTACGATGAAATTGTTATTTTCGCAAGCTCGTTTATTCGAGTAAAACAGGATGGAAAGTATGGTTTTCTGAATCAAGAAGGAAAGGCACTTACTGAGTGCATTTATGATCGCATTTTATCTACCGAGAGGGCAATTTATAATGGGCAAGTGGTAAGCATTTGTTGGTCTGAGAGTAATGAAAAAGTGTAATGAATAAAAAATAGAGCTTGAAAAAGCTCTATTTTTTTTTACAATGAGAAACATAATTGTCTCTGTTTATTGTGTATGTTCTTCTTCGTTTTTGATTTCCCAATGAATCAGCCATGTGAGGGCGGCTCGGATGGCGATGATGGCGGCGACGATGGTGACTTCGGATAATTCTCTTACGACAACGGTTCTTAAAATCTCGCTTCCGAGCTTGAATTCGAGCCCCATTGCCATTCCCTTTGCCAAATTTAATTTGGTGAGGGGATTTTTTGTGAAGTAATCGAAGATTCCTCTTATTCCGGCGACGATTAGGACAAAAACGCCGATGAATTCAAATAACAAGATGGAATATTCTACAATTGTGATTAATACATTATTTAATATTTCAGACATGTTGACCTCCTTAGTTTAATATTGTTACCTATATATCGTATTTTTTTCGTGATTCGTTATATGTTTTTTGAGTTCGGGACGTTGAGGACGCCGTCCCCTACGGATTGTGTTTTGACAATAACACACTTTTGTTCTTTTTGGCATAGTATAAAGAGAATTTTGTGGTTCATTCTCTAATTTGTAGGGACAGCATTTATGCTGTCCGTTTTAGGAAGGTGTCCGTTTGAGATAACTGGACAACATAAATGCTGTCCCTACAGTTTGAGTATTGAAAACAACGGAAAATTAATGTAAAGGAGTGGGATGAGTGGGAACTTTCGGTGGTATGGTGAAGGATGAGCAGGGTTTTATTGATATCGCGGGCGTGAAAGAGGCGAAGATTTATTCTTACAAGGGCAGGACATTTGTGGTTACATACGATGGCGAGATTTATAATCAGCCGGAATTGAAATCGGAATTGACAAGACGTGGAAATTATTTTGAGACGGAAGAGGATGAGGAGTTTATCCTAAAGGCTTATACAACATGGCGGGAAGAATGTTTGGAGAAGTTTGAGGGAGTTTTTGCGCTTGGTATTTGGGAAGTGGAAGAGAGACGGTTATTTTTAGCGAGAGACCCGATTGGGGCGAAGTCGTTATTCTTTTCGGTTTTAAAATCCGGAATTGTGTTTGCGGGACATGTGAAAGATATTCTTAATACGCGGGAAGTGAGTCCTCAAGTGACTTACGAAGGAATGGCGGAATTGCTTTGTTTGGGACCGTCGAGAAGACAGACTTCGGCGGTTTTTCGGAATATTTCGCAATTAGAGTCGGGAACCTATTTAAAGTATGTGAATGGTTCTATGAAATTGGTGAAATATGCGGAATTGGAGGCTTATGAAAATCAGGAAAGTTTCGAGGAAGTCGTGGATAATATTCGGGAAATGGTGATTGATTCGGTTCTTCATCAGTATCGGGCAAATGGGGAGATTGCGACACTATTGTCGGGTGGTTTGGATTCGAGTATTGTGACAACAATTGTAGCGGAGGCGTTAAAGCATGATAATCGGACGTTGCGGACGTTTTCGGTAGATTATGAGGATAACGATTTGTTTTTTAAGAGTAATTCCTATCAGCCGAATTCCGATAATGATTGGATAAAAAAAATGGTAGAGTTTTTGGATACCGATCATCGGGATGTGACGTTGAGAAGTGAGGATTTGGCGGATGCTTTAAAGGAAGCAATGTTGGCAAGAGGCTTTCCGGGAATGGGAGATATCGACAGTTCGCTACTGTTGTTCTGTAAGAGTATGAAGAAGTATGCGGATGTGGGACTTGGCGGCGAGTGCGCAGATGAAGTGTTTGGCGGGTATCCGTGGTTTCATCGGGAGGAGCTTAAAAATGCGGATTTCTTTCCTTGGATTCGTTCGGTAAATGAGAGAAAGGAATTTGTGAATAAGGAAATTCGGGCAAATGTGAATATTAATGAGTTAGCAAACAGCGTATATCGGGTAGAGATAAATAAAGTGCCGAAGTTGTATGGAGAGTCGGAGGAAAATAAGCGGATTCGAGAAATCGGGTATCTTACCTATAAATGGTTTTTACCGGTATTATTGGAACGACAGGATAAGATGGCGGGAAAAGCTGGATTCCATATTCGGGCACCGTTTTGTAACTTTAAGCTGATGAATTATGTATATAACGTTCCATGGGCGTATCGGATTCATGGGGATATGGAAAAAGGGTTGTTACGCTATGCCTTTCAAGATATTTTGCCGAAAGAAGTGGCGTTTCGTAAGAAGAGTCCGTATCCGAAGACCTTCAATCCGACTTATCGCGAGATTATGATTCGTGAATTGAAGCATATTTTGGAAAATCCAACCTCGCCGCTTTTGGATGTAGTGGATTGTGACAGAGTCGAAGAATTGATTGCGGAAGAAGAGAGTGCGAGTCGCCCTTGGTTTGGTCAACTGATGAGGGGTCCGCAAGTGATGGCGTTCTTTATTCAGTTAAATGAGTGGCTAAAGGAGTATCATGTTACGATTGTTTGATTTGGAATTATAATATTTTTTCAATCCTTGCAGGGACAGCATTTATGCTGTCCATTCTTTACTGACAGTTACTATTTGGACAGCATGAATCCTGTCCCTACAGGGATTGTTACAACTTAATGGGAGGATGAAAAAATGAGTAAAGCGAGACGAGCGGCGGGTTTGTTGAAACGACGATTTACCGAATTGAGTGATTTGCCTCGAGAGTTGGTAGGGAGTTCGTCACGGATGGTTTTAATGGGGAACAGCGAGTTTATGATTGAGAATTATGATGGAGTTTTAGAGTACGAGGAGAGCCGAATTAAATTAAGTACGAAAACCGGAATAATTTCTGTGGCTGGGAATAAATTGACAATAGACGAATTGGATGATGAGAATCTGATGGTTCGTGGGAAGATTTATTCCATTACCATAGAAAGCGAGGAATAGCCTTGGCAGAGAGTGTATTCACAAGATTTTGGCGATTTTTAAGAGGATATGTGACAGTTATTGTTGAGGGCTTTTTTATTGAAAAATTTACGAATCTTTGTGCGATAAATGATTTGCCGATTTGGGGGCTTAGGCGGTACGGTACGACGAAGTTGGTTTGTCGGACGACGATAAAAGGATATAAGCAAATGCGACATCAGGCGAAGAAGTGTGGGTGTCGAGTGAGATTAGAGCGTAGACGGGGGACGCCTTTTATTGTATTTAAATATCGGAAGCGTAAGGTTTTTTTGATTGGAATTCTTTTGTTTTTGTGTATTGTGAAGGGAATTACTTCCTTTATTTGGAGTATTGAAGTGGTAAAGGATGGGACTGTTGTTGAGGATAAGCTGATGCTGACTCAGTTGGAGGAGCTTGGAGTGCATGCGGGAACGTTAAAATATGGATTGGACTTCAGAAAACTGGCGAATGAGGTGCTGATTAAGCGGGATGATCTTAGCTGGGTAGGGTTTGATATGACCGGAATGAAGCTAAGGGTAAAAGTGGTTGATAAGGTTTTGATTCCGGAACGAAATGAGGAAGATATCGCTTGTAATATTATTGCACGGAAGGATTGCTTGATTGAGACGGTGAATGTTTATCAGGGGACGGTGCTTGTAAAGCCGGGAGATGTGGTGCAAGCAGGGCAGATTTTAGTTTCTGCGATGGTGGAAATGAAGAATTTTCCGGAGAAAAATGAAATGGTGCATTCTATGGCAGAGATTAAGGGAAGAATGTGGTATGAGAAAAGTAAAACTTTAAAGTTGTCTTCGAAATTTGAAAATAGTTCTATTGAGGACTTTGCATATCGGATTGCGTATGATAAAATAAAGCAAGAATTAAATGAGAGTTCAGAGATAAAAGATATTCAGAAACGTGTAAAACATAATGAAAATAATACCGTTACGGTAACTGTGACGGTGGAAACGTTGGAAGATGCCGGAATAGAGCAAGTTTTAGGTTACCATTCAGATTTAAATTTATAAAGAAAGCACAAATAGTGTAGGGACAGCATAAATGCTGTCCGTACAGTGTGATTTGGCGAAAATAGAAAAGTGTTAAATCCGGTAGTAACGATTTTGGGAGGACAGAATGGAAATTAAAAAGATACTTGTAGAGAAGAGCGGAGAGCGACTTGATAAGTTCCTTGCGGAGAAATTGGAGTTATCGCGATCGCATGTGCAAGGATTAGTTGAAAACGAGAAGGTGAGCGTAAACGGAAAGGCGGCGAAGGCTTCCTTAAAGGTAGAGGAAGGAATGGTAATTTCGGTGGAGATTCCGGAACCGGTGCTGCTAAATGTTTTGCCGGAGGAAATTAAGTTGGATATTTTGTATGAGGATGAGGATGTTTTGGTAGTGAATAAGCCGAAGGGAATGGTGGTTCATCCGGCGAACGGAAATCAAAGCGGGACGTTGGTGAATGCGGTTTTGGCGCATTGCGGAGAGAATTTGTCGGGGATTAACGGTGTGATTCGTCCGGGAATTGTGCATCGAATTGATAAAGATACGTCGGGAATTTTAGTGATTGCAAAAAACGATCAGGCACACGTCAGTCTTGCGAAACAGTTAAAGGAACATAGTATGACACGGGTTTATGTGGCGGTTGTGAAGGGAAAGTTGAAATCAGAGACGGGAACGATTTCGGCTCCGATTGGGAGAAATCCGAAAGATCGAAAGAAAATGGGCGTTGTGGCGAATGGAAAACATGCGGTGACGCATTATAAGGTGATAAAGGAGTTGCCGGATTGTAGTGTGATTGAAGTGCGATTAGAAACCGGACGAACTCACCAGATTCGTGTACATATGGCGTATATCGGGCATCCGCTTTTGGGAGACGGGGTGTACGGTACTGCGAAAAACAAATACGGTTTTGAGGGACAAGCTTTACATGCAAAAATTCTCGGATTTAAGCATCCGAGAACGGGAGAATATATGGAGTTTTCTTCTACTCTTCCTGAAGAGTTTCTTGAATTGCTTGCCAAATAGCGTGTAAGTTTTGCTTTTTGTCAGAAGAGACCGGAATGATATCGACAGTTTCTGGGACATTCAATTCTTTTTGAATAATTTCGCAGTAATCCGGAATTTTTGTAATCGGTACTTTATCTGCTTTTGTCGGAACGACGATAAAGTTAAGCTTGGAACGCATTAAATAATCGAACATCGTTAAATCGTCTGCGGTGGGTTTGTGGCGAATGTCTACCAGCATAACGATTAAGGCAATGTTTTTCCGCTTTTTTAAGTAAAGGTCAATGGTTTTGCTGATTTTTTGGACTTTTTCTTTTCCCATGGTTGCGAAGGAATAGCCGGGTAAATCGACGAAATAAATCTTTTCGTCAATGCAAAAGAAATTGATTTCCTGTGTTTTTCCCGGTCTTTGACCGACATAAGCTAAATTTTTTCGATTTAATAAAGCGTTTAACAGAGAGGATTTTCCGACGTTGGAGCGGCCGACAAAGACGATTTCCGGAAGAAAATCTTGAGGAAATTGTTTTTCACTTACGGCGGATAAGATAAATTTTGCGTTGTGTATATTGATTTGCATGTTATCACTCCTTTTTTATTACAGTACATTTTCTGTAGGGACACAATTTATTGTGTCCGAGAAATTGGTAAACATTAGAATTAGGACACAATAAATTGTGTCCCTACAATATATTACCATGAAAGGAAGAATTATGGAAGAATTTTTTATGAAAGAGGCATTAAAAGAAGCTCAAAAAGCATATTGCCGGAAAGAAGTTCCGATTGGTGCGGTTGTGGTTTATAAGAATAAAATTATCGGAAGAGGATATAATTTAAGAGAAAAGAAAAAAAGTGCATTGATGCACGCAGAGATTGTGGCGATTTCCAAGGCTTGCAAGAAGTTAAAGTCTTGGCGATTGGAGGATTGCGAGCTTTATGTGACGTTAGAGCCTTGTCCGATGTGTGCCGGTGCGATTATTCAGTCTAGAATAAAAAAAGTTTTTTTTGGTGCGTTTGATGCGAAAGCAGGATGCGCAGGCTCTACTTTTGACCTTTTTGAAAAAGGAAAATTCAATCATGATGTTGAAGTGACAGGAGGCGTATTACAAGAGGATTGTGCGGCACTTTTGAAAACTTTTTTTAAGGAGCTAAGAAAATTTGACAAATCATGAAATTTATAATAGAATTTCATTCGAACGGGAGGGAAAGTAATGAACAAACGCTCAAAGAAGAAGAGAATGAAGCGAATAATGAAAGCGGTCGGTTTTGCTTTTGCTATGACGGTTTTCTCGGCAGCGGTTTATGTGACTCAAATCAAAGAAGTGAATGTGAATTACTTAGGTCAGAATATTTCTTTTAAGACGATGGCATCGACGGTAAATGATGCGTTAAAAGAGAAAAATATTGAAATTAAAGAGGGCGAAAATATTTCGACCGATATCTATAGCAGACTTGGAAAAAGTAATAACATTGTAATTGAGAAGCCGGTGGTGTTAGCAATGGCAGAACCGGTTGCAGTAGAGCCGAAAGTGGAAGAGCCGGTGGAACCAGCCCCGGTAGAGAAAGAAGTTGTGTTTGAGCAGGAACCGGAAGTAGTGAAAGAAGTAAAGACAACGAAATCCGCAACGTCGCGTGGCGTGGTAAGAACAACTTGGGCGCCGGATGTAACGGAAGTGGAAGACGGCGTTTTGGAAACTGCCGATGGAGAGGTAATTGAGTATTCGCAAGTGATGCAGTTGGAAGCGACAGCGTATTGCCCTTGTTATTCTTGTTGCGGAAAGCATCCGGGAAATAAATGGTATAACGTTACAGCGACCGGAACAACCGCGAAAGTAGGAACTATCGCAGTAGATCCACAGGTAATTCCGCTTGGCACAAAGGTTTATATCGAAGGATTGAACGGTGCAAAGAATTACGGGTATGCCGTTGCAGAAGATACCGGCGGTGCGATTAAGGGAAATATCATTGATTTGTATTTCAATACGCATGGTGAAACCGTGATTTGGGGAAGACAACAAGTGAAGGTTTATATCTTGAAGTAGAGAAGTTACAGGTCAGACTTAAATTTATAGAGAAGGCACGAACACTGTAGGGACAGCATTTATGCTGTCCGCGGAATAGGCAGAAAGCAGGACAGCATAAATGCTGTCCGTACAATGGTTGCGCATCATTGTAGGACGATATAGTCTGACTTGTAACGTAGAGAAAAGATATTTAATTAGAAAATATTGACAAAAGAAAGAAAATAGGGTAATCTAATAGTAGAAACTTTAGAAACTTATCCGTTTTATATGGACAACAAAAAAGGATGCTGGGGGCATCCTTTTTTGTTGTCTGTGTTTAGGAGCAAGTACTTGTAAGAACAAGAAACACGACAATAAGTATAACTATAAATTTTAGAAACTTATCCGTAAGAATCACCTCCTTTCAACAGAGATTATCCTTACGGACAAAAAGAGAATACCATATATTGTAAAATTTTACGATATGTTTAAAATGTTTTTGTTGGTAAATTTGTGTTGAAGTATAAGTATAGAAATACTTTGTTACAATTCAGACTCAAATTTATATATGTACCTTAAATTTTCCTCAGTCTATTGTAGGGACAGCATTTATGCTGTCCTGCTTTCTGCCTTTTCTGTGGACAGCATGAATGCTGTCCCTACATTGTTTGTGCCTTCTCTATAAATTTGAGTCTGATTAGTAACAATACTTTTAGAAAATATTGACAGAAGAAGGAAAATGAGATAATATAATTATAGAAGTATTATTTTGATTATATGTCTTGCTTTATACGGACAAAGAAAAAAGGGTGTTGGTGGCACCCTTTTTTCTTTGTCCATCTCAGTAGCATTCACTAACAATAAGTAATAAGTAGGACGACTATCTTGACTATATGTCTCACAAGGTTCACCTCCTTTCAATAGAGATTATCCTTACGGACGAGAAAACAATACCATATATTGTAAAATATTACAATATATTTAAATTAAAAAATCCTAAAATTTACAAAATTCTATTGACAAACCGCATGATCGGTTGTATGATATAGAGGCTGTCAAGTAGTAGTACTTTACAGTATGAATGCAGAGGGGTGGTGAAATAATGGTAAAAATCAGATTACAAAGAGTTGGAGCGAAGAAAGCACCGTTTTATAAAATCGTTGTTGCAGATTCGAGATATCCGAGAGATGGTAGATTAATCGAGGAAATCGGTAACTATGATCCTATGAAAGATCCTGCTGTAATTCATTTCAAAGAAGGCAAGGTTGATGAGTGGATTAAAAAAGGTGCACAGCCTACAGATACTGTGAAGGCTTTAATTAAAAAAGCGAATATTAACTAATAGAGGAGGAATACGCAATGAAAGAAATGTTAGAGACAATCGCAAAATATTTAGTTAATAACCCGGATGCTGTTTCCGTTACGGAAGTAGAAGGAGAACAATCTGTAATTCTTGAACTCAGAGTTGATCCGGAAGATATGGGAAGAGTAATCGGAAAAGAAGGAAGAATTGCAAAGGCAATCAGAACTCTTGTAAAAGCTAACGCTGTAAGATCCAACAAGAGAGTAAACGTTGAAATTATTGAATAATTTCGAAGGGATTGTGAAATCTTTGGAGAAAAAAGAGATGCTCTGTATAGGAGAAATCGTAAACACGCATGGGATTCGCGGGGAACTGAAAGTGATTCCGTTGGTGGATGATGCGAATGATTTGTACTCTTACCGGAAGGTTTCTATCGATGGTACTTTTTATGAAGTAGAAGGAATTCGTTTTCATAAAAATTTCGCATTGATGAAATTGCATGGGATTGATGACAAAACGACAGCAGACCGCTATAAAGGAAAGTTCTTGGAATTACCGCGTGAGGAATTGAAGCCGCTGGATGACGGGAGATATTATGTTTGTGACCTAATGGGATTAAAGATAATTGACGCGGAATTAGGCGAGCTTGGAGAAGTAAATGATGTAATTGAAACGGGAAGCAATTTGGTGTATGTGACCGAATATAACGGGAAACCGCTTTGCATTCCGGTTTTGGAAGGAGTCGTTCAGGAAATCGATATAAATGCCGGCTTTATCAAAGTTGTCCTTCCGAAGGGGTTAATTTAGGAGGACTGAAAATGCGTTTTGATGTTTTAACGCTGTTTCCGGAGATGTTTTCCGCTATAAAGGAGAGCATTATCGGGAGAGCAGAACAAGCCGAATTGATAGAGATTCATCCTGTGAATATACGGGATTTTGCGAATAATAAGCATAACCGCGTAGACGATTATCCGTATGGCGGAGGGGCAGGTATGGTGATGCAAGCTCAGCCGATTTATGACGCGTATAAAAGTTTAGCGGGAGAAAATAAGACGATTCCTGTGATTTACATGTCTCCGCAAGGAAGGAAATTGACACAGTCAATGGCGTCGGATATTGCAAAGCATGATCATGTGATTTTGCTGTGCGGGCACTACGAAGGAGTTGACGAACGGATTATCGAGGAGATTGTAACTGAAGAAATTTCCATCGGTGATTACGTTTTGACCGGAGGCGAGTTGCCGGCGATGGTGCTGATTGACGTAGTATCGAGATTGATTCCGGGGGTTTTGGCGGATGATTCGACAAAAGAAGAGTCTTTTTCGAATGGTTTGCTGGAATATCCTCAATATACAAGGCCCGAAGAATTTATGGGGCGCAAGGTGCCGGAGGTTCTCTTGTCCGGTCATCATGAAAATATCAGAAAATGGAGAGAAGAGCAGTCGCTGTTAAGAACAAAGCAAAAGCGACCGGAATTATTAGATAAAGAGGTGAAATAAATAATGGATATTATGAAGAGCATTAACGAAGAACAACTTAGAACTGATTTACCGCAATTAAACATTGGTGATACTGCTAAAGTTTATTATAAGGTTATCGAAGGTTCTCGTGAAAGAATTCAGATGTTTGAAGGTACAATTATCAAGAAGAGAGGTGCCGGTATTTCTGAAACATTTACAGTAAGAAGAATTTCTTACGGTGTAGGTGTTGAAAGAGTATTCCCTGTTCATTCTCCTAAGATTGATAAAATTGAGATCGTTAGAACAGGTAAAGTTAGACGTGCAAAACTTTACTACTTAAAAGACCGTGTTGGTAAAGCAACTAAGGTTAAGGAAAAAATGCAATAGTATAGAAAAGACTGAGGAAAGAAATTTCACTCAGTCTTTTTTTAACTTAAAGTCATCTTTACCAATTCCGCCGGTTACAATCAGAAATAAGAAGTACAGAACGCAAATAATTCCGGTACCGATAATGACGTAGTAGAGTGGTGAAAGTAGAAACTTTTGTGTGAGATAAGTCATGGCAAGAATAGCAAGCGAAACAGAAATAAGCGGTTTGATAATCCATTTGGAGAGATTGATTTGGGTGTGAGTGGCTTTTAAGGTTTTATAGATGTTTAACGAAGAGGTTGTGATATTGCTTAAAATCATAATTCCAATAAAAATCGTTAAGCCGTGTTTAGGGACAAATATATAAATAAGCGGTAATCGTATGAGGGCGTCGAAGATGTTGTATTTTAAGGAACTCATTTGTTCATTTAATCCTTGTAGAATTCCCATGACGACAGTTTCTAAGTACATAAATGGGACGATGGGGGCTAACATTTTTAAAATAGTTCCGATTTCGATTTCATGGTAAATCAGTTCGGCGAGTTCATAGGAAAAAGCGAAGAAAATTCCGGCAATCAAGATAGAGAGTGTAATGGCGATATGAAAGGTTTTATCAGCCATTTTTTTTACTTTTTCGCTTTGCCCTAAAATCTTTGCTTCTGCCATTTCGGGAATCAGTAAAGTGGAGAAGGCGGTGAGGAGGGAAGAAGGAAAGAAAAGAATCGGCATCGCCATTCCTTTTAACATTCCGAATTGGGCTAAAGAAGTTTCTCGGGAACCGGTAAATTGGCGTAAAGATTCGGGAACCAGCATATTTTCGTAAGTTCGCAATCCGGTATTTAGGTATTTATTGAAAGCAACCGGCGCAGCGGAGCCAATCATCTTTTTGGTAATGTGAGGACTTTTTATTTTTGCAAGATAGGGATTTCTATGTCTCTTTTTTTCCTTGCGGTAAGCAATATACGAGTAAAGGCAAGAGGACATTTCGGAGATTACGTCTCCAATCATAACGGCAAGACAAGCGGCATCAATTCCATAAGGAATGAAGTGGTCGATAAGAAAGAAGATAATAACAAGTCTTACGATTTGCTCTAAAATTTGTGCTTCGGAGGGAATCGAGACTCTTCGGTGGGCGATAAAATATCCTTTAATGCAGGAAGTGGTAGCCATAAAGGGAAGAGCGAAGATTGTGACGGTGAGAGAGGGAATGGTTCGGACATCGTTAATCCAGTATTTCCCGATATAACCAGCGGAAAAGTACATAACGGTAGAGAGGCAGAGTCCCCAGCAGATACAGAGAAGCAAGGTTTTCCGAAAGGCTTTTATCGTACTTTCTTTTGTACCTACTGCTATTTCGTCACTAACAACTTGGATAACACCGGTAGAGACTCCGGCAGTGGCGAAGGTAGCGGCCATCATGTAGACCGAGAGAATGACTTGGTATAATCCCATTCCTTCGGCTCCGATTTTATTTGAGAGATAAACTCGTAACAACATTCCAAGCCCGCGGAGAATAAAGGCGGTTACGGTTAAAATAACGGCATTTTTCAGAAAGATAAATTTTTTCAATCGGCTCACTCCTTTAGTGCATGTATATTTTGCGTGAGTGGGATTTATACCGATTGCGTTGAGAGAAAAAGAATTGGACAGCATGAATGCTGTCCGTACAATAAAAATGTAAAAAATTTCAAATTTAATCTTGAAAATTTTGGAATTCTATAGTATAGTACTTTTACAAGAGAGAAAATTGAAAACGGTCAGCGGTTGTTTCACCTCGCAAGGGAGGTGAGTTGCCTATGAGCAGAAAATACATAGTAAAAATAATTTTTAGAGTATTTGTTCTATCTATTATCTTTATATTGTTTTTCCCTTATATAGCAAAATAACCGCTTCTCCATCAAAGTATGCGGTTATTTGCTAACTAAATTATTTTGGTGAGACAACCGTTGATACGATTTTCTCTCTTGCTATATTTATTATATCGTATATTTTAAAATATGTCAATTTTTAACTTCTTATTTTAAGATTTTATTTTAAGATTTTCATGTTACTGTTTAGGCTAAAATTGTTGCAAATATATTGGGACGTCGAGGACGGAGGCTGCTGAAAAAGTACGATTTTTTTGAAAAATTTCATTTTCCCCAGGTCAAAAATCATTACCCAACGTTCCAAAATTGATTGTAGACGATTTATAAGCTAACAATTTTTGGAAACTGTTTTTTTTGAGAACTTTTTCAGCAGCTTCCGAGGACGCCGTCCCCTACAAACGTTTTTTTATCGATATTTTCAAAAATTATCAATCTATAGACTGAACTATAAGATTTGCATTGCTTTTTCATAAATTTCTTTGTGAATGTCTTCGATACTGCGTAAAGTTCCGTCTTTTGTGCAGTTAATTTCATCCCAGTTGAATTTTTCGATTAAGTAGCAAGCACTGGTGTACATTTTATTTAAGTATTCTTTATTGCTTTCATGGATGTCTTTTTCTTTTTCATGGGAAAATTTATTTTCACGTTCTGCCATGAGTTTTTGACTGACTTCAGGCGGGATATTTAGGAAGAAGACCTTGTCGGGAACAGGAATTCCGAATAGGTTAAATTCGAAGTCCCAGAGCCATTTTAGAAATTTATCCCGTTCTTCGATATCGTCGATTTTTCCGGCTTGGTGTACCATGTTGGCGGTGACATAGCGATCTAAGATTAAAATTCCGCCGTTTTTGTAGAATTCTTCATAGTCTTGTTTATAAGAAGCATAGCGATCTACTGCATAAAAGGTTGAGGCGATATACGGACTGATTTCGTTTGGATTTTTTCCGAATTCGCCGGAGAGATACATTTTTACAAGGGAAGAGGATGGATTTTCATATCTTGGGTAAGCTATTTTCATGACCGGATAATTTTCTTCTTTTAGTCGTTGATACAATTTTTCTGATTGTGTTTGTTTTCCGCAACCATCTAAGCCTTCTATTACAATGATTTTTCCCATATAATCGCGTCCTTTCAAAAATAATATTAGTTACAGGTCAGACTAAAAATTATAGAGAAGGCAGAGATAGTGTAGAGACACAATTTATTGTGTCCACGAAATAGGCAGACGGTAGAATTAGGACACAATGAATTGTGTCCCTACAAACGGGATATTACCGATATTTTTCGAAAGATACAAGATTATAGTCTGATTAATAACTAATTCTATCATAAATTTTGAAAAATTTATGGTAGGAATGATAATTTTATGATATCTTATTTTAAGAAAGAAAGCAAGAAAAAGGAGGAGTTTACGAGTATGAAAATTGATAATGTGAATCTTGCTTCTTCGATTGTGGGAGCGTCGGCGCAGGAGGAAAGAAAAGTGAGAAAGAGTAAAAACTCTTCTTTTTCGAATACCTTTGCGAATATGACGCATGAGAATGAGAAAGAGTTTTTGGAGAATAAGTTAAAAGAGATTGGTGAAAAGGGAAAATTCGTAAAGGAAAGAATGGATTTGAAGGATTTGGTAGAGTACAAGAAGATGATTGCGGATTTTTTGGAATATACGGTGAAGTATTCTTATAAGTACTCAAAGGAGACGAAGCTTGGGCGAGATGGCAGTTTTCGCGTGATGGGAATTGTTAAGAAAATCAACGAACAGTTAGAAAGTTTGACGACAGCGTTATTGAATAATGAAAAGGATAGATTAAAGATTGTGAATACGATAAGCGGAATCCATGGAATGTTGGTGGATTTGTTAATGTAAATGGGGTGAAGAGGTTGAATCAGACATTGATTTCGGATATTGAGCGGGGGACGATTAGTCATGCTTACTTTTTGGAGTGTGATGATGAGGAAACGGTAAATCGTGAGGCGGAGGAGTTTGTAAAGCGGATTTTTCAGGATGATTTAGCGAATAATCCGGATTACAAGCGGATTACGGTAGAGGATAAAAGCATTAAGGTGGAGAAGATAAGAGAATTACAAAAAGATGTGATTGTGAAGCCGATTTTGCATGAGAAAAAGATTTATGTGATTCCTTCTGCGAATAAAATGAATTTGGCGGCTCAAAACTGTTTATTAAAGACGCTTGAGGAACCGCCGGAGAATGTGATGATTATTTTAACGGGACCGTCGATTTACAGTGTTATCGGGACGATTCGTTCGCGCGTGAAACAGGTAAAAATTGCGTGTGCGCGGGAGGATATTTTCCCGGAGGAAATGAAGGAAATGTTGGATCATCTGCATCGAAAAAATATAACGGAAGTTATGAAATATTCTGATTTTTTTGATAAGAATAAAGAGGGTATAATGGAGCTGTTACATAGCATGGCGACTTATTGCGATAAGAAAATCGACAGACTGAAAAATGAGTTGTCATCGAATGCAGAATGTGATATAATGAGGTTCGCAAAATATATTGATGAGATTAATTCGGCAGAGCAAATGTTAGCGGAAAATGCGAATTTTGGTATGACGATTGATAATATGTTATTGAATATGAGAGGATTATAAAACTATGATGACGAGTGTGGTTGGTGTTCGATTTAAAGAACAGGGAAAAACGTATTATTTTAATCCGAACGGACTGGATATAAAGCTGAATGATAAAGTAATCGTAGAGACGGTGCGTGGTCTTGAGTTCGGAACGGTTAGTTTAGCGCATAAGGAAGTGGATGATGAGAATTTTCAAAATCCGCTGAAGAATGTCATCCGAATTGCGACGAAGGAGGATGAAGTGAAAAATGCGGAGAACAAGCGAAAGGAAAAAGAGGCGCTTGTTTCTTGTATTAAAAAGGCAGAAGAACATAATTTAGGAATGAAATTTATTGATGCGGAATATACTTTTGATAACAGTAAGATTATTTTTTATTTTTCTGCGGAAGGAAGAATTGATTTTAGAGATTTGGTAAAGGATTTGGCGGCAATTTTTAAGACGAGAATCGAATTAAGACAGATTGGTGTGCGGGATGAAGCGAAGATGCTTGGCGGATTGGGACATTGTGGCAGAGAGTTTTGCTGTCATAAGTTCTTATCGGATTTTCAGCCGGTGTCGATTAAAATGGCGAAAGACCAAGGCTTGTCTTTAAATCCGACGAAAATTTCCGGGGCTTGCGGAAGACTGATGTGTTGCTTGGCTTATGAACAGTGTGGGTACGAAGAAAAAATCAAGCGTGTTCCTAAGACGGGTTCGTTGGTATTGACTCCGCTTGGACAAGGAACGGTGGTTTCTTCGAATATTTTAAAAGAAGAAGTAAAAGTAAAAATGGTGGATAAAGACGATGATGTGGATTTGGAGACCTTTAAGGCGACAGATGTGAAAGTGATTAAGGGAGTATCGGAGAAAAACGCAGAAGATAATATAGATGAGTTGAAGCAGTTGGAAGATTAAGTAACGGAGGTAGCAGAAAATGATTATTGAAAGGATAATTTATAATTTGATTGCCGTTTTTCTCGGCATATACATCATTCGTTCGTACATTAACAAACGAAAAGAAACTTATTTACTGATTGCCGGTGGAGAGGTTATTGCGATTACTTTTAATATTTTGAATTTGTTTAACAGCGTTTATTACGGAAATTATTTGATTGAAGGAATTGCGGCGATTTTGGGAATTGTTGTACCGGGGTCGGTTTTTATAACGGATTATTTAAAAAATTCAAAGAACAAAATTATCGGGCTTTTAGGTGCCGGAAGCAGTTTCTTTGAAAAGGGCAGTATCAGCGAGTATTATCAGCAAATTCCGATGTTGGAGGCAAAAGAATCGGGAGATATTGTAAAATGGATTCGGCTAAACGAAGAGGATGTACTGGTGCAGCTAAAAGATAAATTTGCCGAAGCAGAGCAATTAGCGGATAAAGATAAATTTAAGGAAGCTTTGGATATTTATAACGGTGCGGAAGCTTTATTTAAGGAAAATCCGGTAATCTTGTTTAATTCCGGTATTATTTATATGAAAAATGCAAATTATGCGCAGGCAGTGGTTCGTTTCCAACGCGCAGCAGAGTTATTGGAAGATCAGGATTTGGATAACGATACGAGTGCGTCGATTGCGTTTGATAGAGCGAAAGTGATTATTCAAGGCATTGAGAAATTTGATGCTTATTATAATTTGGCGCTTGCGTTTGCTTGTTTGGGAAAACCGGAACTTGCGGTAGAAAACTTTAAGAAAGCCGGAGAGGCGAAGGGTAACTGGATTTTGGTTTATAAACCGCTTGCGATTATTTTGGAAAACCTAAAGCGCTACGAAGAAGCTGCTAAAATGTATGAAAAACTTTCGGAATACGAGCCGGAAGATTTTGAGGGTTACGGAAAGATTGGTACGTTATTTGCATTTAAGAAGGAATACGATAAGGCAATTTTGAATTACAGAAAAGCAATTCGATTAGATCCGAATAATGCGTCACTTTATTACAACATGGGTATTTTATTGTATGAGACGGATAAGACGACAGAGGCGGTAAGTAAGTTTAGAAATGCGATTGAAATCAATCCGAACGATTATCGTTTCCACTATAATTTGGCGTTGGCTTTGGAGAAGGCGGATGAAAAGAATTTAGCGATTGATGAGTTGAAGAAAACGTTGGTATTAAAGCCGGATTATACGGTTGCGTCGAATATGTTGGCAATTTTATATTGCGGAATCGGAAATCGTGAGGAAGCCATTCGCGTTTGTGAAAGCGCTTTGAGTTATGATCCGGATAATTATGAATTATATTTTAATGCGGCAATTGCGTATATGGAATTAAAAGATTATGAAAATGCAAAAAAATTCTTTACAATGGCGACAGTGAAAAATTCATTATTGGCAGAGGCTTACTTCGGACTTGGGCAAATTGCAGTAATGAAGGAAGAATATTTTGTGGCGGAAGAAAATTACATAAAGGCGATTAAGGCGGATCCGGAATATGCAACTCCATATTATAATCTTTCTCGAATCTATGCATTTCGGAAGGAATATGCGAAAGTGATTGAAAATTTAACGATGGCAATTAAGTTAAATCCTGCATATAAACAGAAAGTGAAGAATGATGCGGCGTTTGATTTGATGCGTAATATGAATGAATTGCAGGAAATTGTAGATAATTAAATTTGAGGAGGTTGTGTTATGAGTGAAAAAGTTGTGAATTTGACAAACGAAAATTACGGGGAATACATTCACGGAGAAACACCGATTGTGGTGGATTTCTGGGCTACTTGGTGCGGACCTTGCCGTATGGTGGGTCCGGTGATTGATTCTTTGGCAGATGAGTATGACGGAAAGATGGCAGTTTGTAAAATCAACGTGGATGATATGCCGGATGTTGCGGCGGAATACAAGATTATGAGTATTCCTACCGTAATGGTGATGAAGAATGGCGAAATTATCGAAAAAGCGGTTGGTGTCAGAACAAAGGAAGAGTATAAGAATATGATTGAAAAAGCGTTATAGTTGAAAAAGGCAAATTGTAGTAAGGAAACGGAAATAATAAATACTATGATTTGCCGTTTTTCTTTTAAGAGACAGCATATAAGGAGGTCAGGAAGATGAATGTTGTGATTGCGGCCGGTGGGACGGCGGGACATATCAATCCGGGGATTGCGATTGCGGATAAGATTCGGGAGAAAAATTCGGATGCGAAGATTCATTTTATCGGTACAGAATACGGATTAGAAGGTAAACTTGTCGGAAATGCGGGTTATCCGATTCATTACATACATTCGAAGGGACTTTCAAAGAATCCGATAAAATTGTGTAAGTCGATGTACTATAACTTTAAGGGTGTCTTTGAGGCAAAGGAGATTTTGAAGAAATTGCATCCGAAAGTTGTTATCGGAATGGGTGGCTATGTTTGCGGTCCGGTTTTGTTTGCGGCGAAAAAGATGCTGAATCTTCCGGTATTTATTCATGAGAGTAATTCAATTGCGGGAAAAACCAATAAGTTTGTGGGAAATTTTGCAGATGGAATTGCGGTTGGATTTTCCAAGACAAAGGAGGATTTTACCGGAAAGGCTGTTATTGTGACGGGGAATCCGATTCGGCAGGATTTTATGAATTTAACCCGTCAGTTAAAAGAAGAAAAGACAGTCCTTATTTTCGGGGGAAGCCAAGGGGCACGTGCGATTAATAATGCCGTGGTGGAACTTTTAAGCAATTATCATGAATTACCGTATAAAATTGTATATGCAACAGGAGAGAAGCAGTATGATGCGGTAATAGATGAATTAAAAAGCCGAAATATTTCACTGAATGATAAAATTGAGATAAAACCATATATTGATGATATGCCGAAAGAATTGGCGGAAGCGACAATTGCAGTTAGTCGTGCGGGTGCTCTTACGTTAAGCGAATTAGAAGCTTGTGGGGTTCCGGCAATTTTAATTCCGTTGCCGACAGCAGCGGAAAATCATCAGGAGAAAAATGCAAGGATGTTTGAAGCGGAGGGGAGAGCGAAGGTGATTTTGGAAAGAGAGTTGACTTCGACGAAATTGAAAATGACGATTGATGAAATGCTAAAGAGCGAGAAATATATGACTTTGAAGGGAATTTCCAATCATGCGTGCGATAGTTTTTACGAGATGATTGAGGGATATTTGAAGAAATAGATTAAAAGAAAAAAGAGCTTAAAGTTTTTTCGCTTTAGGCTCTTTTTTCTTTTTAAAACACTTCTTTTATTAAAGTGCTTCGTTTCCGGGAATTAAATAGGTTACGATTCCGTAAACGATAGCACCGATTACTGCAGATAATACAGAAATACTATAACCTGCAACAAAGAATTGTGTTAAGTATAGTATTAAGGCTGCAGCGACAAAACCTACGATACCGCGACCAAATGGCGATGCTTCTATTCCGAGCAATTTTACGAATAGGTAGTCCATAATTGTTAATACAATAGCAGCAACAATTAAGGAACCTACACTGCTAATTGAGAATCCCGGTATTAAAAACGCTGTAATCGCAAGAACAACAGCGGAAGCGATTAAACGGATGATAATTCCGGCAACGTTCCAGTCGGTTGACATGCTTTTACTATTTGATTTTTGTTGATTATCCATGATAACCCTCCTTTTTGTGTTTGATTTTATTTTTAGCACATATTTAATTTTTATACAGTTTTTTTTAAAGATTAGTATGTATTTTAGTAATAAAGGAAAAATTAGTATTAATGATTTTTGCGTGGAGGGAATTGATTATATGCTAATTTTGATTTTTCGGGCGATATTTCTGTACCTTTTGGTAATTTTAGTGATGCGAATTATGGGGAAAAGGGAAATTGGGCAATTGCAGCCGTATGAATTGGCGATTACGCTTATTATCTCCGAACTTGTGACGTTGCCGATGGAAAATAACGGAGTTCCTTTATTAGCCGGCATAATACCGGCTTTTACCATTACGTTGACACAATTACTGCTTTCTTATTTAACGACGAAAAGTCAATGGCTACAGGATTTTATTTCCGGCAGATATACCATTATGATAGAAAATGGAAAGTTGATAGAGGGAAACTTGAGAAAACAAAAATATAACATTACCGAATTGTTAGAGCAACTTCGTATGAGTGGCGTGATGAAAATACAGGATGTGCAATATGCTATTTTGGAAACGAGCGGACAACTGAGTGTCATTTTAAAAGCACCGAAACAACCGGTTACAGCGGAGCAGATGATGGTAAATACCACTTATGAAGGATTACCGATTAACATCATTTTAGACGGAAAGCTTATTCAAGAGAATTTAAGCGGAGCGAAGTTAACACCGGAAAAGGTAAAAGAGAAGTTAAAAGAGAAAAACTTAACTTTAGAAGAAGTATTTTATGCCAACGTAGATGCGACCGGAGAGTTCTTTATTCAAGAAAGAGAGGAGGAAAAGAAAAAATGAAAGGTAGCGTTGTTTTTATGATAGTTGGATTTATTGTTATTATTTCTGTGGGCTGGATTCAGCAAACGTATTTACAAAAAAGTTCGAAAAAATTGTTGGAATCGGTAAACGCTCTTGAAATTTTGGCAAATCATGATAAAATAAGTGAGGTTGACGGGAAAATCGTAGAATTGACTCGTGAATGGGAAAAAATGAGTAAAATATGGAAAATACTTGTTTATCATGATGAAATTCAGCCGATCGAGGAAACGTTGGTAGAAGTTTGTGCAGATTTAGGAAAAAAATTAGAAGATTCGCAAATTTCGTCAAAGTTTGAATTATTAAAGATGTATATTAAGAATGTAAGTGAGAATAATCAATTTATATTAGAAAACATATTGTAAATTTCTTTACTCTATAGTAAAATTATTAAGGAGAGAATAATTATGAGAGAAGAAATAGAAAGTATGGTAAGCAGGATACTGCGGAGTTCTAATGTAAAGAGATATAGAGACAAGATAAGAAGATTGGAAAATGAGCTCACCCAATCTTTAAACAAAAGGGAATTAAGGATTTTTTTGGAATATGAGAGATTAGTGAATGAAGAGTTGTATGAAATTATATTAATGATTATTCAAATGAAAGAAGATGATTTGGCGTAACATCTAAGGCTTTCGCAATTTCATACAATTCATAATCGGAAACAAATCGCTTTCCGGATTCAATTCGAGAGATGACGATTCTGTCTATTTTTACTTCATTAATTTCTAATTTCGCGGCAAGTTGGTCTTGTGTAAGCCCTTTTTGTATTCTTAATTCTCTTACTTTCTTACCGATAATATTTTTATGTTGGGATTGATTTGTTGTTTTCATGCAATAACCTCCCGAAATGTGTAATGTGTAAAAATATAACAAATAGACAGTTCTCTGAATATGAATAAAATATATTCCGACTTGATTTTACAAATTATTCTTGTTAAAATGTTGCTAAAGATGAACATTTTATTATTTTTTTAGAGAATTGGAAAAGATAGTTTCTCTTTCATAAAATACTATAGGGAGTATCCTAACGTAAGTTGTTTAAAAAATATGTTGTGAAAGTATGAAAAGAACGCATAGGTTGACATAAAAATAAAGAACAAAGCAAATCGAAAGGTTATAAAGGATAAAAAGTTAGCATTTAGCAAAGAAATGACAAATTTTTGGAGGTGGGATATGAAGAGAACAATTGACGAAATAGAAAAAGAAATTAATGTATTACGAGCCCAAATGGATAGTATGTTAGATGAGGGAATAAAAGACCATGTTCCTACGCCGGAAGTGTTGGACATCAGTAGAAAGATTGATGTATTACTGATGGAACATCAAAGGACCATAATGGAATCTTGAAATAAAAAGATATTCTGTTGGAAAAAGACAGAATATCTTTTCATTTTAATGAGCGTTTTGTGAGATTGACGAAGTTTAGAAATTATAGTAGTATATTACAGAAAGGGGACGAGATGATATGAAGATTGCGATTGCAGGTGATCATGGGGGCTTTGAATTAAAAAGAACTTTAAAAAGCTATCTCGTTGAGAATGGACATGAGGTGCAGGATTTTGGGGCTTGTGAATTTAACGCGGAGGATGGATTCCCGGATTTTGCCTTACCCTTGGCAAGGGCAGTTGCAAATGGAGATTTCGACAGAGGCGTTTTAGTTTGTGGAAGCGGTGTGGGAGTTTCGATTGCAGCAAATAAGGTAAAAGGAATTCGTGCGGTAAATTGTAATTCGAAGGAACTTGCGGAACTTTCTCGACTTCACAATAATACGAATGTGATTTGTTTTGGTGGAAGATTGATGACGGCAGAGCAAGCAATAGAATATTTGGATATTTGGCTAAATACCGAGTTCTTGGGTGGAAAATATCAAACAAGAAATGATGTATTGGATAATTTATAGAGGAAACTTCTTTACAAAGGAGAAAGAAAATGGATAACTATATTAATTTGATTATGATTTTTACAATTGCTTTTGTAACCGCTTTTTTTATGACTCCGTTTGTGCGTTCGTTAGCGTTAAAATTGAATGCGATTGATATACCGAAAGATGAGCGGCGCGTTCACCATAAACCGATACCAAGACTTGGCGGACTCGCAATTCTTGGCGGCTTTTTAATGGCTTTGGTGTACTATCTTGTAGTGGTTGGCGTAAATGACGAGATGTTTAATTTTAAGATTTTGGGATTGTTGTTAGGAATTATTGTAATAGAAATCGCGGGCATTTGGGACGATATTAAGCCGATTGGGGCTTGGACAAAGTTAATGTTTCAGATTATAGCAGCTGCGATTGTGGTTGGTTTTGGTGTGCGTGTGGAGTTTTTATCTAATCCGTTTGTGGAAAACGGAATTATTGAGTTTAGTACGCCGATATCGATTCTGATGTCGATGGTTTGGATTGTGGGAATTACGAATGCAATTAATTTTATTGACGGACTTGATGGCTTAGCGGCGGGAGTTGCGACGATTTCATCCATTTCTTTGTTGTTTATTGCAATTTATTTGAATCAAACGCAGACAATTGTACTGACAGCAGCCTTAGCAGGTGCAACAATGGGATTCCTACCCTTTAACTTTAATCCGGCGAAAATTTTTATGGGTGAGACCGGCTCGGGATTTTTGGGCTTTACCCTTGGAACGATTGCGATTATGGGACTTGTAAAGAATTATACGGCGATTGCGATTATCGTTCCGCTGGTTGTGTTGGGATTGCCGATTTTTGATACGGCGTTTGCGATTATTCGAAGAATTTTGCACAAAAAATCGCCGATGGAGGCAGATCGTGGGCATCTGCATCATCGCTTGGTAGATTCCGGGCTTTCGCAAAAACAATCGGTAATGATTTTATATATTATCAGTGCATTTTTGGGACTTGCCGGAATTGTGTTGATTGAAACGGGAATTTGGAAGTTTACGTTATTAATTGTTATGATTGTAATATTTATTTTAGCAGGTAGCAGAAGTATGGTAGATATGGCACATGAAGAAAAAGAGGGAGAGAAAAATGAAAAAAATTAAGGTAATGACAATCTTTGGAACAAGACCGGAAGCAATTAAGATGGCTCCGCTTGTAAATGAATTGAAAAAAGATGACCAGATTGAGACAATTGTTTGCGTAACGGCGCAACATCGTCAGATGTTGGATCAGGTGTTAAGAATTTTTAAGATTACACCGGATTATGATTTGAATATTATGAAGGAACGGCAAACGTTGGCGGATATTACTTCTGACGTATTAAGAGGAATCATTAACGTGATTAACGACTGCAAGCCGGATATTGTACTGGTACACGGAGACACGACGACGACTTTTGCGGGGGCTTTAGCGGCTTTTTATTCAAAAGTTCGTATCGGTCATGTGGAAGCTGGACTTAGAACCTACGATAAGTATTCTCCGTATCCGGAGGAGATGAATCGAAGATTGACGGGAAATTTGGCAGATATTCATTTTTGTCCGACGGAAAATAATAAAAATAATTTGCTCAAAGAAAATATTTCGGAAAGTGGTATTTATATTACGGGAAATACGGTAATTGATGCGTTAAAAACAACGGTAAGCAATTCCTATGTATTTCAAAGTGATGTTTTAAAGAATTTGGATTTTACGAAGAAAGTAATTTTGGTAACGGCGCACAGAAGAGAGAATTTGGGAGAACCGTTAAAGAATATTTTAACAGCGATTAAGCAGGTTGCGGAAGAATATAAAGAAGTAGAGTTTGTTTATCCGGTGCATTTGAATCCGGCGGTTTCCGGCCCGGCGCAAGAGCTTTTGGGTAATTCGGAACGTGTTCATTTGATTGAACCGTTAAATGTGCAGGAATTACATAATTTAATGGATCGTTGTTATATGGTAATGACGGATTCCGGCGGACTTCAAGAAGAGGCTCCGGCACTTTCAAAACCGGTTTTGGTGTTACGCCAGGAAACCGAACGACCGGAAGCGGTAGAAGCAGGAACGGTTCGAATTGCGGGTACCGAAACGGAAAAAATCGTAGAAATGACGAAGTTGTTATTAGATAATCAAGAGGAATATGATAAAATGCATAAGGCGGCAAACCCTTATGGAGACGGAAAGGCGTCGCAGAGAATTATTCAGGCGATTAAGTTTTACTTTGGTGTAGCAGAGGAACCGCCGGTTGAATTTTAAAAAGTGACATATTTTATCTTTGTTAAAGAGTATAATGGATGTTGTGGAGGTGTACTCTTTGACGATTTATGCGGACCAAATGTTTCTTGAAAACTTTATTATGAATTTTCTGATTCTGTATATGACAGCAGTGTTTTCAAGAATTGAGTATAAATGGTGTCGAGTGGCGTTAAGTTCCGCTGTTGGAGCTTTATATGTCATCTTCAGTTATGTTTTTTACTTTTATGATTTTCAGCGGATTTTGTGGAAAATATTGCTTTCGGTTGTTCTTGTAGTAATCGCCTTTCGTTTAAAACATATAAAGGTTTTTGTCAGAACACTTTTGTGTTTTTATGCAATTACCTTTTTTATCGGTGGCGTTAGTTTCGGACTTTCGTTTATGTTTAACATATATACCGTTCAAGCAAATGGAATCATTTATGTTTCGGATTTTCCGGTTGTGCTTGTGGCCGGGGCAGTATTGCTTTCGATGATGTTGATTCGGTATTTGATGATGTTTTGGAAGAATCGAGCGAATATGGAACAGTTTATTTATCCGATTGAGGTTTTTATTGCGGGGCATCAATTTAAGGTAAACGCTTTCTTTGATTCCGGAAATAGTGTAACAGAGCCACTTAGTGATTATCCGGTGATATTTTTGGAAAAAAGTGTGTTTGAAAAAATTTTACCAACGAATGTGATGGAGGAGATTGAGAGGAAGACTTACTTTATAGAGGATAATACTTGGAAACGGAGATTCCGTTTGATTCCGATTTCGACGGTAAATAATGAAAAGTCAATAATGGCTGGATTTAAAAGTGACAAAGCGATTGTTTATCTGCCGGAGGAAGAAAAGAAATTAGAACATGCAATTTTGGTTTATTGTGAAGGAAGGCTTTCGAAAAACGGGGAGTATGTTGCTTTAATAGGCAGAAAAACTCTTTGATAACTTGGAGGATGAAGCAGTTGACGGAGTTGACAGGAGAAGTAGCAGATATTATTTATAAGAATGAAACGTCGGGGTATGTGATTTGTACTCTTTATACGGCAGAGGATGAAGTGACGGTCGTGGGATTTCTTCCGTATGTTTCCTCGGGGGAAAATATTAGAGTGACCGGAAACTGGGTGAATCATCCGGATTATGGAAGACAGTTTAAAGCGGAGACTTTTGAAAAGTTACTTCCGCAGGGAATTCCGGCGATTGAACGATACCTTTCTTCCGGAATTTTAAAGGGAGTTGGTTTGGCTACTGCCAGAAAGTTTACTGCGAAATTTGGCTTGGAAACGATTGAAGTGATTCGAAATACGCCTGAGAGATTGGAAGAAGTACGTGGAATTTCTTATGAGAAGGCAATGTCAATCAGTCAGGCATTAAATGAACAGTGGGATTTGTGGAAGTTAGTTTCTTTCGTAGGAAACTACGGAATCGGAAATAAGAATGCGGTGAAATTGTATAAAAATTTAGGGGAAGATGCCCTAAATAAGATAAAGGAAAATCCTTATGTGATTTTAGAGAATTGTGTGGGTGTTTCCTTTAAGGTGACGGATAAGATGGCAATGGATGTCGGAATTGACAAGAATAATGAAATTCGGGTGAAAGCGGGAATCAAATACGCCTTGTCGATTGCTTCGGCAGAGGGACATACCTACCTTCCCAAGACGGTATTGATTGAGTATTTACTGACTTTTTTGGAAGTGGAGGAAGATGCGGTACTTTCAGGAATTTCCGGACTTGCCATTGAAGGAAAAATCAAGATTTATCAAAATGAGAAGATTTATTTGCTTCCGCTATATCAAGCAGAGAAGAATGTGGCTTTGCGTTTGGCGGAAATGGGGAAGATAAAGAGTAAGTATAAGGTTAAGAAAATTGCGACGGAATTAGAAAACGGAATTGTTTTAACCAAAGAGCAGGAAGAATGTGTAAAGAAGAGTTTTGACAGCCAAATTTTTGTGATTACCGGAGGACCGGGAACCGGTAAAACGACAATTGTAAAGGCGATTATTAAAACATTGGAAGAGTTTGAGGCGAAGGTGGTGCTTTGTGCGCCTACCGGAAGAGCGGCGAAACGATTAAGTGAGGCGTCGGGAATTGAGGCGAAAACAATTCATCGACTGTTGGAAATTAAGCATATTGACGATGAGGATCGGAATTCTTTAGTAGACGCAGAGGTCGTTCCGATTGATGCGGATACGGTAATTGTGGACGAGGTTTCAATGCTGGATGTTGTTCTGATGAATAATTTATTAAAGGCAATTAGTCCGAGTACCAATTTGATTTTAGTGGGAGATGCAGACCAGCTTCCTTCGGTAGGACCGGGAAATGTATTACGGGATATTATTGATTCCGGAAAGGTGAATGTGTTTTCTTTGACGGAAATTTTCCGTCAGGCGAAGGAAAGTATGATTATTGTAAACGCTCACAACATTAATCTTGGTGAAATGCCGGAGTTTAATCAGCCGGATACCGATAGTTTTTTGGTGAAAGCGAACACTTATGATCAAATTATGCACCATGTGATTCAACTTACATCGGAGCGGCTTCCGCAATTTAAGAATTATCATCCGATAGAGGATATTCAGGTAATTACACCGATGCGGAAGGGACTTTTAGGAGCGAATAATCTAAATAAGGAGTTACAGAAAGTATTAAATCCGTATCAGGGTGAAAAGAGACAGATTTCCTTGGGAGATCGAGTGTTCCGTGTAAATGATAAGGTGATGCAGATTAAAAACAATTATGATATCGAGTGGCGGACAAAATATGAAACCGGTACCGGTATATATAATGGGGATATTGGGAAAATTACTGCGGTAGACAATGATGCTGAGATGGTGCGCGTTGTTTTTGATGACGGAAAAGAAGTGGAGTATGACAGTGTACAATTGGAGGAGTTGGATCTTGCGTATGCGACGACGGTCCACAAGAGTCAAGGAAGCGAATTTCCGGTAGTGGTGATTCCGGTTTTTATGGGCGGACAGCGTCTGATGACTCGAAACCTTTTGTATACGGCGATGACTCGTGCAAAAGAGACGCTTGTGTTTGTCGGAAACTTATCGAGTATTGAGTATATGGTAAGAAATTTGAATAAGAAAGAGCGTTATTCGGGCTTAAAGGATATGTTAGGAGAAGGATTAGAGAAAATTTGTTAATAGTCAGACTAAAAATTATAGAGAAGGCACAATCATTGTAGGGACAGCATTCATGCTGTCCACAGAAAGTGCGGAATGCAGGACAGCATAAATGCTGTCCGTACAAGGCTTTAGCGAAAATAATAAGTTGTTAAGTCTGCCTGTAACGAAAATTTGTTACAGGTCAGAATATATATCGGGACGTCGAAGACGCCGTCCCCTACAATGGCGTAACATTTTTATAATTTTAAGTCTGCCTGTAACGAAAATTTAGAAAAAAGTAAAAAAATATATTGACAAGAAAAAAATAAAAAAATATAATACATTCAGAACGAATGTTCGATAGTATTGTAAATAATGATTGGAGGATAAATTTATGGCAAATGCTACAATGAATGAAGAAAGAAAAAAGGCATTAGAAGCTGCTATGGCGCAGATTGAGAAGCAATTCGGCAAAGGGTCCGTAATGAAATTAGGGGAATTTAATGCGATGAATGTGGAATCGATTCCTACCGGTGCTTTAAGTTTGGATATAGCACTTGGAATCGGAGGTGTACCGAGAGGAAGAGTGGTTGAGATTTTTGGACCGGAATCTTCCGGTAAGACAACCGTTGCACTTCATATTATTGCGGAGGCACAGAAAAATGGAGGAGAAGCTGCGTTTATCGATGCAGAACATGCGTTGGATCCGGTATATGCGAAAAAATTAGGTGTTAATATTGATAATTTGATTGTTTCTCAACCGGATACCGGGGAACAAGCTTTGGAAATTTGCGAAGCATTGGTTCGAAGCGGTGCAATTGACGTTGTAGTTGTTGACTCGGTTGCTGCGTTAGTTCCGAAAGCGGAAATTGACGGAGAGATGGGGGATGCTTTTGTTGGTTTACAAGCTCGATTGATGTCACAGGCGTTAAGAAAGTTAACCGGTGTTATCAATAAGTCGAAAACAACGACAATTTTTATTAACCAGTTGCGTGAAAAGGTAGGCGTTATGTTTGGAAATCCGGAAACAACGCCGGGTGGTAGAGCATTAAAATTCTATTCTTCCGTAAGATTGGATGTAAGAAAAATTGAAACGTTAAAGAGAGCGGATCAAGTGATTGGTAGCCGTACCAGAGTAAAAGTGGTAAAGAATAAGGTGGCACCTCCGTTTAGAGAAGCGGAATTTGATATTATGTACGGGGAAGGAATCTCTAAGGAAGGAAATATTTTGGATATTGCTGCTAATTTAGATATTATCAATAAGAGCGGTGCATGGTTCTCGTATAACGGACAGAAACTGGCGCAGGGAAGAGATAATGCAAAACAATATTTGAAGGATAATCCTGCTTTGATGGAGGAGATTGAGAAGAAAGTAAGAGCAAATTATAACGAGGCGTTTGTGAAGAGTATAGGTAGTGAAGAAGAATTAGCCTCGGCAGAAGTGACGGAAGAGTAAGAAATAAATATAATTAAAGGACCGATGAAGTGCAATAAAATTAAAGCAGAAGTTTTCTTTAATTTTGCTACTAAATCGGTCTTTTATTAATGAGATATTTACAGGTCAGACTCAAATTTATAGGAAAAGCACAAATACTGTAGGGGACGGAGTTCTCGACGTCCTAATATATTTGCAATAATTTTAACATGTTGTGGTCGGAATTGGAAATAATAAATTATGGTTGATAACGGTTTATGAGCCATCATTAGATAAATGGTATGAGGATATGAAAACCAGAAGGAGTGAGTGAAATGGAAAAATGTTTTTTTGTAAGGGAACTATGAAAAATGCGGTTAGTAATTATATGGTAGATTTGGGAAATCGCTTTATAATTATTAAAGATGTACCCTGTCATAAATGTGATCAATGCGGAGAAATTTCATATAGCGGTGAGGTAGTGGCTAAAATAGAGGAAACTGTAAATAAGCTAAAAGAGGCTTCTACGAAAGTTGCAATTATTAATTTTGCGGCATAACGATGAGTTATATTTGAAAAAATCTGTGTTGTAATTGATTTCGGTTACAGCACAGATTTTTCCTATACAACAAAAAACGTTCCGCGAGGAAGCGCACTCGTGCGCAAGGAAAGTTGCTGCGCAACTCGCGCTCAGCGCAGGTGTTTTGCTTGCGCAAAACACTTTTGTTCATATAGGTCAGACATAATATTTTTGTAAGGAATTTAGTACTTGAATTGATAGGTAAATTTGAGATAAAATAGTTTGTAATAGAATGGAAGAATAAAGGAGAAAGATAATGGAAAAAACACCGGAGTATTTGAAGGCACGGAGTAAGGCGGTAAATTATATTTTGTATAAGCCGAGGACGAAGCAGGAAGTTTATCGTAAGCTAATGGATTCGGAATATGAGGAAAAAATTGTGCAGGATGTGGTAGACGCATTAATAGAATTGGGATATATTAATGATGAAGAATATACAAAAAAATTTATTGAAAATCAAAAGAAAGTGAAAAAACTTTCGATAAATATGATAAAATTGAAATTGAAAAATAAAGGAATTCCGGAGGAAGTTATCGAAAAATACATAAGAGAGCAAGATTTACGGGATTTCGACAGTATCTATCGTTTTTTACAAAAGAAGAAATATTCCTGCGAATTAGAACAAAAAGCGAAGGAAAAAATTATGGCGGCAGGTGTTCGGCAAGGTTTTCGGATTGGGGATATTCGTAAGGTGATAAAGGAGTTTTATTCAGAGTAAAAATTGTGTAATAAATTTAGAATAAAAAGGAGTGTGTAGTAATGGAAATGTCAAAGTATAGTGAAGCGGTGGAGTATATCCAAGCAAGAATCGGGGGAGATATTCCGAAAACAGCGGTAATTTTAGGATCGGGATTAGGTGTGATGGCAGATGAAATTGTGGAGAAGGTTGTGATTCCTTATCGTGAAATTCCTCATTTTCCACTTTCTACGGTAGCCGGACATGCCGGAGAGTTGATTATCGGAAAATTAAATTTTGCACCGATTATTGCGATGAATGGAAGATTTCATTATTATGAAGGCTATGATTTTGAACAGATTACGTTCCCGATTCGTGTTTTTGCGTTACTTGGAGTAGAAAACATTATTTTAACGAATGCGGCCGGTGGAATTAATTTTGATTATGCACCGGGAGATTTTATGATTATCCGTGATCATATCAATTTTTCCGGCGTTTCTCCTTTGAGAGGAAAGAATTTAGATGAATTCGGTCCAAGATTTCCGGATATGACGAATTTATATGATAATGAGTTAAGTACGAGAATTCGTGATCTTGCACTGGCATCTAAGATAAATATTAACGAGGGTGTATACGCTTATTTACAAGGTCCTAATTACGAAACTCCGGCAGAAATAAAAGCACTTCGTGTGCTGGGCGCAGATGCGGTAGGTATGTCAACCGTGCCGGAAGCGATTGTGGCAAGACATTCCGGAATAAAAGTAGCGGGAATTTCTTGTATTACAAATATGGCGGCCGGAATTTTAGATAAACCGCTAAATCATGAGGAAGTGAAAGAAACAGCGGAATTGGTAAGGGAACAATTCAAGGAATTGATTAAGAATTTAGTGATTGATTTATACACTGCAAAATAGTGCCGGTTTGGGAGAATTTTTATGGAGACTCTTTTGGAAAGCAGCAAATATAAAATAAAGATTGAAGATTTTGAAGGACCGTTGGATTTGCTGTGTCACTTGGTAGAAAAGAATAAGATGGATATTTATCATATTCCGATTAATGAGATTACAGACCAGTATATGGAGTATCTTCATTCAATGCAGGAATTAAATTTAGAGGTTACCGGTGAGTTTTTGGTGATGGCTTCCAATCTTTTGTACATGAAGTCGAAAACATTACTTCCGAAGGAAAAAGAGGAAGAACCTGAAGAAGAGGATTTACAAGAGGAATTGGTACAGAGATTGGTTGAATATAAGAAGATTAAGGCGGCAACCGATGCGTTGAAAAAGAACGAAGAGGCGTATGAAGGTGTTTTCTACCGAGAGCCGGAAAAATTGGTTTTCCCGAAGGAAAAGCCAACGTTGGATAGGGTATATTCGGGCGAGTTGATTCCGGAAACTTTTATGAAAATTGCGAGCGAGAATATGAATAAAATCAATCATAATGCGAAAGATATAAATCGATTGATTGAGAGTGATAAGGTTACGGTCCGCAGTAAAATCAAAGATATTTTGAAGGGATTGATGAAAAACCCGAAATATATTTTTAATCGTTTTTTCAGTGTTAAGACGAAGAGTAAAATTGAAGTTATTACCGCTTTTATGGCGATGTTGGAGTTAAATCGTGCTTCGAAAGTCGATATCGAACAGAAAACGATATTTGGGGATATTGAGTTAAAGCGATGCAAGGAATGAAGTGTGTTGAAGGGATGAAGGAAAAAATGAAGTTGGATGAAAAAGAATCTATTGTAGAGGCGATGCTGTTTGCTTCCGGCAATATTGTTCGTACGAAGGATATGGCAGATGTATTGCAAATGGAAGAGACCGACGTGGATGAAATTGTAGGAATATTGAATCAGAAATTTGATGAGGAAAATCGCCCGCTGATGATTCGTTTTATAGAGGATGGATATCAGATTTGTACCAAGCCGAAATATCATGAATACATAAGAAAAGTGCAGGAGAAGAAACCGAAAAAGGCTTTGTCACAATCGGCGATGGAGACATTGGCGATTGTTGCGTATAAACAACCGGTAACGAAAGTTGAGATTGAAAAAATTCGTGGAGTAAGTTCAGACCATGCGGTTTCGGTGTTGGCAGAGTTTGGTTTGATTGAAGATGTCGGAAGAGCGAATTTGCCGGGACGCCCGCTTCTGTATGCGACAACCGATGAATTCTTGAGAAAATTCGGCTATTCTAACTTGTCGGACTTGCCGGATATGAGTAAGTTTGAAACGGTAAGCGAATAGCAAAGGAGAAGATTTATGGTAATTTTTCTCGCAATACTGATTGTGTTGGTTATTATCATTACGTTACTTTTAGCATTAAATTTAAAGATATACTTAGAATTTGATAACGTAAAATCGTACAATTTTATAAAAATAAAAGCCTATGCGTTTTCAAAAATTCCGGTATTTATCATGAAGAAAAAAATAGAGAATGACGGGCAGAAGAAGACGATTAAGGATAGAATTGATTTTTTAATTGATTATTTTGCAAAAAGTAAAGCAGATCCGGTGGATTATGCGAAGAAGAAAGTAAAAAAATCCGATAAGGTGCCGGCGATGTTAAAAAATATTGAGTTTGATAAAATTTATTTGGAAAAATTAAAACTTAATTTGTGCCTTGATTTTGATAATGCTGCGCTTTCGGCGATTGCGACGGGAGGAATTAATGCGATTATGGGTATGGTTCTTTCCAAATATGCCGATAATATAAAAGGACCTGTGAATTACAATATTTTCCCGGGCTATACGGGAAATGGCATAAAAATTGAAGTGATACTGAAACTTAGGGTTCGTGCAATCCACATTGTAAAATTATTTTTTGCAAAAAAAGCAAAGCTTATTAAAAATGTATAAAATTTTAAGGGGGTAATAATATGAGCAGTAATAATGAACATCCTATTGACGGATTAATGTCATCCGCTATGAGTAATATTAAAGAAATGGTAGATGTAAATACCATTATAGGAGATCCGGTAACGGTTCCGGATGGTACTACCATTATTCCGATTTCGAAAGTGTCCTTCGGTTTTGCGGCCGGCGGAAGTGAGTTCGGGAAGAAAGAGGATAAGCTTCCATTTGGCGGAGGAAGCGGCGCCGGCGTTACGATTCACCCGGTTGGTTTTTTAGTTGTGGCGAAGGGACAAGTGAAATTTATTTCGGTAGGTCAACCGACTGCAACCGATAAATTAGTGGATTATGTGCCGGAAGCGGTTGAAAAGATTCAGGGAATTTTTTCTTCGAAGGCAGAAAAGCGAAATGAGAGAAAGTATGAAAGCAGCAACGGTGCGGTGTACGTATCGGATGAAATAGATGGAATTTAGTATAGAAAAAAGGTGCTGTAAAAAACTGCCTCAGAAAAATAAAATTTTCTGAGGCAGTTTTTTACAGCACCTTTTTTTCTATTGATATCTACTTGAATTTTGCAGATAATTATGGTGTAATAAAGTTATTGAGAGAAGTTGTTGTTGATGAAAGTAAAATGCAGTTGATGATTGAGCAGGAGGCTTATCTATGAAGGTTGTTATTTTAGCAGGTGGATATGGGACAAGAATTTTAGAGGAATCGATGCTTCGACCGAAGCCGATGATTGAAATCGGGGATTATCCGATTTTGCATCATATTATGAAAATTTATTCGTATTATGGGCATAATGAATTTATTATCTGTTGCGGTTATAAAGCAGAAGTGATTAAGGAGTATTTCGCAAATTACTTTTTGAACATGGCGGATGTGACTTTTGATTTTACAAAAGGCGGAATGGTTGAAATTCATCAAGCGACACCGGAACCTTGGAAGGTGACAGTGGTGAATACCGGATTAGATACTCAGACGGGCGGTAGAATTAAGAAAATTCAAAAATATGTGGGAAATGAGACGTTTTTATTGACTTACGGAGATGGAGTTTCGGATGTCAATATTAATGATTTGATAAAATTTCACAAGGAAAACCACGCAACCTTGACGTTGACGGCTGTACAGCCGGAGGGACGTTTCGGTGGTTTGGAGATAAAAGAGGACAATCTTATTGAGTGTTTTAAAGAAAAACCAAAGGGAGATGTCGGATGGGTAAACGGTGGCTTTTTCGTGTGTGAACCGGAGGTTTTCCGATATATTGAAGGAGATCAAACGGTTTGGGAAAAAGAGCCGTTAGAGAGTATTGCGCGAGATGGAAAGTTTTGTGCCTATAAGCATGAGGGTTTTTGGAGTCCGATGGATACTATGCGGGAGAAAAATTATTTAGAGGGGCTTTGGAAGAGTGGAAAGGCTCCGTGGAAGGTGTGGAAGGATGCCTAAGATTAGTGTAATCATGTTGACGTATAATCGGGAAAATTATTTGAAGCGTGCAGTGGAAGCGATTTTAGCGCAGACTTTTCAAGATTTTGAGTTGATATTGGTGGATAATGGTTCGACAGATCACAGTGGAGAGATTTGTGATATGTTTCAAGAGAAAGATAAGAGGATAAAAGCAATTCATATTGAAAAAAGTAATATCGGTACGGGAAGAAACAAAGGATTGGATATTGCTGAAGGGGAGTATATTGCTTTTGTGGATGACGATGATGTTGCAGAAAAAGATTTTTTAGAGACATTGTATGTAAATGCGATAGAAAATGCGGCAGATATTTCGATTTGCGGAGCGTATATTGATGAAGAAAACAGCGTAACTCCGTATGGAGTGTTTGAAGATACTCGTATTATGACGCCGGAAGAAGCTATTGTAAATTTAATGTGGCGTAAGATGTATAATAATGCGTTTCCGACCAAGTTAATTACTAAGAAAATTTTTGAAAGTAACCGTTTTTTGGATGAAACGAAGTATGAAGATATTCATGTGATGTATAAAGTATTGGCGAATGCGAATAAAGTTGTGGCTTTTGGAAAACCGAAATATCATTTTACGAGGCATGCTTCTAATAACTCCGGAGTTACGAGAAAGGATTGGATGATTACGCCGGAATATTTAGCGGAATACAGAGGCGCTTATCAAACGAGAACCGATTGGCTATGTCGGCGTTTCCCGAATTATTCGGAATACTGGAAGTATTTTAATTGGTCTTTTCAAATTTCGATGGTAAATAAAATTCTTTCAAATAAGATTTTAAATTGTGAGAAGCATTTACAGGAGATGAGGAAGGAGTTATATGAAAATCAGGAGAGTTTTTTGAAAAATCCTTATGTGTTGGATTTTGAGAAGAGATGGATGGAGGAGTATATCAATGAAAGATAAAGCGAATGTTTCCTATCAGACAAAGCGGGTGAAATTGGGGGATATATTGCCGTTAGATACGCCTTTCAGTATTACATTGGATGTAAGTGAAGTATGTAATTTACGTTGCAGTTATTGTTTTCGATGTTCTGAGGAAAATCGGACAAATTCTTATGCTTGGAAGAATAACCTTATGGAAGAGGGAACTTTTTATCGCGCTGTTTCGCAGATAAAAGAGTTCCCGGATAAGGTAAAGAAGATTTCCTTGTCGGGGCATGGCGAACCATTGTGCAATCGTAAGATTATTGAGATGATAAAGTACTTGAAAGTTGAATTGCCGGAGACGGTTATTGAAATACACACGAATGCGACTTTATTGGATGAGGCATATGCGTTAGCATTGGCGGAGTCAGGAATTGATAAAGTGAATATTTCTTTGCAGGGATTAAGTGCGGAGAAATATAAAGAAGTGTGTGGCGGGAATATTAACTTTGAGAAGTTCCTTGCGGCAATTGAAATACTGTATAAAAACAGAAAGAATACTATTGTGAATGTGAAGATTGTGGATGCTGCGTTAGATGAAGAAAATAATGAAAAACGGTTTCACGAGCTTTTTGACAAAATTTCGGATCATGCGATTATTGAGAAAGTAGTGCCAATTTGGAAGATTGCGGAGTATCGGAATTCAAAGGAGACGACGAATAAATTCGGAGAGGAAATACCGTATCAGAGATGCTGTTCTCTGCTTTTTTACAGCTTGTATGTCGCGCCAGACGGAACGATATATGCGTGTTCTCAGCCGGAGGTGTCCTTTAATTTGGGGACGATATTTGATACAACATTATTGGCTGCTTGGAATGGCGAAAAGAGGAAAAATTTCTTACTTTCTCATTTGGAATTAGGAAGGGCAACAATTGAAGATTGCAAGGATTGCTATATTGCACAGAACTCCATTATGACAGAGGAAGATACGTTAAATGATTCGTACGAGGATATTTTAAAGAGAATGAGAGATGATATTCGTTGAAAGAGAGCTATAATTTTGCATGGCCGGTGACAGCAATGGCGTATGAAGATTATGAAGCCTTGAAGTCTTGTATTGAGAATAATCGGGCAAAGTTTGAAAATAAGCAGATTATTGTATTTGGTGCGGGAATCAGAGGAAGTGTGTTTGCGGTTATATTGAAAAAATTGGGCTTTCATGATTTGTTGTTTACCGATAACAATGAGAAGAAGTGGAATGGCTTTATCAATGAATTTCCGATTAAGTCGGTTTTGGAATTGGAAAATCATTTGCAGGACTCAACAGTGATTATTGCGGTGGAGAACGGAGAAGGAATAAAAACGCAGTTGGAGGATGTCGGATTTAAGGAAAATGAGACGTACTTTTATGTGAAAACCGATATTTATGATATTTTTATGCGGGAATTTAACAAAAAAATGCAGACAGAAACTTTGATTTTTGGGGATTGTGGTTTGTCTCAAGTGGCGATTAAGGATAAAGATTATGAGAATTTAGGAAGTATGCTAAAGCGGCGTTTGAATTCGGAAACAACGAAAGTTCTTGCGATGCATGGAATGGGAATGAGGGCTTTTTATAATATTTTAGCAGCACAGTGTCAGATGGGAATGAAACCGCGAAAATGCGCGTTGATGGTGAATTTTGAGGTGTTTACCGGAACGCATCATTTGTTCCCGAGAACGCAGCATGTTCCGTTGATCGAGCGGATTTATAAGGAATCCGGAATTGAGAATGAGGAGCTTACGACATATCATGATTTGGTTCATGCAAGAGTACAGCAACTAAAGTTGGATGTATTTTCTTCCGCAGAGGAAAATACGGATAATGACTTAAATCGAATGCTGATATTGCGTAAAAATTATATGTATAAACTAAAATTTGATAGCGAAGATGTAGAATATTTGAAGAAGATTCTTTTGTTTTGCAAAGAGGAAAATATAAAAGTGATTCCGTTTATTCCTCCGGTAAACTATATGCTGACAGAACAGTTTTTCGGTGGGAAATTTACGACGATATATAACGAAAATTGCGATAAAATGAAGAAATACATAAAGGAAATCGGATATGAAGTTTTGGATTTGAGTTATCTGTTGCCGTCGAATTGTTTTGCGGATGTGAATACCATTGATGAGACCACGAATTATAAGGGACGCATTTTATGGCGGGATAAACTTTTAGAGAGAATTTTGGAGGAATAGGCTTGATTAAAAATGTTTTGGAATATTTAGAGCAAACGGTTAAAAGATATTCGAATAAAACGGCGATAAGGACTGCGGAAAAAGAGGTTACTTTTGCGGAATTAGAGGCGGGAGCGAAAAAATTGGCGTCTTTTATTTTGTCGAAAAATCCCGGGAGAAATAAGCCGATTCCGGTGTTTTTGCCGAAATCGGCGGAAAGCATATTTGCTTTTTTAGGGGTTGCGTATAGCGGAAATTTTTATGTTCCGATTGATATAACTTTACCGGCAGAGCGGATTGAGAAGATTTTGACGGTGTTAGAACCTTCGCTGATTGTTTCGGATGCTGAGAATGCGGAAAAAATAAAGAAAATAAGCAAGGCAGAGGTTCTTTTACAGGAAGATTGTGACAAGATGGAAGTGAAGGAAGAAGCAATTCGGGGAGTTTTGAGGAGAATGATTGATACCGATCCGCTTTATGTATTGTTTACTTCCGGTTCTACCGGAATGCCGAAGGGTGTGACAATCAGTCATCGTTCGGTAATTGATTATATCGAGTGGGCAACTGCATTTTTTGCTTTTTGTGAAAAAGACGTTTTGGGAAATCAGGCACCGTTTTATTTTGATAATTCGATCTTGGATATTTATACAATGTTAAAAACGGGAGCTACACTGGTAATTATTCCGGAAAGTTTGTTTATTTTTCCGGTAAAGTTATTCCGGTTTATGATGGAAAATCAGGTTAATTCTATCTTTTGGGTCCCGTCGGCACTGTCGGTTGTAGCGATGCATAAAGACATGGAACGCTCAGAATTACCTTGTTTGAAGAAAGTGCTATTTTGTGGAGAAGTAATGCCGACGAAAACATTAAATTTTTGGAGAAAGCTTTATCCGAATGCTCTTTTTGCGAATCTTTACGGACCGACGGAGATAACGGATGTATGTAGTTGTTATGTGGTAGATAGGGAGTTTGAGGACGATGAATCCTTGCCGATTGGTTTCCCTTGCAACAATACCGATATTCTTGTGCTGAAGGAAGATAATCAAGAGGTAGAAGCCGGAGAAATCGGTGAATTGTGCGTAAGAGGAACTTGCCTTTCTTTGGGGTATTACGGAGATTCGGAAAAAACGGCAGAGGTGTTTGTGCAAAATCCGCTGAATCAGCAGTATCTTGAAAAAATATATAAAACGGGAGATTTAGTAAAGTATAATGGGCGGGGAGAGCTTATCTATGTTTGCAGAAAGGATTTTCAGATAAAACATCAAGGGCATAGAATCGAGCTTGGCGAAATTGAGACAGCAGTTTATTCTTTAGAGAAGATAAAGCAGTGTGCGGCATTATATGATGAAGGAAAAAAGCAAATTTGTTTGTTCTGTTCGGTTTGTGATGAGATGACGGAAAAAGAAGTTTTTTCTGAGTTAAAGAAGAAACTTCCGCAGTATATGCTGCCGGCGAAAATTAGAATTGAAGAGGGTTTGCCGTTAAATGCAAACGGAAAGATCGATCGAAAGTTATTGAAAACATATTTATAATTTGGGGTGAGAAGCTTTGGAAGAAGGAATGGAGAAAATCGTTGAAGTAATTCGTGAATTGAATCCGTATGATGATTTTGATGAAAATACGAATTTAATTGAGGAAGGAATTATTGATTCTTTGCGATTGGTAATTTTAATAAATGAGTTGGAGGATGTATTTGATACGAAAATTCCCGAAGCCGAAATAAAGCCGGAGAATTTTGAAACGGTAACGGCTATTTGGAAATTAATAGAAAGAACGAAAAAAATTTTTTAGAAATGAGGAAGTTATGAAACTGAAAATCGAATCAAATATTAGAAGCTTGGATAAGAATCGTCCTATTGTTTTATTTGGAGCGGGAAATAAAGGAGAAAAAGCTTTAAAGTTGTTACAGAATTTTTCGATTCGACCAAGTTGCTTCTGCGATAATAATATAAAATTGCAAGGACAGTTGTATTGTGACTTGCCGGTTTTTAGTTATGACAAAGTGCAAAAGATGTATAGCGATTATACATTGCTTTTGACGGCTACTTCGAAAAATGCCGAGCAAATGATGCGACAGTTAAGAGACGCGGGGGAGAGAAATCCGATTTATCACTTTTGTATTCCGTTTAAAGTAGATAATACCTTGCTTAGTTATGAAGAGGTTTGCCGAACTGAGGCGTATGATAAGGTATATGACTTTTTTGAGGATAAGCTTTCGAAGGAGTTATTTATAAAGCTTTTGGAATATAAAGTGACGGGAAATGGGTTACCGTTACTGAAGTATGAAAGCGGAAAGAGTTTTTTTGATGAAAAACTCATACCGGAACAAGAAAATCATGCTTATGTGGATGTGGGTGCTTATACCGGTGATACGATTATGAAGTTTTGCGAATTTTGCAGAGGAAAATATACTTCCATTACTGCGTTTGAGTTAGATAAAAGTAATTTCGCCAAATTACAGCGCTTTGTGGAATACAGCCGACTTACCGATATTACGTTATATAATATTGGTGGATGGTATGAAAAATCTGAGATAACGTATTATACGTTGAAAAATGCCGGTTTTGAGAATGCGAATGTTTTTTCCGGTATTGAAGATAAAGCAGATCGCCGACAGAAAACGATGATGGAAGAAATGCACTGTTTGCCGAAAGAGGAAACGGCGATTGTGGATGCAGTGGATCATGTTTTAGCCGGAGAAAGAGCGACTATCATAAAGATTAATGCCTTGGCGGCAGACTTAGAAGTGTTGCAAGGATGTAAGGAGACGATTAAAAAGTATAAGCCGGTTGTGATTTTTGATTATGGTGCCAGGCCTTCGCATATTTTGGAGATTCCTCTTTTGTTGAAAGAGCTTAGACCGGATTATAAACTTGTTTTAAGGCAAAAAGAAATCTTTGGAGACAGTAAGACGGTGCTTTGGGCGATTTAGGTTACGAAAGGAGAAGAGCTTTATGGAAGTGAAATATGGCGTATTGGACTTTAACAATAATGTGCTTGGTTCTTCCGGTACGATTCTTTATAATATTGGTGATTATTTGCAGTTTTTAACGATTAAGTTCCTGTTGGACAGGCTTGGCGTTTCAAAAGAAGATATCTGTGAAATTAGTATGCCGGAACTTTTGGAGTATGACGGGGAAGAATTGATTCTTCCTTTAAATTATTCCATTTTTGATGAACATTTTATGAAGGATGGAAAGTTTGCGCTTCCGGCTAAAATAACCCCTGTTTTCTTGGCTTGTACGTTGCAAACGTTCGGGTTAAACGGAGAAAAGTTACTGGAAGATAAGGATAATGTGGCATATTTGAAACGTTTTGAACCGATTGGATGCAGAGACGAATATACGAAAGACGTATTAACGAGATTCGGAATTTTATCGTATTTAACGGGTTGTTTAACGGCAACATTACCGCTGCGAACGACGAACAAGGCGAAGAAAGTGTTTTTTGTGGACGCGCCGTATTTGCTGAAAAAACATATCCCTTCCGAGTTGCTGAAAGATTGTGAATTTATGACACAGCAATATTATTTTTCCTCAGATTACTTTTCTTCTCCGAAAAAGATTTTCGAATTTGTGAAAAAGCAATACGAGAGATATGCCGAAGAAGGAGCGCTGATGGTTACATCAAGACTTCATGTAGCGTCTCCTTGTATGGCGATGGGAATTCCGGTTATTTTGGCAAAGGATAAGATTGATTATCGTTTTGCGTGGTTAGATAAATACATTCCGCTGTATTCTTATGAAGAATACGATAAAATCGATTGGAATCCGGCTTCGATTGATTATGAGGCGGAGAAAGAACTATTGATCTTGGTGGCATTGAAGCGGTTAAAAGATGTGCATTGTACAGCGGGAATAGAGGAAGTTGATCGGTATTATCAAGAGAGAAACCGTGGAAAATATGAGAATTTTTATCGGGTTGCGTTGGAAAATACGTATCTTTTAGATGAATTTGCGAAGCGAAATTGGGTTGGCAAAGAGAAAGTTGAGTATGCTTTTTGGGGGGCGACTTCTGCGACGGAGAAGATTTACCGATATATTTGTGAGAAATATCCGAATGCGAAACTGGTAAAAATTATTGATACGTATCAAGATGTCGTATTTCACGGGATTCGTTCGGAAAAACCGGAAGTTTTAACGGCGGAAGATTCGTTTGATACGATTGTGAATGGCGTTGGAGCCTCTAATGCGGCATATCAATTGTTTCATGAAATTCATAAATCGGAAGATAAATATTGCTTGATGGGCAATGTGTTTTTAAGTGAGCAAGATAGAAAAGCATAAAGGGGAATTGATATGATACCGAAAATTTCTGTTGTGACGCGTGCATATAATGCGGAAAAATATATCAGGGAGTGTATTGAGAGTGTTTTGGGACAATCTTTTACCGAGTTTGAGTATTTTATTATTGAAAATGGCTCTATAGATGGAACAAGACGTATCGTTGAGGAGTATGCCGTACGAGATGAGAGAATTAAGGCGATTTATTTAGAGAAAAACGATGTTAATGTTTCGGCAGTAAAACTCTTGGCGGAAAGAGGTTCCGGAGAATATTTTATGTCTTTGGACAGTGATGACTGGTTAGAAAAAGAATGTATGAAGGAATTGTATAATGGTGTGAAGGAAACCGGTGCGGATATCGCGGTTGGAGGTACTTGTTTTCGAGATGGAAATAAAAAGGAACTTGGAATGAGAAAAAGCGATAATGCTTATTTTATCGCGCGAGAAAGTATTGCAGATGCGTTTCGTTTACTTCATCAATTTTTCAGACCGGTTTGGGGAAAGCTTTTTTCTGCGGCATTGGTGAAAGAAAATTTGGAAAGAATTAATGAGAAACGACCGTCTTATTTGATGTATGGCGGAGATACGTATACTTCTTTGGAATTTTTAAAAAAAGCGAATGGTGTTTATTTGAGTAATAAAGTGTTGCATAATTACCGTATTCATCCGTCTTCCGTTTCTTATAAGTATTATGGGGAGAGATTTCAATCGGATGTGTTTTTGTTTCGCCATGCGAAGGAACTTCTGCAAGAATTTGGAGAAGTGAGTAAGGAAAATGAATCTTTTCTTTTTGCGGTATATTTTAATGCGATCCAAGATACGCTAAACGTATTGCTTGCTTCAAAAGAGAATAATTTGGAAAAGTTGGAGCAACTTGCGGTTATTTTTGGGGAACAGACGACGAAGGAGTTGTTTTCGTTATACGGTAATGAGAAGATCTGTCGGTTATTGAAAGATATTTTTCATTTAATTTGTGAAATAGCAGGTTCTTATCAAGACAGAGAAGAATTCGAAAAGTGCTTACTTGCGATTGCGAATGTTAGCGGATTATTTGATAATTGCGGTCTGAGCGGAAAATTTGTTATGAATTACAGGAATATTATGCTTTTGGCGCTTGAAAATAAATGGACGGAAATGAAAGAAAAAGTAATTGAGCTTTTAGCGGAGAAAAAGATTTCGTTGCCGGAAGAAGAGGTAATGTTAAATATTTTGCTAAGACTTTCAGCTTTGACAGAGGACACGAATGTCTTTTTATTGGCGAATAAGCTGTTGGTTCGAAATTTGGTGAAGCAAGAAAAAAACGAAGAGGCAAAAGAGGTGTTGTCGGAAATTGAGGAAATGGTACCGACAGATCCGGACATTGAGATATTAAAGGATGAAATCAAGACACAATAAATTGTGTCAGTACAATAAATAATAATTTGTAGGAATCGTTTCAATATTGTTCCTACAGATTATTATTTTTTTGTATAGTTTTTGCTCCTCTCTGCATAGAATATAAAAATGAACAATCGTTCACTATTGACAAAATTCGGCAAAGTGTTATAATGAAAAATGAATGGGGGTTCACTAATGCAAATTTTAAAGGATAATGTGAAAGGACAAATTTTAGAGGCGGCGAAACGGCGCTTTAAGGAAAGAGGATTTGACAATACCTCAATTAAGGATATTGCGGAAGATGCGAAAATTAGTGTTGGTAATATTTATCGTTATTTTAAAAATAAAGAGAGATTATTAGAGGAATTATTGCTTGATTTAGAGGCAGATACCAAGCAGATTTTTTTGAATTTATTGGATGATAAAAACGATGGAAATACCAGTGATTTGGTGGAGCAATTAAATCATGAAATTGTGCGTCTTGTGACGGAATATCATGATGAATTGTTTATTATGTTGAATTGTAAAAATAAGGGTCAATTTATTCGTTTTAAGGATGAAGTCATGCGTCTTTTTACAACTAAAATTGAGAGAATGGCGGAATATTACGGAATTAAAAATCCGGATAAAATACTTTGCGGAGCGGTGGCGACGGCTATGTTTGAAGGATGCTTTTATATCGTTCGGGAGTCGAATTTAGAGGATTTGAAAAATAATTTGAAATTGTATCGTTTGACGTTGCTGAAGGATATTGATAAGCAGTTTGAAGAGGTGGCAAAGAAGGTAGAAGGGAAGGATTCAACTTGGATTGGTTAGCAAATTTTATTGTGAAGCATCGTGTAAAAATCGGTGTTGTTTTTGGAATCGCATTGATTATCAGCTTTTTACTGATGCCAAAAGTAAAAGTAAATTATGATTTATCAGAGTATATAACGGATGATGAGCCGGCAAAACATGCTTTAACTACGGTAAGAGAAGAATTTGGCATGCAGGGATTTGCGCAGTTGATGCTCAATGATGTGACGTTAATTGAAGCGAAGAATGTAAAGGATAAAATTGCGGCAGTTGACGGCGTGGATATGGTTTTATGGTTGGACGATGAGTGTGACGTGTATCAGCCGATTGCCTTTATTTCAGAGGATTTGTTAAAAGATTATTATAAAGACGGTTCGGCTTTGATGGATATTTTATTTGAGGAAGACGAATATTCTACGAAAACCGACGCCGCGATCGGAGAGATTCGAAAGATTATTCCGGAAAACAGCGATTTAATTGGCTCGGCGGTAGATAATAAAGAAGCAAGAGATGCGATTAAGACGGAAGTTGCTTTTATTATGGCAATTTTAGTCCCGATTGTTATTGTTATTTTGATGTTAACGACAACCTCTTGGTTTTCACCGATTTTGTTTATGGCAGTTATTGGATTATCCATTTTCTTAAATATGGGAAGCAATGTGATCTTTGACAATGTTTCTTTTATTACATACAGTATCGTAGCGGCACTTCAATTGGCGGTTTCAATGGATTATTCCGTGTTTATGTTACACCAATTTGAAGAGGAGAAAAAGACAGGAAAAAGTCTCGAAGAGGCGATGGTGAATACCATCAAGAAATCGAGTCTTTCAATTTTATCAAGTGCAATGACAACGATTGCAGGCTTTTTAGCGTTGTCGTTTATGAGTTTCGGAATTGGAAAGGATATGGGATTTGTCTTCGCAAAGGGAATTTTATTGAGTTTACTATGCGTTATTTTCGTTATGCCGTATTTGATTTTGAAGTTTGATAAACAGATTCAGAAAACGTCTCACAAGCCACTTTTACCTTCTTTTGAAAAGTTTGCGATTGTTTTGCAGAAGCTGCGTTATGTGATTGTGGCTGTGATTTTGATTTGCATTATACCGGCTTACGTGGCACAGAGAAATAATGAATTTTTGTATGGTGCTTCTTCTTTTAGCGGAGGGGAAGGTAGCGCGATTTATGCTTCGGAACAAGAGATTATTAAGAAGTTCGGAAGAAATAATATGTTGGTTTTGTTAGTGCCACGGGGAGATTATGTGAGTGAAAAGCAACTGGCAGATGATTTGGAAGATATGCGAGTAGTAAAGAAAGTACAGACTTTAGTAAATTCTGTTCCGGAAGGAATGCCGGATTCCTTTGTTCCGCAGAGTGCGTATGAGAAATTTAGGACGAAGAACTATACGAGATACTTAATTTATGTACGCACTTCGGAAGAGAGTGAATTGGCGTTTGAGGTATTGGATGAGTTAAATGAAGTAATCGGAAGATATTATTCAGATTATGAGTTGACAGGTGTTACACCGATTACACGGGATATTAAGAATGCGATAGAATCGGATTATAATGTGGTAAATTTGGTTTCACTATTTGCGGTTATGGTAATTTTATTCTTTACTTTCCGCTCTTTGCTTCTTCCGATTCTGTTGATTGCGGTAATTGAAATCGGGGTATTTATTAATATGGCAGTTCCGTATTTTATGGGAACGTCGCTGATGTTCTTGTGTTATATGATTGTAAGTTGTATTCAGTTAGGTGCGACAATCGATTATGCAATTCTTATGACGAATAACTATTTAATCAATCGAGAAAAGTACGATAAGAAAAAAGCGGTAATCGAGGCAATTAAACATACAACGCCTGCGGTGCTTACCTCGGGAAGTATCCTGTTTATGGCGTCCTTCCTGTTAAAAACGTGTTCTTCCGTACATGCGGTATCGGTTATGGGAAGTTTGATTGAGAGAGGAACGCTTTTGAGTGTTGTATTGGTTTTGGCGCTTTTGCCGCCACTGCTGTGTTGGTTTGATAAAGCGATTGAAAAGTCGATCATTAGAAAAAAAGAATGATTAATAATTGGGAAGGAAAGGGACTTTGCATGAAAAGAATTTTTGCGATATTTTTGAGTGGGATGGTTTTCATGAGTGGTTTTTCGACATCTTTTGCGGCTTTGCCGGTGGAGAGAAAAGAAACCGTCTATGTGAATTTGAATTATGATGGGACGGTTGATGAAATTAATGTTTTTAATGATTGCCATGTTGCAGATAAAATTTCTTTTGAAGATTACGGGGAGTATGAGAGTGTTCAAAATCTGACGGATAGAAGTGAGATTAAGAAAGATGACGAAAAATATATTGTCAATGCCGGCGGAGCGAGTCGTTTCTTGTATTCCGGTAAGGTAGGAAATGAGAAAGCGGTAAATATTCCGTGGAATATTAAGGTTACTTATTACTTGAACGGTTTGACGATAAATCCGCATGAATTGCTTCACAAGAGCGGCTTGGTGAAGATTGAAGTGGAGATTACGCCGAATACGTCAGCGGATGCTTTTTATCGAAATAATTATATGTTAGAAGCAACGGCTTCTTATGATATGAGTCAATACACCAGTGTTTCGTCAAAAGAAGCGATTGAGTTGGTTACCGGAAATACAAAGACTTTGATGTTTATTGCGTTGCCGGGTCAGGAAACCTCTTTTGCGATTGAAATCGGAAGCGATGATTTTGAGATGGATGGTTTGATTTTTGCGATGGTTCCGTTAGAGGGAGATATTTTTGAGGAGCTTGCGGACTTGACAGAGGATAAAGATGATATCGAGAGTGCGGCGAAAGCGATGAATCGGAGCATGGATATTATTTTTGATTCGATGGAACAGATGAATCCGGCTTTAAGTGAATTAAAAGGTGGCTTGGCAAAATTAAACGATGGCATGGATGAAATACACGAGATAGGAAATAACAAGCATATTTTGGAAATGCGGGAAAAAGTAGAGGATTTGTCTGTGTCGATGAAGGATATACAGAAAGATATTGAAAATATTAAAGAAAATGTGCTTCTTGTAAATGAAATGGGAGAAGAAATCGATGAAATTTTGGATAAACTGCTAAAACGTACCGATACGCTTCTTAAAGATTTAGACGATATTGAGGAAATTTTAGAAGAAGATCTTCCGGATGATTTGGAGGATTTATCCGATACGCTTCGTATCAGTAAAAATTTGGTGGGTGAAATGAGAAAATTACTTGCGGCGCAAGGAGAAGCCGGAAGGGTAGATACCGATGCGATTGAGGAAGAGATGACAGCGCTTGGAACTGAGATTGCGAGATTGTCGCAAATTGCACAAACGCTTACCGGTCCGGAACAGGCGGAAGTTTTAGCATCCGTAATGAGGATGAATGAAGAAATGACAGCCTTGGCGGAGAATTTAGAACAGCTTAGTGAGGCAAGCGGAAGTGCTTCGTCCGCTTCCAATGGACTTTATCAGAATTTAACTTATTTAGAGAGTAATTTAGGGCGGGTTCAGAAGAACTTAGATCGCGTGATAGATGATGATTTAGATGTGTTTACCGGTACCGTAGCGGATTTTAACGATATGGGAAAAACATTAAAGGAAATGTTAGATACGACGAGTAAGTACATAAAGAAGTTTTTAAAGAATAAAGATGATATTCCGAATTTATTGGATACGACGCAGAGCATGATTGGTACGGTAGATTCGATGTTGTCTTTGACTTCGGAGATGCTAGCGGATTTGGATGAGGCCAAGAAAATTTTAGACGAAGAGCTTTACGAAGGAAGTTCGGCGTCGTTAAGCGGTATGCAGTCCACGATTGACGCGCTTAGCAGTATGACAGGGCAAACTTCGGCACTTCGTGATTCAAAGGAACAGATGCGGAAAATTATTAAGAAAAATTGGGAAGAGATTGATGAAGATACGAATATTTTTCAAATTGATACTTCTATGAAGAAAGTATCTTTTTCCTCAGAGAAGAATTCTGAGCCGGAGAAGGTTCAGCTTATGTTAAAAACGCCGGAAATTAAAGAATTAAAAGAAGATATTGCGGACTTAGAGGCAGAAAGCGAGAAGCTTAATTTTGGGCAAAGAGTTGTATTGATTTTTCAGAAGATTATTGATTGGATAAAGGGATTATTTCATTAGAGTGAAGAAGGACTATAAAAAGCACCTCGGAAAAATAAAATTTTCCGAGGTGTTTTTCTACAGTCTCTTTTAAAAAATAATGTCCGCAAAAATGGCGTGAATTAGATTTGCTAAATCTTGGGGAGAGAGTTCTACTTGGTGACCGATTTTTCCGGCACTTACCATAATGGTGGGGAAGGCTTGGGCAGATTCATGAATGACGGTTTGATAAAGTTTTTTCATTCCAATTGGGGAACAACCGCCTCGAATGTAGCCTGTGACGGCATTAATTTCTGAGACGTGAATCATTTCTACGGATTTTTCTTTTACCGCTTTTGCGGCTTTTTTTAAGTCTAATTCGTGTTCAACCGGAATGACAAAGACAAAGTAATTTTTACTGTGTCCTCTTGTGACAAGCGTTTTAAAGACTTGCTCTGGATTTTGATGCAACAGTTTTGCAACGGTAACTCCGTCTACCGCTTCCTTTCCATGTTCATATTCGTATGTTTGATAAGAGATTTTTTGTTTCTCTAAAATTCGCATGGCATTTGTTTTGATTTCACTCATTTTTCTTAGGCTCCTTTCGGTATCAATTTATAACTTTTTTATGGAGTTGTAAAGGAAAGAATAAATCGAATTTCGGGACGTAGAGGACGCCGTCCTCTACATACCGTTTGAAAGTTATTTAGAAGAAAAGATAACATTTTTTAGCGAAATTGGGCGCTTTTTACAAAAGAATATACATAATTTTTAAAAATGTCAACTAAAACTCTTCCATTTTTATGAAATATATGGTATAATGATTTTATGGAAAAAGAAACGCCTTCGGCGCAAGGAAAAAATCATTGACCATAAAATTTTGAAAAAAGAAAAATGTAATTTTATGGTATAATGATTTTATGGAAAAAGAAACGCCTTCGGCGCAAGGAAAAAATCATTGACCATAAAATTTTGAAAAAAAGAAAAATGTAATTTTATGGTATAATGATTTTATGGAAAAAGAAACGCCTTCGGCGCAAGGAAAAAATCATTGACCATAAAATTTTGAAAAAATGATAAATGTAATTTTATGGTAGTATAAGTATATGAACCGGAAGAATATTCCGGTAAATTAGTGTAATGGAGGATGAATAAGTCATTAATGAGAACATTTTTATAGAATGTTGCATATAATGGAAGATGAATTACACGAGAGGAGCGATTACGTTGACAAATTTACTAATGGAAAATAACAAGGTGCTGTTACTTGGGAAAGTAGTCAGTTTGCCGGTGGTAAGTCACGAAGTTTACGGAGAAAAGTTTTATGAATTAAAACTTGAAGTAAAGCGGCTAAGCCAGAGCTTTGATATTCTGCCTGTTATTTTTTCAGAGAGATTGATGCTTGCGGATAAAATCAAAGAAGGAGTTTATTTAGAATTGAGTGGGCAATATCGTTCTTATAATAATCCGACAGAAGGAAAGAGTAAGTTGGTTTTGATGGTATTTGCTCGAGAAATTAAGATTTTAGAGGAAGATTCCGAGCCGGAAAATAAGAATGAAATTTGCTTAGAAGGCTTTGTATGCAAAAAGCCGAATTATCGTCAAACGCCTTTCGGAAGAGAGATTAGTGATTTATTGATTGCGGTAAATCGGGCTTATAATAAATCCGATTATATTCCTTGCATTGCATGGGGAAGAAATGCAAAATATTGCGAAACCTTTAATGTAGGAGAAAAGATTCGGGTTTACGGAAGAGTGCAGAGCAGAGAATATGATAAAAAATTGGAAAATGGAGATGTGATTAAGAAAGTTGCTTATGAAATCTCTGTTGCGAAGTTGGAAAAAGTAGAGAATGAAGAAAAGAATGAATCGGAAGAATTAAATTCATAAAGAAAAGGCGGGCAGAAATGTCCGTCTTTATTAAAATGTTTTGAAAAAAATACCGATATAATAATGTGAGGTGGAATTTATGAATTTGAAGATTAAACTTGCTGCGGTAGCGATTACGATTGTATTTTTCCTTTCGGGAATTTCTATGCTTTTCATGGAGTATGTGCAGTATCGTGATGAAACGGAGGCAAGAAGGCTTGCTTTAGAAGAAAAACAGCAACAGGAAGCTGAATTAGCAGAAAAATTAGCCTATGAAGCTGCTTTAGAGGAAGATCGATTGGCGGCTCTGGTGAAATATGACTCGGTAGGCGATTATTATAACGGACGGGCTGTGGTGAAACTTGACGGAAAATATGGCGTAATTGATGAGAACAGTAACGCCATAATTGAAACAATATATGATGAAATTGAGAACTTTACCATGGAAAAATATACTCGAGTGAAGAAAGACGGAAAATGGGGATATATCAGCAGAAATGGGAATATTTTGATTCCGACAGAGTATTATTTTTGCGGAAAGCCGTATGAAAATATTGTGATCGTAGGAAATAACGGCAGATATGGCTATATGAATATGGACGGTACGAAGGTTACAGATTTACTTTATGATAAAGTAGAGAATTTCGGAGATAACGGGTTGGGAAAAGTAATCTTAAATCAGTTATTTGGTTATGTTGATAAGAATGGAAAAGTAATTGTACCGATTACAACTCCTTATATTGATGAAAATGCCGATTTCGTGGGAACTTGGAATAGAACAGAAGTTCATTCAGGAGAGGCTTCACAAATTATTATTACTAATCAAACGGCGAATACTTTTGAATTTACACTTACTTCAAAGTATTTTACAAAACAAGGCACAGTTAGCGATATGGCAGATATTGTGCAGCCGACAGTGGGAGAATATGTATTTGAAGGAACTGCGAATCGGGAAGTGATCCGCTTTGAAAGAATCGAAGATTATTTGTTGGTAACTTCGAATTTATCCGGAAATATAGGCTTTGATAAAGAGGTAAATGTACTTGGAAAGTATGTTTTAGGAGAGCCGGTATATAATAATGCGGAGACTTTGCATCAGGTATTTAGACAGCAAGAAGTGTTGAATAAGATTTTGACTGTATTGGGAGAAGAATTGTACGAAGATATCTTTTTACTATGTGTGAATGAAGGTTTGTATGAAACAGAGAATTTGAATGATAAGAGTCTTACGATTAAGGGAAGATATTACTATTTCTATATTCCTACAACCGGTAAGGCGTTTAAGTTGGTAATTGCAAAAGAGACAGGATATATTTATTTCCAAGCAAGAAGCAATGATGCTTACACGTATAAGACAGATGATCCGAATCGGCAGAATAGAGCGATTTCAGCGGTATCTTTTGATGAAGTATTGGATTAAAGAAGACTAAGTAGAAAAAAGTGTTTTGCGAAGGCAAAACACTTTTTTCTGTTTATTATAAAATCGAAAACGTTACAATCAAACTTGCAAATACAATGGAGACCATTGAGAGGAGTTTGATTAGGATATTAATGGATGGTCCTGCGGTATCTTTGAACGGATCGCCGACAGTGTCTCCGACAACAGCGGCTTTATGCGGGTCAGAACCTTTTCCGCCTAAGTAGCCGGATTCTATATATTTTTTTGCATTGTCCCATGCACCACCGGAATTTGCCATCATAATAGCTAAGATAAATCCGGTAATGGTTGCACCTGCCAATAATCCTGTGACGCCGTTTACGCCTAAAATTAGTCCGGTAATAATCGGGGCTGCAATGGCGATGATAGATGGTAAAATCATTTCTTTTTGTGCCGCTTTTGTACAAAGTTTTACGCAAGTTGCATAATCCGGTTCGCCTTTTCCATCCATAATACCCGGAATTTCTTTGAATTGTCTTCTTACTTCAATAACAACCGATTGCGCTGCACGTCCGACAGCATCCATTGTTTTTGAGGCAAAGAGGAAGGCAAGCATTGCGCCGATAAACAATCCGATTAAAACGATTGGATTGGTAATGGATAAATCGAATACAAAGTCCGGTTTTAATATCTTGATTTGCTCGATGTAAGAAGAAAGTAACGCAAGTGCCGTGAGAGCTGCAGAACCGATAGCGAAGCCTTTTCCGGTTGCCGCTGTAGTATTTCCCAAAGAATCCAATGCGTCGGTTCTTTCGCGTACTTCTTCCGGAAGTCCGGACATTTGTGCAATTCCTCCGGCATTATCTGCGACAGGTCCGTAAGCATCGGTTGCGAGTGTGATTCCTAAAGTGGAAAGCATTCCGACAGCGGATAATCCGATTCCGTATAATCCGAAGTTATAGTTTTCAAATCCTCCGGCTACCCAGAAACTAATCAAGATTGCAATTGCGATAATTAAAACAGGAAGTGCAGTAGAGAGCATTCCTAAAGAAAGTCCTCCGATAATAATGGTTGCAGAACCTGTTTTGGCGGTATCGGCAAGTTTTTGCGTCGGCTTGTAGGTATCAGAAGTATAATATTCCGTAAACAATCCGATTAAAATTCCTGCAATTAATCCGGTTAAAACCGAGAAATAAACGCCGATTTTTTCCGGTCCTAAAATATTACGAATTAAGAAATAGGTTACAATTGCTATGATTACTCCACTAAATAAAGTCCCTTTTCGGAGTGCAGAAAGTAAGTATTTTTGACTTGCATTTTCCTTTGTTCTTACTAAGAAAGTTCCTAAAATAGAAGCAATAATTCCGACTGCTGCCATAATCATCGGAATGGAAACTCCGGCAAATCCGTATCCTGCGGCCACGGCTAAGGCAGATGTGGAAATAATGGATCCTACATAAGATTCGTATAAATCCGCACCCATTCCGGCAACGTCTCCGACATTGTCTCCGACGTTATCTGCGATAACGGCAGGATTTCGAGGATCGTCTTCCGGAATTCCGGCTTCTACTTTTCCTACCAAATCAGCGCCGACATCTGCCGCTTTTGTGAAGATTCCTCCTCCCACTCTGGCAAAGAGAGCCATAGAAGAAGCGCCCATTCCGAAAGTAAGCATTGCAGAAGTGATATTTTGGATTTGAAGATTAGGATCGGTAATGACTTGAATATTGGAATAATAAAATTTTAATAAATAATACCAAATTGAAATATCCAATAACCCGAGTCCGACTACGGTGAATCCCATTACGCCACCGGCAGAGAATGCAATTCTTAAACCGGAATTAAGACTTTTGGTTGCGGCATGTGCAGTACGAGAATTTGCTGCTGTAGCGATTTTCATACCGATAAAACCGGATAAGCCGGAGAAGAAACCACCGGTTAAAAAGGCAAATGGCACGAATGGTGTAACATAACCAAAGTAGGCCATAATACCTAACACGATAAACATAATAACAAAGAAAATTGAAACAACGCCATATTGGCGTTTTAAGTAGGCATTTGCACCTTGCTTAATTGAAGCTGAAATTTTTTGCATCAAGTCGTTTCCTTGCGGTGCTTTTAATACTTTTCGTGCTAAGAATACAGAAAAAATAAGTGCGATAGCAGAACCGATTGGTGCAAGCAGTACATAATCCATAAATTTTACCCTCCTTATAATTTTGTTAAAACTATTCGTTACTACTTCAGACTAAAATTTATAGAGAAGGCAGAAACACTGTAGGAACACAATTTATTGTGTCCGCGGAATAAGCAGATGCTAAGAATTAGGACACAATAAATTGTGTCCCTACAATGATTGTGCCGTTATTGTAGGGGACGGCGTCCTCGACGTTCCAATATATTTTCAACAATTTTAGTCTGATCTGTAATAACTATTCTAACATAATCTCACGAAGGTATCGACATTTTTTTGGAGAAAATATATATTATATGGTAAATTTATTCGTTAAAAAAAGCAGGAGGAAAGTTGGAATGCTTGAATTAAAGAGGGATAACTGGACGGAAGAGGATTATGAAGAATATGTAGAAGAATTACGAGCAAAAAGCGAGGAAGATTATCGGAAGTTTCATGCGGGGCTTGCGGGAGAAGGAAATGCTGAATTGTTTGGGGTTCGGACTCCTATTCTGCGAAGCATGGCGAAGGAAATTGCAAAAGGAAATGTGAAGGAGTTCTTTTTGTACTGTAAAGAGCGGTATTATGAAGAGATTGTGATTGAGGGAATGGTAATCGGAAATTTGAAATTACGGTATGAGGAATTGTGCCCTTTGGTGGATGCGTATATTTCGAAAATCAGCAGTTGGGCGATGAATGATTTGTTTTGTGCATCGTTAAAGGAGATAAAAAAGGATAAAGATTTGTGGTTTTCTCATATTATGCGCTATTTAGAGGCAAAAAATCCATGGAAAATTCGTTGCGGACTGATTTTAATGTTGGATTACTTTTTGGAGGAGAAGTATATTAAGGAAGTATTAGAGAGAACAGATAAGATAACAAATGATTTTTATTATGTGAAGATGGCACAAGCATGGCTAATTGCGACAGCATTCTGTAAATGTCGGACAGAAACGCTAAAGTACTTATCGAATCATCATTTGAGTAAATGGGTATTAAATAAGAGTATTCAGAAGATGAGGGAGTCTTATCGAATTTCGGAGGAAGATAAAGAGTATTTAGTAAGGTTGAAGATGTAGCAGGGTTATTATTCCGGCATAAATTTTAACAATTTAGCAGAATTAGGACACAATAAATTGTGTCCGTACAAAGATGGTACCATCCTTATAAAAACTGTAACTGAAATTTTTACGGTAAGAAAAAAACAGCTTGTGAAAATCTTGAAATATGCTAAAATATATTTGTAAGATAGCGAGAAAAATCTTTTTTAGGAGTGTGAGCAAAATGGAACCAATGATGACAAAAGCTTTGTTTTCTTCAAGAATTATTCATCATTTGAAAGATATGTTAGACCAAACAGTTGCTTTACATAGCGATAAGATCGCGTTTGTTTTACGGGATGAGAAAGGGTATAATAAGGAAATTACTTTCCGCAAATATAAGGAAGATATTTATAGTTTAGGTACTGCACTTATGGATTTGGGGATTGGTAAGGAGCATATTGCGGTAATCGGGGAAAATCGTTATGAATGGTGTGCAACATATATGGCGGTTACTTGTGGTGGCGGTGTTATCATTCCGTTAGATAAAGAACTTCCAAAAATCGAATTGATTAATTTATTAAAACGTTCGCATTCGAAGGGAATTGTGTTTTCCGGAAAGTTTCGTGATGTTATGAAGGAGGTTATGCCGGAATGTCCGGAACTTAAGTTTGCAATTAATATGGATGCGAAAGTTGATGAATCGGATTCCTTGCTTTCTTATGAAAATATGTTGAAAAAGGGAAAACGTATTATCGATGACGGAAATGAAAGTTACCAGAGAATTAAGATTCAAGAAGATCAGCTTGCCGGAATTTTCTTCACTTCCGGTACGACGGATTTAGCGAAGGGTGTTATGCTGACGCATAAGAATTTGGCTTCGAATGTTATGGGTGGCGCAGCTTTGTTTGAAATTACACCGAAAGATAGACTTTTATCGATTTTACCGATTCATCATACTTATGAAGGAACTTGCGGATTTTTGTTAATGAATAGCCAAGGGGCGACGATTTATTTTTGCGAAGGATTAAAGCATATTTCGAAAAATATGCAGGAAGTGAAACCGACGATTGTATTGGTTGTGCCGTTAATTTTGGAGAATATGTATAAAAAGATTTGGGCACAGATTGATAAAAAGGGGATTCGGAAAAAGGTAAAATTTGCGTTGGGATTGAGTAACTTATTATTGAAGTTTAATGTAGATATCAGAAGAAAGTTATTTAAGGATATTATTGCAGGATTTGGCGGAGAAGTTAAAACGTTTATTGCGGGTGGCGCTGCAATTGATCCGGCGATATTAAAGGGAATCCGTGCTTTTGGAATCAATGCGGTACAAGGATACGGTTTGACAGAGTCTTCTCCGTTGGCGGCATTGAATCCGATTTCCGATCCGGAGGATGCGGCAATTGGGTTACCGCTTCCGGATACTTATATGGATATTTTTGAACCGGATGAAAAGGGAATCGGTGAAATTCGAATTAAGAGCGATTCGATTATGAAGGGATATTATGAGAACAAAGAAGCGACCGATGCGGTATTAAAAGACGGTTGGCTATATTCCGGTGATATCGGTTATCGCGATAAGAGAGGTTATTTTTACATAACGGGAAGAAAGAAAAACGTTATTGTTACAAAAAACGGAAAGAATATTTTCCCGGAGGAAGTGGAGTCTTATATTAACAAAAGTCCGTACATTTTAGAATCTGTTGTGTACGGAAAGGATTTGCCAAAGGAGAATGAAACGAAGGTATGTGCGATTGTTGTTCCGAATTATGAGGAAATTAAGACGTTCTTGAATAAGACGGAATTAGAGGCGGAAGAAGTCCGGAATTTAATTGATCAAGAGATTCGAAAGTATAACAATCAGATGTCTACTTATAAGATGGTGAAGGAGTTTGAGATAAGAGAGACGGAGTTTGAAAAAACGACAACAAAGAAGATTAAGAGGAAAGATGCGTTAAAGAAATAAAAGATGTGCGAAAAGCAATAGTCACAAAGCTTTGCTTTTCGGTTACAGGTCAGACTCAAATTTATAGAGAAGGCACAATCATTGTAGGGACAGCATTCATGCTGTCCACAGAAAAGGCAGAAAGCAGGACAGCATAAATGCTGTCCGTACAAGGCTTTAACGAAAATAATAAGCTGTTAAG
>JAGBIO010000026.1 GCA_017934955.1 Clostridia bacterium
CAAGATCATTACTTTGATGGGACTTGTTGCGATTGCGGTTATACGAAACCGGAAGAAGAGTGTGAACATAACGATTATCGAGATGACTACAGCGGAAGAAGCGAATATACGGGAAGTTATAATGAAGAACAGCATGAAGTGAGGCATTATTACAACCGTATCTGTAATCGTTGCGAAGAGTTTCTTGGAGAGATAACCGGAGATGAGTGGCAAGATCATTACTTTGATGGGACTTGTTGCGATTGCGGTTATACGAAACCGGAAGAAGAGTGTGAACATAACGATTATCGAGATGACTACAGCGGAAGAAGCGAATATACGGGAAGTTACGATGAAATGCAGCATGAAGTAAGGCATTATTACAATCGTGTTTGTGTCAATTGCGGAGAAATTCTGAAAGAGGTAACAGAAAGTGAATGGCAATATCATGATTTTATTGGAAAACAATGTGGCTGCGGCTACGAAAAGTCGGAGGAAAGGTACGAACACGAAAGATATCGTGATGATTATAATCTGACCTATTATACCGGAAGGTATAACGAAACGTATCATGAGGTGGAACACCATTACAACCGTATCTGTAAAGATTGCGGAGAGTTTCTTGAAGAGGTAACGGTAAACGAATGGTGTGATCATTACTTTGAAGGAACTCGATGCGGTTGTGGATATGTGATGGAAGTTATAACAGAGTGTTCTCATCATAATGCACAGTATCTTTATGCGAATCATTCCGAGTATAGTGGAATTTTTGACGTAGATGGACATAATATCGCAGATTACTATAATCTTTATTGTTATGATTGTTCTACGGTAATTGAGGAAAATATTCCGAGTTATCGATGGGAAGAACATAATATGTCTGGAAGTAGTTGTGCATGTGGCTATACGGCAGAAATTCCGCAGGATGATGTGCATGAGTGCCACTATGTGAGGGAATATTTTGAGACTCGTTATATACCAAACGACGAAGCTACCCATAAAGTAATTGTGAACTATATGGATACTTGTTCCTGCGGGAATTTTTCCGGTTCCAAAACGGAAATCTCTATTGAGCAACATAATTTTACCGGCGAACTTTGCGGAGTATGCAACTATAAAAAATTGTCCTATCTTTCGCATATTTCGGAGGGGGTTGTACTGAAGGTTGGAGATATTGCGTTTTATGTTGACGGAATTCCCTCTTATTTACCGACTGCACCTAAAATTGTGCAGAACAAGCTGATGGTGCCGCTACAGTCTGTTGTGGAAGCAGTAGGCGGTTTTGTCGGATGGAGTGGAGAAAATGCGTATGTTTGGCTGAATAAGCAGGAACAAGCAGGATTTTGTTGTGATGATTTTAAGGTAAGAAATACCGATGTTGTGCAGGAAGTTGCACCTTATGTCGAAAACGGTGTAATGTTCGTAGAGCTCACTGCAATTGCAAAAATTGCCGGCTTGTACGCAAATTACTACGACGGGTATGGTTTCTTGAGTTCGAATTGGTACGAAGCAGATGAAATGAAGAATTTTGCAAAAACTTATTATAACGCTACTTTCGAGCGTTTTGAGAAAGAGCCGGAAATCGGTGTTGCAAATTCTAATTCTTGGATTTCGATTCGTATCAATGAGTTACGTTCTTATCAGTCTGCCGCAAAAGATGTTATGGATAGCGGCATAATTTCGTTGGAGTGGTTTTCAGAGATTTACTCTGAATTAGATGACTTGATAAAAGAATATCAAGAGATCGAAAACGGAATACGTACCATCGAAGAAGTAAGCGAACAGAAGTTTTCTTATGTTGCTAAAAACGGAACGACATCTGCGACAGTGAAGGAAATTCAAGAGAAGCTGGTGGATTTGGGTTATTCAAGTCAATTGGTTACCGGTTACTATGGAGCAATAACCGCAAATAATATTGCGTATTATCAGCTGATAAATGGTCTGTATGTAAACGGTTGGGTTGATGAAGAGACTTATTATCTGCTTTGCTTTGACAGTGACGCTGAGGTGGAGTATGAGAAACCGTTTACGGAGGCTCCGTGGGGAAAAATTCTTAACTTCCCGTGGGATAAGCATTATACGGTACGTGAAGAAGTTACGCTACAAACGGATTTTGACTCCAATGCGAAGGCAGTATATGTCCAATTCTTGAATCCTACGGCAAACGATTTGCTGGAAAAGCCGGTACCGTTTCAGTGGGAAGTGAATCTTACCACAAAAGAAGCGAAGGGCGTAATTGAAAGATGTGGTTATTACGACTGTTATATTTATGTAGTGAACGAAGACGGAAGGATTTTGAAACAATACGTAGAAACTATTAATGTTGACCGCAGCAAACGCAGTTTGTTTATCATGCAACTGTCGTTGGATTACTGGAAGGGCTTTATTGAGGCACTAAAGGATAATTTGATGGGATTGGGATACATTATCGAACTTGGTGTCGATATGGGCGTTACCGGATTTAGTAATCTTGGAAACTTGATTACCGGAAACAGTGATAAGCTGAAAAAGCCGGAAGCGACAAAGATTGCAGAATTCTACGGAAAAGCTGTCTTTTTTGCGAAGAGCGAAGAACGAAGGATTATGCAGGAAGTCTTCCAAGAAACCGTAGCCGAAATCGGCGACAAGATTGTGCATGCGAAACAAGCAGACGCCGAGTGGGCGCTTGGTTATGTTACGGGAGACATTATCTTTGCAATTGCACTTAGTAAGGGCGTTAACAAAATCGTCGATTCGATAAGCGATACCGGAAAAACAGCCGGGAAGGTTTTGGAGAATGCGGATGATTTGAGTAAGGCGTCTTTGCAGAGGGCGAGTCAGAGCGTTAAGGCAGGAATCGGGAACGCGGAAGATGTTGGCAAGGTTGCACGATATGGAGAAGAATTTGGTAAGATGGGGGTATATGTTGAGAATCCTAATATTAAAGTAAACTGGTCTGAAATTTCAATTCATGGAATGCTTCGTATGGAACAAAGAGGAATTAATAAGGAATTAATAGACCAAATTGTTAATAGTGGAAAAGTGCTTTCTCAGAATGGCGGAAGCAAATATGCTTATATAACCAGAGAAGGTGTGGCGATTGTGAGCAAGGAAGGAAAATTGATTACAGCTTGGAGTAGCACTGAATTTGACAGTAATATGATAAATGTGATAAGAAGATTGTTTGGGGAGTAGGTGAATTTATGGATGAGATAATCAAAGTTATAAACGAATGGGATCCAATTGGCTTTTTTCCGTTAGCTCCTAAGAATGAATACTTTAATGAGGTTAAATGTATATATGATTTTATGCAACAAAATCAGGATATACGAATTGAGAAATTGGCAGCAAAAATAAATGAAATTTTTCTTCATGCATTTGGAACGGAAATATATAATACCGATATGGAAGCATGCAAAATTGTTGCTGAGAAAATACTTAATGTAGTGTAAATATTTGGACAAACTTGATGTGATTTATAAGGAGAAGAGATGACAATGACAAGTCTCTTCTCCTTTTTCTATTGCTTAATAGTTTACGGTAAGCTGAAATTGATAGAATAATAAAAACGTCGAATGGGCGGTTGGTTATGTTACGGGAGACATTATCTTTGCAATTGCACTTAGTAAGGGCGTTAACAAAATCGTCGATTCGATAAGCGATACCGGAAAAACAGCCGGGAAGGTTTTGGAGAATGCGGATGATTTGAGTAAGGCGTCTTTCCAGAGGACGAGTCAGGATCACATTCGTGCGGTCGTAGAGTTAGGACAGCTTAAGTGCTGTCCGTACAATAGACAGTTCAGACTATATCTTTTTTGCTATTTATAACCTATCGGAGCGAGAAACCTGTCCCCTACAACGATTGTACCATCATTGTAGAGACAGCATTTGAAGACGTAACACCATGAGCAAAGTGGCTTGTACGTCCTGTGTAAAGAAATACCAAGAATGAAGTGATTGGGAAGTTTCGACTGCTATTATGTCCGCGAAATAGGCAGACGCTTAGAATTAGGACACAATGAATTGTGTCCGTACAAACTGTATTCTACCAATCTTTTTTGGAAAGATACAAGGATTTGTAACATTCCTATGGCAATTCACAAAGGTTATACTTGCATTTTGAATGATAAAATATTATGATAAATATATCTATACTTATGACAAAGGGGTGTTGAGAGAAAAGATGAGATTATCTGCTTGTACTATTGCGAAAAATGAAGAAGAGAATATTGTAAAATCAATCAACAGCTATAAAGATTATGTGGATGAAATTATTGTGGTAGATACCGGTTCTACGGATCGTACGGTTGAGTTGGCGGAGAAGGCGGGTGCAAAAGTTTTGCACTTTGAATGGATTGGGGATTTTTCTGCGGCTAAAAATTTTGCGCTTGACCATGCGACGGGGGACTGGATTATTTTTTTGGATGCGGATGAGTGGTTTGAGGGGGATTGCGCGAAACAAATTAAGCGGGCAATTTCCGAGACGGAACAAGAGGGATTTTTTGCGATTGCTTGTAAATTGGTGAATTTAGCGGATGAAAATGAAATTTTGGAGAGAGGATGTACCACTCGAATTTTTAAGAAACAAGAAAATATTCGTTTTCAACGTGCGATTCATGAGACGTTATTCGATTTGAATAAAGACGTAGCTTTAGCAAGCTTATACAGGGATTATTTGACGGTGATGCATTCCGGCTATATGAGAAGAGTTCTTGCGAAGAAGGCGGCGAGAAATAAAGCACTACTTGAGAAAAATTATGCACTTGGCAATTTTTCGGGGATTGATTATTTTTATGCGTTGCGGGAGAATTTTAAGACGAATCCTTCTGTTGCGAATCATTTTTATAAAATGATTTCGATGATAGAAGATTATGATGAACAAATTAAGTCTTATAATATCGGCAATAATTTATACGAGGCGAAAATGAAATTACTGCTTGCTTTGCCGAATGAATATTCTACAGAGGACTGTCGTAAGGTCTTGGAAGAGGCAAAAGAAGCGAATGCCGATAATCCTACTTTTTATTTTTATGAGTACGCGTTGCTTGCCAATATCGATTATGCAAAAGCGATTAAGGGGTTAGAGAAAGCAATTGAATTGGATAAGGATTTCGATAAAAATAATCCGGCAAAGTCCAATACGTTTTACGCGCGAAAAGGAGAAGTTTATTGCATTTTGGGGGAAGATCGTTTGTTGCATAATGATAAAATCGGGGCACTCAATTACTTTACCGAATCCGTGAAAAACGATCCGTTGCATTATGATACGTTAAAAGGACTTTTGTATATTATGAGTTCTGAAAAGCCGGATGATATCGTAATTTTCCTTAATTCGATTTATGACATTAATAATAAAGAAGTTTTGCGATTTTTAGTGGATTCGCTTCGTCTGACGGCTTTTCATGATATCTTTTTGTATTATTTTGTGAAATGGCATAAAATGTATGATGAAATCGATCATTCCTTTTTTACTTCTCGCATGATTACAAATAATTTTGAAGAAATTACGGATACTTATATGAAAGCCTATAATGAAAGTAAGGATTCAAAGGCTTTGATTTATGTTTCTGCGGCGTTGATATGCGGAAATCTGAAAGAAAAGTATGAGGAGCTATCGAAATATATCGCTCCTCTGTTTACGAAGATACTATCGGCATATTTTAACGGAGAAAAACTTTCTTCGATTACTGAACAGGATTTTGCAATATTTATTAATATTTTTCAGGAAATTTCTTATATTGCAGAGGAAGGAACGATTCAGAAATTACTGAATGTTTATCGTGAAAGCGGAGAGAAGGCACTAAAAGAAGTGATTCGATATTATTATTCGAATTATTCTTATGACCGTGCTTTATATTGGTGTGAATTTTCTACAGAAGACAAGAAAAGCGATGATTTTACGGCGTATCGAAATTTTGTTCTCGCAAATGTTTATTATCGTATCAATGATTTTGATAAATTGCCGGAAACGTTGGAAAATGTGATTGCAAGTGGATTTTTAAGCCAATATATTGTGACGCTTTGCGAAATTTTAGAGGCAGACGACGAGAAATTGGAAGAGTATAAAGAACGGGTAAAGGAGTTTTTGGAAATACAAAGATTGCTTTTGGCAGATGATTTTGAGGACCTTCCTGCGGAAAATAAGAAGGAAACGACGGTATCTTTCGAGGAATCGTTAAAAGACAGAAAGATTTCGCTTATCCCGCAAAATGCGGAGGTTTTTTATCGCTTTGCTGAGAAAGCTTTCCAATTAAAGAAATATCACTATGCGGAAAAATATTACCGTCTGCTGATAAAATACGATTATAATAAAGCGGAGTCATATTACCGACTTGGAATGATTTATAATTTTTTCGGAAATGCAGATTTGAGCTTTTATTGTTATGAAAAAGCATTTGAAGAAAATTTATTCCTTGCTTCAAAGTTATTACCGGAAGAGAATTCGAATGCGAGATATGTTTATGGGAAACGCAAGGAAGAGTATCGGGAAAAATGTCCGATTTGCGGAGAAAAAGGCGTTCCGGATTGTACTTATACCAATTTGCAGGATGCGGAACTTTCTTATAATGATTCGTTTATCGTGAAGTATTTAAAATGCCCGAAGTGTGATCATACTTTTGCTTATAATTTTATGACGGAAAAGATTTATCCGGAAAAGCAGGTGAAGAGAGAGCTTGACGATAAAGAGATAAAGAGTGCGTATGATGTTTTTGAGGAAATATCGGAATCGAAGATTTCTGTTTTGATTTTGGAAAAGGAAAATACTGCTTTTGAAGCGGTTGCGAGAGCGTTGGGACATGAAGTAACAAAAGGAAATATGACGGAATCGTTGAGTAATGATCATAAATATGATATGATTTATCTAAGCAACGTTTTAGAAAAGCAAGAAGATATTTTGAGACAATTAAATTTGTTGAAAACGCATTTAACGGAAAAAGGAATACTTTTATTGAATCTATATGACAAAAACAGCGTTTTTTCAACAAATAAAGAAATTCCGCTTTGGACAAAATCCGGAATGAAAAATATCTTTTCGCGCGATTCTATTATGACGTTTTTAACACAACAGGGTTATAGGATAGAAAAAATAAAAGCAGATTTGTTTAATGAAGGAAAAATGATCGTTTTAGCGAAGGTAAAGTAAGGAGGAATGAAAATGGCTTCCCAAAAAGTAAATGTAGGAGGACAAGCAGTTATTGAAGGAGTAATGATGCGTGGACCCAAGAAATATGCGGTGGCGATTCGAAAGACAAACGGAAACGTTCTTTTGGATAAGGGTGATGTGAATTCCATTACAGACAGAGTAAAATTTTTGAAGATTTTTTTGATTCGAGGAATTGTTGCGTTTTTTGAGTCGATAACCTTGGGAATGAAGACTTTATTGTTTTCGGCGGATTATTTTGATACTGAGGAAAAATCTTCCGAGGATGCCGGTCTTTATTCGGCGGAAGAGATGAAAGTGGTAGAGGAACGTGAAACAAAAGAAAAAATACACGGTTGGATTGTGTTTACTTCGCTTTTGGTGTCTTTACTAATTTGTATTACTTTATTCTTTATTCTTCCGACCTATGTAGCAGGGCTATTCTTTAACAATGTAGATACCGATCAAAGAATCTGGTTTAATTTAGTAGAGGGCGCGTTAAGAATTTTAATCTTTTTTGCATATTTATTACTTGTGTCTAATATGAAGGATATCAGAAGAGTGTTTGAGTATCATGGGGCGGAACATAAGACGATTAACTGTTTTGAGGCGGGGGAAGAACTTACGATTGAAAATGTAAAAAAACATTCCCGTTTTCACCCGAGATGCGGTACCAGCTTCATTTTTGTTGTGATGATTGTAAGTATTATCGTATTTGCATTTTTTAAGGCAGACAACATCTGGCTTACAATTTTACAACGAATTTTGCTGTTACCGGTTGTTGCCGGAGTTTCTTATGAAGTGATTCGATTCTTTGGAAAGTTCCGTGGAAAAATAGGAAGAGCGTTTGCTATGCCGGCAATGTGGTTTCAATGCTTTACAACAAGAGAACCGGATGATGTACAGATTTTTATTGCGATTACGGCGTTAAAAACGGCGATTGAGGAATTATGATGATAATACAGGAAATACTGCAAAAAGGAACAGAGTTCTTGCAAGCTTCCGGCAATTTAAATGCTCGAATGGAAGCGCAGATGATTTTATCGGAAGTGACCGGAAAAACGAAAGAGTGGTTTGTGACGCACTTTGATGAAGTCATTTCGGAAAAAGAAAGTGAAGCGTTTTACACTATCATTGAAAAAAGGGCGAAGGGAGAACCTTTGCAATACTTACTCGGGTATACGTATTTTATGGGTTTACGCTTTTTGGTTAATGAAAATGTTTTGATTCCGCGTGCAGATACGGAGATTTTAGTAGAAAGTGTGATACAGCGTATCGAAAAAGAGAAAAAAGTGAAACTATTGGATCTTTGTACCGGCTCTGGTTGTATTGCAATTTCGTTAAAGAAGTATTTGGAGAAGGCAGAGATATTTGCTTCGGATATCAGCAAAAAAGCACTTGAAACAGCGAAAAAAAATGCTTTCGAAAATCAAGTTGCGGTGGAATTTATTCTTTCAGATCGATTTCAAAAAATACCGGATATAAAGTTTGATGCAATTGTTTCTAATCCGCCGTATCTTACCGAGAGCGAAATGACAGAATTGCAGAAAGAAGTAATGTATGAACCGAAACTTGCGTTAGCCGGAGGTAGAGATGGGTTGGATTTTTACCGGGAAATTGCAGAAAAAGCGAAGACGTATTTACGAGACGGCGGAATCTTAGCTTTTGAAATCGGTTTTCGGCAGGCAGATGCGGTTTCTGCAGTTTTATCGGAGCAAAATTATCGGGAAATTGAAGTTTTGAAGGATTATTCCGGCAATCAGCGTGTGGTGATTTCAAAAAAGATTACGGGAGGTATTCATGAATCAAATTGATTTGGTGATATTGGGAATTATGGCTGTTTTTTTATTCTTGGGTTATCGAAAGGGCTTGGTTGGCTCAATTTTAAGCTTAGTACAGTATATTCTCATTGCGTTTTTCTCATTTCAATTAACAAAACCGGTTGCCGGTTTTTTGATTACAAACCTTCATTTGGATGAAATCATCATTAACCGGATGTTTCGTCAGACGGAGATCGTAGAGACACAATTAACCATGCTGAGTAATGATATTATTCAGATGTTTGTGGGCAGAATAATTAATGTGATTGCATTTTTACTTGTTTTTATCGTATTGAAAATAGCTTTCCGAATTGTGTTCTTCCTATTAAATCAAGTTTTCCAATTACCGATATTAAATGAGGTAAATCGATTGGCTGGTATACTGCTTGGAGGTGTCGAAGGTGTCTTGATTGTATATATTTTGATTACCTTGATTAATTGGTTGCCTTTACCGTCTTTGGAAACAACAAAGAATGCTTTGGCAAGTTCTTTCATCGGAAATAAAATCAATGATTTTGTGCCGACGGTTGCGAGTGAAATTATCAATAATGTGAATATAAAGGATGTGGCGAATTTTGGAGAATCTTAATGAAGAAGAGATTATTGCGTATTTGAAGGGAAGATTGAAGGAAGGTCGATTCCTACATAGTTTGAATGTGATGAAGATGGCGATAAAGTTAGCAGAGATGTATCATGTTGATATTTATAATGCGAAATTTGCCGGATTATTGCATGATTGTGCGAAAAATATGCAAAATGAGGAATTAATTGCGTATTGTGACGAACATCAAATTCCCATCGACGATATAAAACGCTCATCACCGGGAATTTTGCATGCGGATGTAGGAGCGGATATTGCGAAAAATGTTTTTGGTGCAAATCCGGAAATTGAGGAAGCGATTCGTTATCACACTTTAGCAAATCGTGAAATGACGGATCTGGATAAAATTATTTATATTGCGGATTTGATTGAGGAAGGTAGGACTCTTCCGGGATTGGAAGAGATTCGAGAAATTGTATATCGGGATTTGAACGAAGGTTATTTGGCAGCGTTAAAATATTGTATTGAGAATGTGGCGGAAAGAGGAAAGGCGATTCACCAACAAAGTTTGGACGCATTGGAAACTGCCGCAAATATTTTAAAAGAATAAATAGGGGTTGATCGCTTGAAAGAATTTATAAAATTGATATTAAAATTTACTGTAATTCTATTTTTGTTGTTTGCGATTATTTTAGGTGCGATAGTATTATATACAAAAATCAGCGGTAAGGATGTAAATGATTCACCTCTTTCTTTATTTACCGATACAAAAGAAACAAAAACGGTTTTAATTGCCGGCTTACATCCGGACGGACCTTTGACGGATTTTATTTTGTTGGCACGTTACAGTCCGAAATCCGGAAAAATTAATGCGTTATCCATTCCGCGAGATACGAAAGTCATCGGAAGCATAGATGGAAAAATTAATTCTACCTATGCAAAGAAGCGAAATATGCAGGATCTAGTAGATAAAGTGACGGAAATTACGTCGGTATCGATTGATAATTATGTTTTATTGGATACAAAGGCAGTAAAGAAAATGGTAGATGCTATCGGTGGTATTCCGATGGATATTCCGTTTGATATGAAGTATGATGATAATGAACAAAATCTTCATATTGATTTGAAAAAAGGACCGCAAGTTTTAAATGGAGATAAGGCAGAGCAATTTATTCGTTTCCGTAAGAATAATGACGGTACCGGATATGCGTTAGGAGATGTCCAGCGAATTGAGGCGCAGAAGGAATTTATTAAATCAGCCGTTCAGACAGTGCTAAAACCAAGTATTATTACAAAACTTCCGGAATTAATAAAGCTCGGCTTTGAATTGATTAAGACAGATATCAATATTGCGGATGTCTTGGAATATTTAGATGATGTTAAGAAGTTTGATCCGGATAATTTGCATATCGAAACTTTACCGGGTGAAGGAATGTATATTGACAATATTTCTTATTATGTGCATGATGCGAAAAAAACAGTGGAAGTTGTAGAAAGATTATTTAATAATATCGATGTTGTTGATGAAACGACAGATGATACGAGCAATTCTGAGGATAAAACCGTAAAAAACTCGAAAGAGGAAATTTCAATTGAGGTGTTAAATGGCACTTCTAAAAACGGATTAGCAAATTCTGTTGCGGAAAAGCTAAAAGAGGAAGGGTATAATGTAACAAAGATTGGGAATTATAAGACTACGACGAACATCAATACTTCTATTATTAACAGAACTTCTGTTAATTACGCGAAAGAGATTAAGGACTTTTTAGGAAAAGGTGCAATAAAGAACGAAATAGAAGATGATGCAAAAGTGGATGTGACGGTTATTTTAGGGAGCGATTACAAATCTTAAAAAAACTTTCAATAAATTTACATAAATATATTGAATAATTTTTAGGAAAATGTTAAAATAAATCGTGAACATTCAAAGGGAGATGATTATTGCATGGAAAATTACGTAAGCAGATTTACCGATTTTTTGGAAAAAGACAAGAAGTTATCGGATAATACATTACAATCCTATCGAAGAGATATTGAACAATATATGTCCTATGTAAAAGCAAATAATCTTGATTTTAAAACTGCTACCAAAACCGGCATTATTACTTATTTGATGTACCTTCAAAAAGAGGGAAAGGCTACTTCTACCATTTCGAGAAATTTAGCCTCTATTCGTTCTTTCTATCAGTATATGGTACGTATTAAAGAAGTGGAAGATGATCCGACAGAGGGATTGGAGTCTCCGAAAATGGAGAAGAAACTTCCGAAGGTTTTATCGGTTAGCGAAGTAAATCTTTTATTGGAACAACCGAAGTGTGTGGATTTAAAAGGTTATCGTGACAAAGCGATGTTAGAAGTTTTATACGCTACAGGTATCAGAGTTTCCGAATTGATTAACTTGAATTTGGAAGATATTAATGTAGATATGGGCTTTATTAAATGTAAAAATGCTCACAAGGAAAGAGTAATTCCGGTTGGAAATACAGCTTGTGCTGCATTGAAAGATTATTTAACCAATGCAAGAAATGCAATGATTCATACCGATAACGAGCAAGCTTTATTTGTTAATACAAACGGTTCGAGATTGACGAGGCAAGGATTCTGGAAGATTATTAAACAATATAAGAATCAAGCGAAGATTTCTATGGATATCACGCCGCATACGTTACGTCACTCTTTTGCGACACATTTGGTAGAGAATGGGGCGGATTTGCACGCGATTCAAGAGATGCTTGGTCATTCCGATATTTCTTCTACGCAAATTTATGCGCAACTTGCGAATAATAAATTAAAAGAAGTTTATCAAAAAACACATCCGAGAGCGTAATTAGTATTTTTCGAAACGTAAGACGATATTCTAAGAGAAGGGATATCGTCTTTTCTTTTTAGTGAAAGAAAGGCGCAATCACAGTAGGGATAAATTTAAGGAGGCATTTTTATGAGACGAGTGATATTGGTGGTAATGGATAGTGCGGGAATCGGGGCTTTACCGGACGCAAAACAGTTTAACGATGAAGGTGTAAATACTTTTACGCATGTTTTTCAAGCAAATAACGGTCTTGCTATTCCGAATCTTCTGAAATTGGGGTTAGGAAATATTGAAGGAAATAAAGCGTTAGGAACTTGCGATCATCCAATCGGTGCGTATGGCAGAATGGCAGAGAAATCCTGCGGAAAGGATACGACTGTCGGACATTGGGAGATGTCGGGTGTAATTACAAAGATTCCATTCCGTACAAATCCGAAGGGAATGCCGGAAGACTTTATTAAGGAGTTTGTGGAGAAAGCAGGCTTAGAAGGAGTTATCGGAAATGTAGCAGGTTCCGGTACCGAGATTATGAAGGAATACGGGGAAGAACATTTAAGAACGGGTTATCCGATTGTGTATGTTTCTCCGGTAGACAGTAATTTTCAGATATTGGCACATGAAGAAACCTTCGGTTTAGAGAGACTTTATCAAATTTGTGAAGTGGCGCGCGGAATGTTAAAGGGGGAAAGAGAAGTTTCTCGTGTTATTGCACGTCCTTTCGTCGGAGAAAATAAAGATTCTTTTAACAGAACTTCAAATCGTCGGGATTATTCTGTACCTCCTACCGGTAAAACGATGCTGGATGTCATAAAATCGGCAGGGCAGCATGTAGCGGCAGTTGGTAAGATTGAAGATATTTTCTGTAAGATTGGTGTAACGGATGCAGTACATACGAAGGGAAATATGGACGGGGTAGATAAGACGTTGGATTATATGAAAACAATAGAAGATGGGCTTATTTTTACAAATTTGGTGGATTTTGATATGTTATACGGTCACAGAAATGATTTTGTGGGGTATGGGAAAGCGTTAGAGGAATTGGATAAGAGAATTCCGGAGTTGATGGCAGAATTAAAGGAAGAGGATATTCTTATCTTTACTGCTGACCATGGCTGTGATCCGACAACACCGGGCTGCGACCACACAAGGGAATATGTTCCGGTTTTGTGCTACGGGAAAAATGTAAAAGAGGGAGTTGAACTTGGTACAAGAAGCTGTTTTGCGGATTTGGCGGAAACGATTTTGGAGTATCTTGGACTTGAGAAGATTGGGACCGGTAAGAGCTTTTTAAGGGAAATAGAGAAATAAGTGTTGAAATGTTATGTAAATAATGATATGATAGAATAGATGTGTGTTTAATACAAGTCGGTTATTTATGAAATCCGAGGACCTCAGGTAATGTTACTTGAAATGAGAAAGGACGGAAGTGTGAAATGAAGTCGATGACTTGGATGTATGGTGCGCTGGAACAAGTTATGCTTTCCCTCAAGAAGGGATATCCGGATGCTTTTCGCCATTACGGCTTGAGTATGCCGATTACGCTTCTTTCGGACGGAGATGATGATTATCATGTGCGACAAGCATTGGATGGCGCATTGAATGAAGATTTGAGAATCGCCACCGAATTGAAAGAAGCGAAAGAACTATCTGTCCACATTCTTTATGTGGCAAGTTCCTCTCGACATACTGCGGTGACGGTGAGCGGAACGATGATATGGGAAAAGGTTGTTCCGTGGATATTGGCTCAATTCGAGGAATGTAAGGTGGCAGCCTTTGCGGTTGTTGTGAAACCGAAGACATCATCGTATGCGCCGGACATTTGGTTGTTTAACACACTTTAATGTTGAAGCCTTACTGTGTAATAGCAGTAGGGCTTTTTTCTATACCCATTCTATTGCAAAGACTGTCAAAATGTAGTAAAATAGAGAAGTATTTTGAGAAAGGAATGAGTGAAATGGACAATAAAGAATTAGCAAATCTTTTATTTCCGGATGTGACGAAAACACCGGAGTATTATGAAGAATTGTATCCTAAGCGTAATTTACCGGAAGGGGCGATTGTAACTCGTTTTGCACCGAGTCCGACCGGTTTTATACATATCGGAGGTTTGTATGCGTCGTTAATTGCAGAACGCAATGCCCATCAATCCGGCGGTGTATTTTTCTTGAGAATTGAGGATACCGATAAAAAGCGTGAAGTAGCGGATGGCGTTAGTCAAATTATTAACGTACTTCGTGATTTTAACGTTAATTTTGATGAGGGTGTTATTGGAGAGAACGAAACGGATGTCGGCGCGTATGGACCTTATACCCAGAGTAAACGTGCAGATGTTTATCGTACCTTTGCGAAGAAGTTGGTTGAAGAGGGAAAAGCATATCCTTGTTTCTGCACCGAGGAACAATTGGAGTTAACTCGTAAGAGACAGGAAGCAGTAAAGGCAAGAACCGGTTATTACGGTCAATGGGCCGTTGACAGAAACCTTTCGAATGATGAAATTGTAGAGAAGATTAATCAGGGCTTGAAGTTTGTCGTTCGAATGAGAAGTCCGGGAGTGAATAATCGCAAGATTCTTCATAAAGACTTGATTCATGGAAAAGTAGAGTTTCCGGAAAATGATATTGATCACGTTATTATTAAATCTGACGGAATCCCGACTTACCATTTTGCACATGTTGTTGACGATCATTTGATGAGAACCAACTTGGTTATCCGCGGAGATGAGTGGTTATCTTCGATTCCGGTACATCTACAGATGTTTGCGACAATGGGATGGGAACCACCAAAGTATGCACATATTTCTCCGATTATGAAGAAAGAGGGAGAAACAAAGAGAAAGTTAAGTAAGAGAAAGGACTCGGAAGCGGCAGTTTCTTATTATTTTGAAGAGGGTTATCCGAATGTAGCGGTAACGGAATATTTATTGAATATTGCGAATTCTTCTTTTGAACCATGGAGAAGATCAAATCCGATGACGCCTTATACCGAGTTTCAAATTAAGTTATCCGATATGAATGCCAGTGGCGCATTGTTCGATTTAGTGAAGTTAAACGATATCAGTAAAGATGTTATTTCCAAGATGACAGGAGAAGAAGTTTATTCTTATACGAAAGAATGGGCAGAAAAATTCGATTCCGAGCTTCATGAAATGTTAACACGAAATAAAGAGTACGCGGTAAAGATGTTCAGTATTGAAAAGGGAGGAAATAAGCCAAGAAAAGATATCGGAAAGTGGAGCGACGTGAAGAATCAGATTTCCTATTTCTTTGAAGATAAATTTGATCATCAATATGATTTTTCCGAGAAGATTTCGGAAGAAGATAGAAAAGCGATTTTGAATGCTTATTTGGAAACCTATGTTTTTGACGATGAGAAACAAGTTTGGTTCGATAAGATTAAGGCGATCTGTGATAAACTTGGTTTTGCAAGCAATAACAAGGATTACAAGGCAAATCCGGATCAGTATAAGGGAAATATCAGCGACGTTTCGAATGTCATTCGTGTGGCTTTGACAGGCAGACAGATGTCGCCGGATATGTATGAAATTATGCAGGTTATGGGAAAAGAGGCTACAATTAAGAGAATTCGAGAATGTTTGTAAGATTGGAAATGGAAAGACTTGACAAAAACGAGCATAAATGATATAGTAAATTTGTAAGTATAATAAGTATTTTTGGAGACATTCCATAGAATCACCGAATTTAGCGGATTCGGTAAAAAAAAACGGCTGCCGTTACAGCCGTTTTTTTACGGCCTTTTCGTTCCTTAGAATGATTGAGATGTAAGTAAAAGGAAAAGAATGATAGACAGTATAAGTATTTTGGAGAATTGTTCCATAGAATCACCTCCTTTTTAGCGGATATGTTCTATAGAACAGTTATAATATATAATAAGTTTCCAATAAATACAATATTTTACATGTAATATTTTGTAAATTTTTGAGCTTTAATTCACTTGTTACTTTTTTTAAAATTTTGTTTTAATAACTCAATGAACGTTGTTTCATATTCCGTCAATTTTTCTTTCGCCCCATAAATCACGACATCTTTATTAATTCCGGCATCGCTGCATTCTTTTTGAATTAAGCCGTATTTGGCAGGCTCGGAGAAGGGAAGAGGGCTAACCCATAAATAAGCTCCTTCGACGTTTTGGAGTAAATCAAATTGGCTTGCTCTATCGTAGATATGAATTCTTCTTTGGGGTTCTTGTAACTTTTTCATCTTTTCCATTCTTTCCGGTGAAAGGGCAGGAACTTGAAAATCTCCGTGGACGATTTCGATATATTTGCTGAGAGTAAGATAAGGGATGGTAGTATAAGTGGCAAGAGGATGATGTTTGCTCATTAGCAAGCACATATGGTAGCTTCCGATTTCTTCGTAATGAAGGTGATTTTCTTTTAATAAATTTAAAAAGTAATCTTCATAGATATTTTGATAGCGAATGATTCCTAACGTGCTTTCGCCGCTTGCAACATCGTCAATCGTGTCTAACGGATTGGTCTCTTTATAACGAATATCCATGGCTTGAGTTTTGTCGATTTGGTTTAGGAAGTTTGAGAAGGAGAGGGAGATATAAGTCGCACGGGGAACGGAGATTTTAAATTGGAAACTCTTCTCTTGTGTTGGTTTATATAAGGATTCCAGTTCCTCCACTTTTCCGACGATTTCTTTTGCGTGGCGCAGAAATTGCAATCCTTCGCCGGTTGCTTCGACGCCTTTTACCGTTCTTTTAAATAGAATAATACCGAGTTCGTTTTCTAACTCCTTAATGCTTTTACTTAAATTGGGTTGTCCCATATATAGATTCTTCGCGGCTTGCGTGATGCTTGCCGTTTTCTCTACTTCGATGATTTGTTTTAATTGTTGCAGATTCATAATGAACTCCTTTCGAAATGCGGGACGTCGAGGACGCCGTCCCCTACAAATGTTTCTATGAAATTTTATCACATTTTGGTATAAATTTCATTCTTTTTGTGAATGATACCTATGATTATTATACATTACAGAAAAGAACCTCAAAGTACGATAATAGGGGTGAAAGAAATAAATTAAAGGAGGTAATTTTATGGCACGTTTTACATTACCAAGAGATATTTATTATGGAAGAGGTACATTGGATGAATTAAAGAATTTGAAAGGAAAGAAAGCCGTTATCGTTGTGGGCGGTGGCTCGATGAAGAGATTCGGTTTCTTAGATAAGGCTGTTGCAAATTTGGAATCGGCAGGTTTTGAAGTTCGTTTGTTTGAAAATGTTGAGCCGGATCCATCGGTAGAAACCGTTATGAAGGGTGCTGCAATGATGCGTGAATTTGAACCGGATTGGATTATTTCGATGGGCGGCGGATCTCCGATTGATGCGGCAAAAGCTATGTGGGTGTTCTATGAATATCCGGAAACATCTTTCGAAGAAATTATTCAACCTTTCTCCTTCCCGGAACTTCGTAAAAAAGCAAAATTCTTAGCAATTCCTTCTACTTCCGGTACGGCTACCGAAGTAACGGCATTTTCGGTTATTACGGATTATTCTAAAGGAATTAAATATCCTTTGGCTGACTTTAACATCACACCGGATGTTGCTATCGTGGATCCGGATTTAGCAGAAACAATGCCGGAAAAATTAACGGCTCATACCGGTATGGATGCTTTAACACACGCGATTGAAGCGTATGTATCAACTTTGAATTCGCCGTTTACAGATCCTTTGGCATTAAAGGCAATTCACATGGTATTCGATTACTTACCGGCTTCCTATAAAGGGGATAAGACAGCAAGGGAGCAAATGCACTATGCACAATGCTTAGCAGGTATGGCATTTACAAATGCTTTACTCGGCATCGTTCATTCGATGGCGCATAAAACAGGCGCTGCATTTAGTACCGGCCATATTCCGCATGGTTGTGCAAACGCTATGTATTTACCGTTCGTTATTAAATATAACGCAAAGACAGCAGAAGCAAGATATGCCGATATCGCTCGTTCGGTTGGCTTAACAGGAAACAGCGATGCAGAATTGGTGCAAGCTTTATGCGATAAGATTAACAAATACAACAAAATTTTAAATATTCCGAGAACGATGCAAGAGTTCGGCGTAAACGAAGAAGAATTCTTACAAAAGCTTCCTGAAATCGCGAAAAATGCGGTTGGAGATGCTTGTACCGGTTCTAATCCGAGAGCGATTACTCCTGCGGAAATGGAAAAATTGTTAAAATGTTGTTACTACGGAACAGAGGTAGATTTTTAATATAAGCCTTAAAGAAAAGCTTAGTGTGAGTATTTTCATGCTAAGCTTTATTTTTTGTATTATTTGCCGATATAAAGATATATAAAGATTGTATTTAGAAAGGAGGATATCTATATGACAAAAGAGCAAATAGATCGTTTAATAGGAGCAGTTCAATGCGGAGACCGTAAAGAATTAGCGAAATTTATCAGTGATATTAAATTAAGAAAAGATTATTTAACCTCATGGAGAAAAGATTATGATACGGAACATAAAATAGAAATAGCAGTTTATAGAGATATAATGGCTCAAATTGAAAATGACGGGTATGAATATTTTTATTCTAAAACATTAGAAGATGAGAGTGCAAGGGAACTTTTAACGGGTCTTCATGATCCGGAAAAGATCATGAGATGTTTTGAAGATTCGGATGAGTTGGAATTTGATAATTGCGACAAAATAGAAATGATAAAATCAAGCCGAGATGTAGGTTTGATAAGAGCGTGTTTAGAAGGGAAAATAGATGGCGTAAGACCTGATGATGAGCAAAAACTTCGTTTAATTACTGCAAGCAGAGATATCGCCTTTATGAAGGAATGTATTGCAGGAGATGTGAAAGTTAGACTTAGTAAAAAGGATAAACAGGTTTTAATTGCATCCAGCGGAGATATAGAGTTTATAAAAGAATATATAGAAGGGAAACTGAAAGGCGTAAGACCTAATGACGGTGATAAAAGGCACGTATTGGAAATGAGTGGAAATGTAGATTTAATAGCGAGTTGTATTGAGGGAAAGTTAAAGGGTTATAACCCAAATGATATGCATAAATTCTATTTGATGCTGCCGGTCGTTCAAGAGTTGGATGATGAAGTAAAGTTAACGGTTCTAAAAGGGAGAGTGCATGAAAACGATCAATTAGGAGAAATTTTAGCGACTTTTTCTTCGCTTAGCGAAGAATGTAAAAAATATTTTGAGGAATATTTGGCTTATCGTAGATTACCAACGGATAATTTAGAGTTACCTTTTAAAATACTTACGAATTTAGGTCCGGAAGCATTTGGCGGGGACCGTGCTAAAAAAAGGTTAGCACCTGAAGCGATAAATGCTTTAGGAGAAGAAACCATATATTCGCTATTTAATTATAACGCAGCTTCTTGGGCAGTTGATCGTAAGGCTATAGAGATAGATAAAATTATAGAAAATCCGGAAATGTTTCATGCGTATGAACAATTTCGAAGAACATTTGCCCAAGAACAACCAACACAATTTATGGATAAAAGAAATGCGATAACAGAATTTAGCAAATATGCCTCGCTAATCGGCGAATGTTTGAGCGGACCGTTGACTTCGGAGGAAACTGCAATATTACAAGCAGTATTACAAGATGGGCAAGTGCAAATAAATTCAAAAGAAGAACTTCCTGCTTTTCCTGAAAAACGAAAGGAAATGGTAGAAGAATTAATCGGTGACGATCCATATAATGCACTTTGTTACTTATTGACAGGGAAGAATTCTACGGAATATTACTTTGTAAATGCTGGACAGCTTACCAGAGCAATGCAAGATTTTGGTAAAGAAAGTGCGGATTTTGCGATAACAAAAGCGTTGAATGAGTTCATAGAATTAATCGGTGGAGGAATGTCAGTCACTCAACAAAAGAAAGTGCTAAGAGCGTATAATAATGATTTGCAAAATGAATTTACTGCGGAAGGTTCTCAAGTAGCAGAATTTAGAAAAGCGTTTAGAGATATAGAACTTCAAATTAGAAGAATGTATGGAAAGGAGTTAGCAGATACTTTAATAAAAGATGAATTACCGCATGGAGAAGCAGATGAGAAAGGAAATGAAACAATCCAATTAGCAGGAGAAGATTTTAAAATGCTTGTGTGTGGGATAGATACATATAAACAAGGTACCGGGAATTTTGCTCAAATGGCACGGGGAAAAAAATATATATCTACGACGTTGATTTCGGAAAAACACTTGAGCAAAGCAGGTGCTACTAGATATTATGGATTTAGAAATATCGGTGAGAATGCTTTGGTTACAGAAAGCAATTATGCAAAATATCCGCATCCGCTGACGGAACTTGAAAGAGAAAGTGAGTTTTTTTCTGCGGATAAGTTATCAGAAAATAATCAAGTTAATCAAGTTATGTTGAGGCGTGAGTATTTAGGCGATGATGGGAAAATGCGTGACATAACGCCGGATTATATAGTTTGTTTTGATGGTATGATAGATGACGGAGATAGAGAAGAAGCAAAGCGATTAGGCGTACCGATTGTAGTAATTAATACACAAGAATACGAGAAAAGGGTGAAAGAAAATAGCGAGGAAAAAGCAGAGCCCGCGGTAGAAGTTCCTGCAGAATATGAAAATACAAAGAAGGATATGATGGACATTCTAAGAAATGCAAGAAAGAAATGTACTGTAAAGTCGCAACGTGTTGCTATGGGCAAAATTATAGCGGAAATGGAGAAGGAATTGCAAGCAGATAAGAATATGATGCATTAAGGGGTGTAAAAATTATGGAGAATGAAAAGACCGCGGTAAAGAGTTTAGAGGCGATGTTAAATATGTTGCCGGAGGATTTAACGAATGAAGAGAAAGAAAAGGTAGCAGAAATAAGAGGAATGCTAAAAAATATCAGTAAAAAGATTGATAGGGAAGAATAACTCTTTAGGAGGGATTTTATGAGTCCGAGATATCAGGAAGCGTTAGGAGAAGTGGATTATATTTTGAGTCAAATCGGCAGAGAAGAGGTAGAAAAGATACCTCAAAAGTTTAGAGATTTTATACAGAAGAATAAGGCGAAAAGGTATGAAGTAAAAGATGCAGAAAACTTAAGGGAGGAAACGTTTGCGATTTTAGCCATTATTTATCGAAAATTTTTAGCGTCGCCCGAAGAGAGAGAAATGCTGGAAAGGGAATATCAAGAAAAATTACAAGAAGAAGGCGATAATGAAAATTATACGCAGAGTGCAAAAATAGATTACAGTCCAAAAGTAATAAGCCAAAATACTGCCGATAATACCGGAAGTGCACTTATTAAGGCAGAGGAAAATAAGTGGTATAGGAAGTTGTTTCATAAAATAAAAAATGTATTTCAAATAAATTTTACCAATCATGGGTAAAATTAAGATTATGGAATAAAAGTAGATTTTTTATATGGAATATGTTAAGATATAAAGGATGGTAAGGAGATATTCTTGCCGTCCTTTTTAGTTTAATCGGTAGGAACACAATTCATTGTATTCCTACAATATTGGATGGGAGTGATGAAGTTGTTTAGGATAGTGAAGAAAGAAGCGTTGAATCCGACGGTGGGGAAGATGGTAATCGAAGCACCGTTAATTGCGAAGAAGGCAGAGCCGGGACAATTTGTTATTTTACGTTCGAACGAAGATAGCGAAAGAATTCCGCTTACGATTGGAGATTATGACAGAGAGAAAGGCACAATTACGATTATTTACCAGATTGTTGGCGGTGGTACAATGGAATTGGATCGTAAAAAGGAAGGGGAATCTTTACATGATTTCGTAGGTCCGCTTGGTGTAGCAAGTCACTTGGAAGGCTTAAAGAAAGTGGCTGTTGTTGGTGGCGGCGTCGGTTGTGCGATTGCGTATCCGATTGCGAAGAAATTGCATGAATTGGGTTCGGAAGTGCATTCTATTGTTGGGTTTCGAAATAAAGATTTGGTTATCTTGGAGGAAGACTTTAAGGCAGTTAGTGATAAACTTGTGATGATGACAGATGACGGAAGTTACGGAGAAAAGGGCTTGGTTACCCATGCTTTGGAGAATCTTATCGGAGAGGGAAATCAATATGATGAAATTATTGCTATCGGTCCGGTCATTATGATGAAGTTTGTAACGGAAGTAGCGAAAAAGCATAATATTAAGATTGTTGTTAGCATGAATCCGATTATGATTGACGGTACCGGTATGTGTGGCGGATGTCGTTTGACGGTTGGCGGTGAAACGAAGTTTGCTTGCGTGGATGGTCCGGATTTTGACGGGACGTTAGTGGATTTTGATGAAGCGATGAAGCGTGGCGGTATGTATAAAGAGTTTGAGCAACACGCCAGAGAAGCGGAATGTAATTTATTAAAGAAGGAGGTTGAGTAATATGCCGAATATGGATCCAAAGAAAACAGCGATGCCGGTTCAGGAGCCGAATGTAAGAAATAAGAATTTTAATGAAGTAGCACTCGGTTATACCTATGAACAGGCAGTGAACGAAGCAAAAAGATGTTTGAATTGTAAAAATAAACCTTGTCAGTCTGCGTGTCCGGTTGCAATCGATATTCCTTCTTTTATTGAACGTGTGGCGAATGAGGATATGGAGGGAGCGTATAAGATTATTTCGGAATCGAGTTCTCTTCCTGCCGTTTGTGGTCGTGTTTGCCCACAGGAAAATCAATGTGAGGGAAAATGCGTGAGAGGAATTAAGGGCGAACCGGTTGGAATCGGTCGTTTGGAGCGATTTGTAGCGGATTACCATAGAGAACATTCGACGGCGAAAGCAGAAGTCCCGGAATCAAACGACCATAAAGTTGCGGTAATTGGATCGGGTCCTTCGGGATTGACGGCTGCCGGTGATTTGGCAAAGTTAGGCTATAAAGTAACGGTATTTGAAGCGTTACACTTAGCCGGCGGTGTTTTGGTGTATGGTATTCCGGAATTCCGTTTGCCGAAGTCGATTGTGCAGAAGGAAATCGACAACTTAAAGGATTTGGGCGTTGATATTGAGACGAATATGGTTATCGGAAAGGTAATTACCATTGATGAACTTTTCGATATGGGCTATGAAGCGGTTTATGTTGGTTCAGGTGCAGGACTTCCGAGATTTATGGGAATTCCGGGCGAGAGTTTGAACGGCGTATATTCCGCAAACGAGTTCTTGACGAGAATTAACTTGATGAAATCATATAGAGAGGATTCTAAGACACCGATTCAACATGGTAAGAATGTGGCGGTTGTCGGTGGCGGTAACGTGGCAATGGATGCGGCGAGATCGGCGAAACGTCTTGGTGCGGAGAATGTGTATATTGTGTATCGTAGAGGTATGGAGGAGCTTCCGGCACGTAAAGAAGAAGTGGAACATGCGGAAGAGGAAGGCATCATCTTTAAGACCTTAACGAACCCGATCGAAGTGTTAGGGGACGAGAATGGAAAGGTAAAGGGTATGAAGTGTGTTGAGATGGAGTTGGGAGAACCGGATGAGAGCGGCAGACGCCGTCCTGTGGTGAAACCGAATTCCGAGTTTGTTTTGGATATCGATACCATGATTATGTCCATCGGTACAAGCCCGAATCCGCTCATTCGCAGTACGACACCGGGTTTGGAGACAAACAAACATGGCTGTATTGTGACAAACGGCGATGACGGCTTGACAACGCGTGAAGGTGTATTTGCCGGCGGAGATGCCGTTACCGGTGCGGCGACAGTTATCTTGGCGATGGGTGCAGGAAAGCATGCGGCAAAGGCGATTGATGAGTATATTAAGAATAAATAGAGTAGAAGGTGAAGAGTCTCAAGGGAGATTTTTCACCTTTTTTTGTTGTATAGGAAAAATCGAAGATTTTGCCTATACAACAAAAACGCTCCGCAGGGAAGCACACTCGCACGAAAGGAAAGTTGCTCCGCAACTCGTGCTCGGCGCAGAGTGTTTTGCTTTCGCAAAACACTTTTCTTATATAGGAAAAATCGAAGATTTTGCCTATACAAAAATGCTCCGCGAGGATGCACACTCACGCGTAAGGAAAAAGGTGCAAACAATGTAGGGACAGCATTCATGCTGTCCACAGAGAAGGCAGAAAAGCAGGACAGCATAAATGCTGTCCCTACAATAGACTGAGAAACATTTAAGGTACATATATAAGGTTAAGTCTGGCAAGAAGGGAGTTATTGGGCGACTCTCTTCTTTTTTTGACACTTTGTTGACTTATGTAAATATCGGTGATACAATATAGCCACGTGCAATATTTCGATATTCCCGTTATTGGGAAGGATGTGTGGCTGTATAATCGACGTAAAAGAAAAAGGAGCAAAGTATGATGTTTTTCAACTGCTTAATGATGGTCGTAATCCTTTTGACAATTTTGGTGCTTGCTAAAATTGCGAAATTTCTCTTGTTTTACATTCGTTGCAAGCGGTGTCTAAGTGAAATTGAGACGTTTAGTCAGCTCTTTCTTGTGCAATCGTATCGGGTGCAAAGAAAGAATGACAAAGTTCATTATGTGTTAACCTTTCGTGACAAGCTTTTTTTGGACGGTCTTCCTATTAAAACGGGGCGTATCAGAATCTTTCGAGTTATTCGTTTGTTTGAAAGCCTTGTGAATAAGCAAGTAATTCTTCCTCAAGAAGGAGAAACTCTCATAATGCGTTTTGATAAAATGAAACTGATTCAAACGTTGTTTGAAAGTTCGCAAAAAGGCACCTCTTTAATGGGGGAATACGAAGCACGAAGTGCGTTAACTCGACAGCTGCTGTCTCATGACTATTCCTTGCTTAAATCAAATTGTGATTTGTTGGTGGAGGAGTGTGAGTACCTTAGCAAAGAATATGAAACAGTTGTAGCATTCGGAAATGGTTGAACATAAAAAGGCAGCATAAAGGAGAATGCAATATGATTCTTTATTTAGAAATTATTGCCGTAATTCTGCTTTTATCGTACTATCTCGGCTGGTTTATTCATGACTATGTTCTTTATCGGATCTATACTCAGGCCATGCAGCTGGTAGGGTATCTTTTCCAAGTATCTTCCTGCATTATTGAGGAAAAGGAGAATACTTCTTTTTACACCCTGTATTTTACAGAAGATACGGATATTCCGGAAAAGAAGTTGCAACCGGTTATTGGCGTATTTAAGCAATTTTATCTAAAAGGGGCAATTGTCTCTTTAGAGGAAGAGGGGGCTGAGTTCGTTCCGTGCTTTTATCGTGATCTTATGAAGGGAATTATGGAGGAACTTATAAATTCTTCGGCAAAATTGATTTGTGACTATTGGGAATGGGATTTTATCACAAGATTTCTATTGGAGAAAAAGTATAACGATCTTCAAAAAGCACTTGAGGAGTTTGCAGAACAACATGAAAGGGTTTGCCAAGCAGCACCCGGCAGCTATTTTTGTATAAATTCAGAGTGAGGAAAAAATCGTAGGGGAGTTTTCATCGAAAACTCCTTTTTCTTTGGTACAATTCAGACTCAAATTTATAAAGATGGCACAAACACCGTAGGGACAGCATTTATGCTGTCCTGCTTTTTCCATGGACAGCATAAATGCTGTCCCTACAAGATGGCACAATCATTGTAGGGGAGGCGTCCTCGACGTTGCAATATATTTGCAACAATTTTAAGTCTGACTTGTAACTTTTACAAAACAAATTGATTTTTTATGTCTACTGATGTATAATAGTAATGGCATGCTTATTACTTTGAGTTTTTGGGGGAATCCTCAAGACGGACGTTGAAAGGAGAAAAAACATGACGTTGCTTCAGTTTGAAATCATTATTTTTGTACTACTCGCCGGATACTGTTTGATAAAGTATTTGTACGAAGGGTATTTTTACTCGCTGTGTACGGAGGAGATTTCTTTGACACAAGCTCTTTTTCTGGTTACTCATTGTACTTTTATGGAAAAAGATGAGGTTAACGGAGAATGGACTCGTTACCAGTTAGAGTTTAGCCCTGATGTGAAGCTGGTTTCCTACAATGAGTGGATTTGCTATATTTTGAATCCGAGAGACGCAATTTGGAATGGTGCTGTGCTTCTGCCGAAGAGTAAACTTCTGGAAATCGAGTTGCAATTTGATGAGTTTATTCGTAGTGATATCATCGAATTGGAGGAGGACGATAACGGCTTTGTTCCGTTTTTTTATCGGGATAACCTGAAAAAAGAACTCTACGAAACAAAAGAAGCTGCTGCGGCCAGAATCTATGATTACCTGCAACAAGACTTTATTGCTCAACTTCTGCTTGGAAAAAAGCATGAGGTTCTTTTGAAGCAGTATGAAGAACTGGATAAGCAGTACAAGGCAGTTTGTCGCGTAGAGCCGGGTACGAAATTCCGGATGGTTTTGGAGAAGAACTGAGAAAGAGGTTAAACAACAATGGGTAAGAAACTGCTTTTGGCCTTGGTTATGTTGCTATTTTCCGTTCCGGTATTGGCGGAAGAAATGCGCGTAGAGGAGCTTTTAGAGGAGCTCTATATGGAGGAACATTTCGAGCCGATGTATGCGGAAGGGGTTGTTTTGGTAGATTCGGCATTATACATTCGTAAGAAGCCTTTTTGCGATAGTGATATCGTCGGAAAGCTGTATCACGGCGATGGGGTATTTATTACGGGGAAATGCAACGGATACTACAAAATCAACGAAGATCAGTATATCAGCGAGGAGTATGTCTACGTTTCGGACAAATATTCCGCTACCGGTGTTTTTATTTCAGAGAATATGAAGTATCTTCGGATTAACTACATGGGACGAATTGACACAAAGGTTTCGGCTTCTTCTGTTACAACCGGTATTTCGATGTGTTTCTCGGGGGAAATTCCGGTATATGCTGTAGTAGATGGGTATGCCTACTTTCCGCGAGGCAAAAAAGATATTTTTAAACTTTCAGTGGAGTCTTTTGCGGAGTTAGAGCCGGTTGGTGAAAAACACGACTTGCTGACTGCTTACCGTACTACCTACAGTACCGGTGGAAAAAATGTCTCAAGGGCGCATAACATTGAACTGGTAACAGCCTATATTGACGGAGTTGTGATTAATCCGGGTAAAACATTTAGTTTTAACGGAATTGCCGGTTCGCGTTCTAAATCGAAGGGGTATCAGTTAGCGCCTGCATATCAAGGGGAAGAGGTTATTCAAGCCTATGGCGGTGGCGTCTGCCAAGTATCTTCTACGATATATTCGGCAGTACGTCAATGTACCGGGATTGCAATTACCGAAAGAAAACCTCATAGTATGCGGGTAGGTTATCTTTCAGAGGATTTTGAGGCTACAGTTAATTATAATAACGTAGACTTTAAATTTATGAACAACTATGCTTTTCCTGTGAAACTCTCTGTTCGTGCAAAGGACGGCGTACTGCTTGTGAAATTGTATAAATGCAAGGACGTTGAAAGGAGCAAAATATGGCACTGATTCAGTGCATGATTGTTGCCGCATTTCCGCTGGCGATTTGTCTTGGAATTAAGGTTGGAGTACTTTATTTCCGTTATCGATTTTCGGTTAAGGAGCTTTTAATCCTGCAACATCTTTTTCAGATTGAGAGTTGTACGGTTGAAGGGAAAAAGATTAATTTGACGATAAAAAACAGCGTCCTTCCGGATAATCTTCGTCGAGCTTTTTATCTTTGCTTTAACGGACTTTTACAAACAAAAATTGTTACGGTTGCAAAAGAGAACAATACGGGGCGTTTTATACCGTGTTTTCAACGGAAAGGATTTGAAGATTTGCTTGTTACAAGCTTGTTTAATGCAGATCGCATTCAGAAAAAATATAAGGAACAAGGGACTTATGTTCAAGTTCTGTTGGAGGATTATTATACCTATTTGAAACAGTTGTATGATGATTTAGAACAGAAGTACCTTAACATTAAAAGCCTTTCGGAAGAAGTTGAAATAATTACTATACGACCGAAAAGCTAAGCTTTGGCGTATCCTTTTGGGATACGCCTTTCTTTTATTGAGTTGACGAAATATGTTAGTTTGTATATAATGTTATATATCAAAAAACTTAAGAATCAATCTATATCTATAGAAAGAGGAGCGATATTTACTACAGTATTATTATACGATATGGACGTTAAAAGGAGGTCAATATGAGCTTAACACTATGCTTGCTTATTGCTTTAGTGCCGGTAGCAATCATTTGGTATTATCGCTTTCGGCGCTGCGAAGGGCGCTGTATGAAGCTTTTTAGGAATGTTATATTACTTCGCTATTTGTTTTTGGTAACTTCTTGTTCGATTCATAAGACAAAGAAGAAAACCTTTTACGCGGTGACATTTTCTGAGGAAGATTTGCCGGAAAACATGAACAAAGCTTTTTATAGATTACTGGAAGCTTTTTTGAAAGACGGTATTATTGTTTACGATAGTAATCATGATCCGTTTGTGCCTCGTTTTGACAAAGAAATGCTTTTGGGAGTTATGGACTTTATTATGGAAAAGGTTGAAGAAGAATTCGAAGAATTTTCTAACGAAGATAGGTTTTGTCAGCTTTTGTTGACGGAATTGTATGATGAACTTAGTGAGATGTTGCAAGAATTGGAAACCGGCTATTCAAAGATTAAAGAAATGCCGAATAAAATCATTTGTTTTGCGGAAGAACAGTAAACTTTAAGCGTATCCTATTACGGGATACGTTTTCTTTTTGATGTTGACTAATAAAGAGACATTTAAAAACATAAATTATTTTACCACATTTTGTTGGTACTATTTGGTATATGAGAATTTCCCCTTTTCTGTTAAGTTAAGAATTAGAAAACAGAAAAGGGAGAATTCTTTGTTGTATTTATTTGACTCACAGCCAGATATACCGAATCCGCACGAGTTCTTCTTTAGTTAATGAGGTAATAATAGACTTGTAGCAGGACAGCATGAATGCTGTCCCTACAAAACACATTCTGACGATATTTTTCAAGAGATACAAGATTATAGTCTGCCCCAATGTCATTAACTTAAGAATTTATCTAATTCATTCTTACGATATTTTTGGGTATCTCTATTTGTTTGTAGGGACAGCATTTATGCTGTCCTAACTCTACGCATCTACGTATATATTTTTTGGGGAAAAAATGAATGTTGTTCTGCCTATTCCACGGACACCATGAATGGTGTCCCTACAATAATTTTATGCCTTTATTTCGGTAGAGTTTAATAATTCAGTTCTTAACTTAATGACATTGAGTCTGCCCTGTAACTTGTTTCTGAAGAGGAGTGCTGAAACGTATGAAAAAATTGAGGATGTATAATTGAATTATGAAAACAAAAAGGGAAGAAGTAATAACATATTGTACAAATCATGCAAAACAAATTTGCATAAAATCGATTTTGCGTAATTTGTATGGTAAAATATTTATAGGCAATACATGTGCATACTTCGCAAATAAAGCGAAGAGACGTACAACTACTACAAGAGGTAGAAGAAAAAGGAGGAAAAAAATATGATGCTTCGGTACAATGGTAGTCGGGAAAATGGGTATTTCACCTTCTCGGGTGATCCCGCGCAGCTCGTTCCCGGTCAGGTCTACAAGCTCCTTTCTAAGGTGGTTCACGCCTGGCATACGGAGTACTTCCTGGAAGGTATTCCGGGAAGCTTCAACTCCGTATGGTTCGACGAAGTCGACGATGAGACGGAGCCGAAGGTTTTCCTGGCACTTGCGAAGGAAGTCCCCGTAGTGGGAGAGCGTTACGAGTGCTGGAAGATCGAGTCCAACGCTCAGGTTGTTTGCTGGTCTACCAGTCCGGTGGTGAACATCAAGGTGATCCGCACCGCTTTGCTGCAAGTGACGACTCGCAACAGCATCTATCTGGTGCAGATGATTTGTTGACAATCATTTGCAAAAAGCTCATGGGAATCCCATGAGCTTTTTCTCTGAATAATTTTATGAATCAGCTTCTTTGTTTTGTGCAATGTCTTTTTCCTCTTTTTCAAAATCCGCAAGAGGATTGTTGTCAATTGCTTTCTGTAACTGTTCTTTATTGATATGTGTGTAGATCTCGGTTGTGGCAACACTTTCGTGGCCGAGGATTTCTTGTAACGACCGGATATCTGCATTCCCATATTGATACATCAATGTCGCCGCTGTATGACGTAACTTATGTGGCGAATATTTTTCGGTATCCAGTCCTGCCATACCGATGTATTTTTTTACAATATATTGAACCGTTCTTCGACTGATGCGTTGTTTTCGTTCACTTAGAAACAACGCATTTTTTTCTTTTAAATTCTCCTTCGGACGGACGCGCATATATTCGTTTAGAGCCGTTTTGCAAGCATTGTTAATATAAACAGTCCTCTCTTTATTACCCTTGCCTATAACGGTCATTTTGTCGTCCTTAATTTGATTGACGTTCAAACTCACTAATTCCGAGAGTCTCAGGCCACAGTTTAGAAAGAGGGTAATAATCGCATAGTCACGTTCCTTATTATCGCCGTCAATAGCGTTTAACAGCTGTTTGCTTTCGTCGATATTTAAGTATTTCGGTATACGTTTACCAAGTTTCGGAGCCTCGAGTTCCTTTGCAGGATTGACTTCCAGCAGTTTTGCCTTAGTAGTAAGGTAATTAAAGAAGGACTTTAACGACGCAACTTTTCTGGCACGAGATGCAACTTTATTGGACTTATCGATACTTAAATAAGACATATACGCATATAAATCACTTAGGGTGATTTTTTTAATGAAGTCTAAATCGATATCCAAAATCGAGATGGAATCGAATTCGGTATCCGGTTTTACAACACGATAATGAATCTTCAGAAACCGAAAAAAGCTTCGTAAATCGTAATGATATTCGTGAATTGTATTGATAGATTTGCCTTTAATGGTATCCATGTAACTAAGGAAATCCTGAGCAATAATGGGTAAATCGAAATAATCTGCTTTCATTACTACCTCCCATTGCACAAAATTTTTATTTTGTGCAATCATGTATATTTTTCAAATCGAAAGGAGAAACCTCATGTTTAAAAATTTAATCCGCTTCTCTCTCCTACTTATTATCCTTTTATTGTTACTAACTTGCGGTTTGGTCATCAAACTTTATAGAGAAACTAACACAATCTATGTAACACCATCAAATTATGCAAGTATTTTAGAGGACGCCCATGAGAATATCGACAAGTATCTAAACAAGAAAATTATTGTAACGGGATATGTCTATATTCAAGAAGATTTTAGCGAAAATCGCTTCGTCATTGCGCAAAATATTTACTTAGACTATGTTCCGTCCTCCGAACCGTTTATTGTCGGCTTTTTATGCGAAAACGCCAGCAATTACAATCTGATTCCTAATCAAACCATTAGGATTATCGGCAAAATTCAAAGAGGAGTTTACAATAATTTGGAATATCCGATTGTAAAAGTGACTCAAATTACGCCTTTATAGACCTCCATAATATCGGCAAAATCTGTAAAATAGTTTATAATGCTTTCTTAAGAAATTCTTGAATTTCCTGTTCGGAACCAATCAGCTGACCTTGTACGGAATCCGGCTTTCCGCCGCCTTTTCCTTGAAAAGCAGAATTAAGTTCTTTTACAATCGGCTGTAAGTTAATCGACCGACTCATCATGACATAGCGATAGCCGTCGTTATCTTTACTAAACACGATCGCTGCTTTTTCTGCTTTTTCCTTTAGCTTATTGCAGTAATTCCGCAAAGCATTCGAATCAAGCCCGTCTTTAAAGACTATTTTCATTTCTTCTGTCGGCATCGCATTGATTTCATTGGTAAATAGTTCGTTTTGTAACCGGGTGATTTGGCTTTCTAACGCTTTATTCTCTTGATAAAGCTCTTCTACTGCTTCTGCTACTTCCTCATCTTTAATCGAAAGCAATACAGAAACTCGATTCATATTTTCCGCTAAAAGGTTGAAATGTGCTAAAGCACGTTCACCGCAAAGCATAGAAATTCTTGTACCGGTTTTATATTTATCTGCCCGAAGTAGTTTAATCAAACCGATTTCTCCCGTCCTCGTCACATGGACTCCGCAACAAGCACAAATATCATAGCCGGGTACTTTTACAATACGGATATCCCCTTCTATCTCCTTCTTGCTTCTGTAATGCAAGTCCTTTATTTCTTCATGTGAATAAATGGTAATCTCAATCGGTAGGTTTTGAAATACCGCACGATTTGCCTCTTTCTCGATTTCGATTAAATCTTCCTTGGTGATGGTATGGTTAAAGTCCATCGTTACAACATCTTTTCCCATATGAAATCCGACATTTTCCGCCCCAAATTTTTGACAGATTAAACCGGAGACAATATGTTCTCCGCTATGATGTTGCATATTCCTAAAGCGATAAGCAAAATCGATTTTTCCTTTTACTTCAGAACCTACTTCAAGCGGTTTCTCCAAGTAATGATACACTTTATTATTTTTACTCTGTACGTTTAATACGGTATTGTCATTCAAAGTACCCTTATCCGCCGGTTGTCCGCCACCTTCCGGATAAAAAGCCGTTTGCGACAGCACAAGTTTATACTGTTCCTTTTCCGGAATACACTCAGTAACCGTCGCCGTAAATTCTGTTAAGTATGGATTTTTATAATAAAGTTCTTCTATCATATTTTATCTCTGCCTTTCTTTCGGAACGTCGAAGACGCCGTCCCCTACAAAATATAGCAATATTTTATCATTACAGATTGTCTCTGCCAAGTCTTTCTGCAATCTTTACTGTTCAAACTATATCTTCTACAATAATGGTACAACCATTGTAGGGACAGCATTTATGCTGTCCTATTTTCTGCCTTTTCTGTGGACAGCATAAATGCTGTCCCTACAGTGTTTGTGCCATTTTTATAATTTTAAGTCTGAAAAATAAGCGAAAACAGCAGAGTACAAACTCTGCTGTTTTCGCTTATTTTTCTCTTACTTTAAGTTAAAGAATGCTTCATGACCAAGATATTGAGAAATATCTCCCAATTCTTCTTCAATTCTTAATAATTGATTGTATTTTGCAACACGATCGGTTCTGGAAGGAGCACCTGTCTTGATTTGACCTGCGTTCATTGCAACAACCAAATCAGCAATGGTTACATCTTCTGTTTCACCGGAACGGTGAGAAACAACGGCTGTGTAACCCGCACGGTTAGCCATTTGGATTGCATCCAATGTTTCAGTTAATGTACCGATTTGGTTAACCTTGATCAAGATAGAGTTTGCAACGCCTAAGCTGATACCCTTCTTTAATCTTTCTGTATTTGTTACAAATAAATCGTCTCCAACCAATTGAATCTTCTTACCTAATTTATCCGTTAACAACTTCCAACCTTCCCAATCTTCTTCGGAAAGTCCGTCTTCCAAAGAGATGATCGGATATTTCTCTGCCATTTCTGCCCAGAAATCTACCATTTCTTCTCTTGTCTTCATAATATCAGTCTTCCAGAAGTAGTAGCAACCTTCTTTGCCTTTTGCTTTTGCTTCTTCATACATTTCAGTAGCAGCAGCATCAATGGCAATTTTAAATTCGTCGCCCGGCTTAAATCCTGCTTTTTTGATTGCTTCTACGATAACTTCCAAAGCTTCTTCATCCTTTTGAAGGTTAGGAGCAAATCCGCCCTCATCTCCAACTGCTGTGTTGTAACCCTTTTCTTTTAATACTTTCTTTAAGTTGTGGAATACTTCTGCACACATACGAAGTGCTTCTCTCCAAGAATCTGCGCCAACCGGCATAATCATAAATTCTTGAATGTTTACGTTATTATCTGCGTGCTTACCACCGTTTAAGATGTTCATCATCGGAACCGGTAATGTTTTAGCGTTTACACCGCCGATGTATTGATATAAAGATAATCCCAATGCTTCTGCAGCAGCGTGTGCACAAGCCAAAGAAACACCAAGAATTGCGTTTGCACCTAATTTACCCTTATTTGGTGTGCCATCTAATGAAATCATCAATTCATCAATTGCAACTTGATCCAAAACGTTCATTCCCTCTACTTCAGGAGCGATAATCGTATTAACGTTATCTACTGCGTTTTCAACGCCCTTTCCTAAGTATCTATTCTTATCTCCGTCTCTTAATTCAACAGCTTCAAAAGCTCCTGTCGAAGCTCCGGAAGGAACAGCCGCACGTCCCATAATTCCGCCTTCTACAATAACTTCCACTTCTACTGTCGGATTTCCTCTGGAGTCTAAAATCTCTCTTGCAAAAACACTTTCAATTTCTAAATATTGTTTCATAAATGAAAAACCTCCTTTACGATTCGTAGCTTTTGCTACATATTATTTTTACTACTTTTTAGGCGTTTGGTCAAGGGATATCTTTCATTTCCTTGCAAAAGAAGTTACACTTCAGATATAAGATTCATTTGTTATTTCTTCTATTACTTTCTCAAATTTAATATTATTCGCATATTGATGTTTTTTAGAATAACTTATCCATAATTCTTTTACAAAGTCACTGTTACAATTCAGACTTAAAATTGTAAAAATGGCACAAACACTGTAGGGACAGCATTTATGCTGTCCACAGAAAAGGCAGAATGCAGGACAGCATGAATGCTGTCCCTACAATGATTGTACCATCATTGTAGGGGACGGCGCCCTCGACGTCCCGATATATTTGCAACAACTTTAGTCTGACCTGTAACAGTAAAAAACACGCATTTGATTTATGTAACCTTTTATGATATAATATAAATAGCCAAAAGCTTTTTATTTTCTGCATTTTGTTGCGGAAGGATGTTATATCTTAAATAAAGATATTTCTATATAGTTTGGGCTGTTCCTTTACGACCGACGCCGTATGGCAGAAAGGAAAGTTATGTTAAACCGACTTTATCCGTTGGGAGTTTTCGTATGGTCCTATCGCTACTTGTGGGGATGTGTGCTCCTCACAGGAGTTGCGACGAATATGTATTTTTCGCTTGAAAAACTCTATCAACAGTGGAGACTCAGACACTTCTTTGCCACTCTAAAAAAGTTTGGTGAGACCACCGAGTGGTACCTTGAAGATGACCTCCTGATCATTCAGGTCAGCGATGGTGCTTCAGAAGAAGTGATCTTCCACAAAAGGCTAAAGGAAGAAGAGCTGGAAAGGCTTTATGAAATCGGCGTGATGAGAAAAAAACGATTCGTTATCCCGGAATATGCTCAGTTCTTCCATTATGGGAAGTGAGTCCTTGTGACTCCCTCCCTCTTTTTTTGTATAATTTAAAAACAGCCTTAATATAATAAGTAATAAAGGAGGTCTTCAAATGTCAAAATTAAAAATATATACAAAATCAATTTTAATCCCCATCCTTATAGGAATTATCATAGGAATTCTTATTTCCGGCTCTATGAATTATGAAAGTTTAGTAAAACCACCATTAGCTCCTCCGGCATTTCTCTTTCCGATCGTCTGGGCGATTCTCTACACCCTAATGGGAATTTCCGACGGAATTCTAACCGCAAATTCCTTAAAAGACGCCAAAACAAACTTTATTTACTACTTGCAGCTTTTCGTAAACGCACTATGGCCTATCGCATTCTTTCTGTTAAAATGGCGTTTCTTTGCGTTCTTATGGATTATCTTATTAGCCGTTCTCATTATTTGGATGATTCGAGAATTCTATAAAAAGAACAAACTTTCGGCATATCTGCAAATTCCATATTTGTTATGGACGTTATTTGCAACTTATTTAAATCTCGGTATTTGGTGGTTAAATCGATGATTTTTTTATATAACCAAACAATTGTGAGTTTTTGTTCTATGAAATAAAGTACAACAAAAAGAGAAAGAAATCTCTGTTCAGGATTTCTTTCTCTTTTTGTTAGGATAACTTATTCAATAACTTCTCTATCAGTCCAACATATTCACCTTTGATCCTATTATAAATAATTCTGGATTCTGTCGCATCATAAATGTGAGATAACTCATTGCGTGAAATCATCATGGCAATCCAAGTCTCTCCATCCTCTATCAAATTCGACTTAAAAGCAGACTGAATTACCTCTCTCGGACTACCGATTTTATCAATAACACCCAAATACTCTAAATAATCTTTCATGGTCTTCCAAGCCAACTCAAATGTAAACTCAAATCTTTGTAAAATTCCGTCGATATATAAGTCATCATCGCCTTTGGTTAACCCTTCTTTAAGTCTTCCAAAAACATTCATTAAGTCCTTTTTTCTTTGCTCAAATCTTTCCATTAAAGCTCTACTCCATCATTGTTAATAGAATTTATCAGTTCCTGTTTTACCAAAGAATTTACAAATACAACATCAACAAAATATGGTATATTTAATGATGTTAATTCATCTTTGATTTTAATCTTTTCATCAAAATCAACCTCACCCAAGACGGCAATATCGATATCCGAATTATCCTTAAAATTCCCTTTTGCCCTTGAACCAAAGATAACAAACTTATAATTGTATTTTTGAATTACTTCTTTTATTTGAGATAATACCTGTTCTGATAACCCGAACATATTTTCCCCTCACTTCACAATTAAACTCTTTCCTGTCATTTCCTTCGGTTGAGCTTCTCCCAATAACTCCAAAATCGTCGGAGCCAAATCACACAAAGCCCCTTCACGAACTTCCACGTCACCGGCGCCAATCAAAAGGAACGGGGTATCGTTAACGGTATGGGATGTTACCGGTTCATTCTTTTGGTAATCATACATCACATCCGCATTACCATGATCCGACGTAATTAAGACATAACCTTCCTGCTTCAATACAGCATCAACAACCTTGCCAACACACTCATCCGTTACTTCAACTGCCTTCACCGCCGCATCAAAGTTTCCTGTATGCCCTACCATATCCGGATTCGCGAAGTTCAAGATAACAACATCATAAATCTTCTTATCAATCGCCTCAACAGCCTTTTCCGCCACTTCGTAGGCGCTCATTTCCGGCTGCATATCGTAAGTCGCTACCTTCGGAGAAGGAACCAAGATTCGGTCTTCTCCCTCTGAGATATGCTCTACCCCACCATTAAAGAAGAAGGTAACATGCGCATATTTCTCTGTTTCCGCAATACGTAATTGTTTATATCCTTTTTCGCTCAAATACTCACCCAATTTATTTTTAAGCTCCTCCGGCTTAAACGCAATCTCCACATTCTTCAAATTCTCGTCATACTGCGTCATGCAAACATAATAAAGCGGAAAATAACCTTTTTCTCTCTTGAAATCATCGAAATCTTCATTCATCAAAGCCCAAGTAATCTCTCTTGCACGGTCGGTACGGAAATTAAAGAAGATAACCGAATCATTCGCATCAATCGTCGCAACCGGCTTTCCGTTCTCCGTCATAACGAATGGCTTCACAAACTCATCCGTCTCATTTCTGTCATAAGAAGTCTGAATCGCCGTAATCGGATCCTCCGCCATTTCGCCTTTTCCCAATACCATCGCATCATATCCAAGCTGTAATCTCTCCCAGCGTTTGTCACGATCCATGATATAGTATCTTCCCATAATCGTCGCAATCTTGCCAACGCCCACTTCCGCAATTATCTTCTGTAAATCCTGTAAAAATCCTTTTCCGGATGTCGGTGGAACGTCTCTTCCGTCTAAGAAACAATGAATATAAACATCAGAAAAATCATTCATCTTCGCAAGCTTTAACAAAGCCTCCAAATGTTTAATATGGCTATGTACGCCTCCGGTCGATAACAAACCGTATAAATGCAATTTTGAATGATGATTCTTACAATTCTCAATCGCACCCAAAAACTCTTTCTTTTTGAAAAACTCTCCATCCTCAATCGACTTTGAAATACGAGCAAGTTCCTGATAAACCACTCTTCCTGCTCCCATATTCATGTGTCCTACTTCCGAAGTTCCCATTTGACCTTCCGGAAGACCTACTGCTAAACCACTGGTCTTTAATCTCGAATGCGGGTATTTCTTCATATAATAATCCAAATTTACTTTATTGGCTGCCTTAACAGCGTTCCCCTTTTCCTCCGGATTGATTCCGAATCCATCCATAATAATCAATGTCACTAATTTATTTTTCATTTTGCGTCTCTCTTTCCTTTAAATAATCTTCTAAATTTTCAATTAAAGCTGTTGTAAATTCCGACTCTTCCAAACTTGCTTCACCATCTACCGAATGCAATAATGTGCAAATTTCCTTTACGGTATTCACAAAACCTTCTCCGTACTTTGTACCGGCGTGTTTATCCACTTCACAAGCCAACTTCAAGTATCTCGGGATCCGTGTTGCCGTACTCTCTAATTCGTTATTCTCCGTCGCATATCCCTCTAAGCTTTTCGGGCGTCTGACGATATCAAATTTCTTGATAAACTCTTCCTCTTCCGCCGAAAAGTTCCCCGATGCAAACGCGATATTCATAAAAATTTCACGCATATACACTTCGGTATAATACAAAATCTCATCGATTTCACACTTAAAAATCGGATACTTTTCACTTTCATAATATACATTACGAATCTGTGTATTCAAATCCAAATACTTTCGATATGCCTGATTGATAATCTCTAACTTTTCCATTGATATTCTCCTCTAACCGTTGTACTTTACAATTCCGGTAAAGTCATCCGCCTTTAAACTTGCGCCGCCAACAAGACCACCGTCGATATCCGAAGTTGTAAACAACTCTTTCGCATTAGAAGGCTTTACACTACCGCCATACTGAATTCGAACCGCCTCAGCCACTTCTTTATTATATAACTTCTCAACAACACTTCGAATAAACTTACAAGCATCATTCGCATCATCCGATGAAGCGGTTTTCCCTGTACCGATTGCCCAAACCGGTTCATAAGCAATAACCAATTCCTTAACATCCTCTGCCGGAATATCCTTTAATGCACCGACTGTCTGTGTTTCTAACACTTGATTGGTAATTCCCACTTCTCTTTCAGAAAGTAATTCTCCAACACAAACAATCGGAGACAATTCATATTTTAAAGCCGCTTTCAAACGATTATTCACCGTCTCATCGGTTTCTCCAAAATACTGTCGTCTTTCAGAGTGTCCGATAATCACATAATCCACGCCAACTTCCTTTAGCATTTCTCCGGAAATTTCGCCGGTAAACGCTCCGTTATCCGCCCAGTGAATGTTCTGAGCTCCAACCTTAATATTTGAACCTTTCACCGCCTCAACAACCGCCGGAAGGCAAACAAACGTAGGACAAACTACGATATCTGCATCTGCCCCCGCAATCTTCTCCTTCAACTCATTCACAAACTCTACCGCCTGCTTCGGAGTCTTATTCATCTTCCAATTTCCCGCAATAATTTTTTTACGCATTTTTAATTCCTCCTTATTTTATTTACATCATACTTGATAGATTACTTATTGTTGCAAGTATTGTTGTCATAATGACTATGCCGATAGGAGCGAGAAGCATTAGTGCTGCTGCAACAATATTCAAAGTAGAACTAAGACTTGCTTTCGATTTTGCTTGTTCAAGGTCCTCTAAAAATAACTTTTTTGCCTTTCCTATAGTAATAAGAGATATAATAGAAAGTATAATCGTGATTAGACTTAATGAATTGCATAATATAATATTTACGATTAACAAAATAAGCGAAGTGGTCTTTACACTGTTAATTGCTTGTTCACATACTTCATTATTTAATCGCTTTCTATCATTAATCGCTTTTATCAAGAAAATAATTGCTAAAACGAAAAGTAACAGCATAAAAGCATAGCCTATTAATTGAATAATACTGGTTGCCTCATTCGCAACGGAATTTAAACTACTACTTAAAGTTGAAGAAGATTCAACTTCAATGGGTGAAAAAGAATTCATAACACATCCTCCTTTATTTTATTTAATACTCTTAGGACAAACCTCAACATCTGCCCCTGCAACCTTTCCCTTCAACTCATTCACAAACTCTACCGCCTGCTTCGGAGTCTTATTCATCTTCCAATTTCCCGCAATAATTTTTTACGCATTTTTAATTCCTCCTTATTTATAATTTATGTATTTATTACAACATTCTCATCCTCTTCTATCAAAAATTTGCGAATACATATTTTTTGCAAAGCAAATGATAAAATAATAGGAATGACAAACATAATACTACATATTACATTTTGTCTTGCATAAGCTTTTTTCAACAAATCCGGGTTTACAATATTTCCATCTTTTAAATTATGAACGTCAATTTTATCATAATAAGAAGGCGGAATATATAATAAGTTCTCATTATTATCATAAAGTTGCGGTTCAAAGCCATATTTATTAACTTTTACCTGAAAAGTTAATGCAACAGAACATGCGTCGCTTATAATAAACAGTATTACTAATATGCCAATCAAACTGAAAATCAAATCTTTTTGTAAAACTTTTTTATCTGTTTTAGTCATTCGAGTATTAACCCAGCAGATGAATAGAATAGGAATCCCAATAACAAGTCCAGCAGTAATAATGTAGAAAAATAAATCACTAATTATTGTTGTAAGTGTAGGTATAGGTGATTGGGATATTGCACTACTTCCGCCATTTGAACGAAAGGCATAATGAACCATCAATATATAAACAGCTATTAAATTTATACTGATTATTGAAATAAGTATTTTTTGTCGTAAGAAACCGTTATAATTTTTTGCGCTGTTCATCTTACTATGCACTCCTTCCTCAAAAAGTACAAAACATTACTTTTGGTACAATTATCATAGCTCCTACGATGATAAAATTTAATGTTTTCACTATATATAATTCTTTTTTCGCTATTTCAAAATTTTCTTCCAAAAACATTTTTTGCGAATGATTTGCAAATAAAAATGCATACATACTGAAAATAAATTCTAAAATAAGGAATGGATTTACAATATAGTTGCTTAAAAATCGAGTTACTACTAAAATACATACTGCGATAATAAGCGTTAGAAAAGTTATAAATAACATGATTTTAGAAGTATTTTTTATACTATTTATTGTTTTGATACTGATTTCTTTTTGTAATTTTTTCTGTTCTATAAAAGCCTTTATAAAAAGAATAATTCCTAATAGGAAGAACAGCACAGTTAATATCAGATTTAATCCGTTAACAATGTTTGTAAGTTTTCCAATGCTTTCAAATGGTCCTGTAGTGTCTACTACCGTGAAATTATCTTCGGACTGTTTTAGTAAAGTAAGTCCTGTAAATAAATTCAGCATATATATTTCCTCCTACTTTTAATTTATACATTTCAGTACCTTTTCTAACACCTCTTCCGCAATCTCAATACAACGTTTCGCCTCTTCTTCCGTCACCTTCACTTGATTCTCATTCGGATATCTTGTTTCAATATAATACTGATTAACAAACAAGCACTTCTCAAAGACATCCTTAAAAGATGGCTCTTTCTCCATTACTTTCTTACACAAATACAACAAACTATGACCGGATTCCAATGTGGCAAACAAATACAAAATCAATGCCTTTAATGCCTTTTCAATCGCCTGTTGACAATGAAATGCTACATAATCGTTTCCGCAATCATTTTGTAATAATACCTTAGCACTTTTTAAGTTTCGCATTGCGTGGTCTAAGCACTCTTCAATAAAAGAATTATCTTTCATAAATTATTTCTCCTACGATAAAATGTGCCAATATGAAAGGAGAGTAATACTCCAATATTTGTTCCTTTATGCGTTCTGCTTCCTTCATAAATTCTTCAAACATTGAATATCACTCTCCTCAATCATTTACTTATCATTTAACGCAGCAATTCCCGGTAATACAATTCCTTCCATAAACTCTAAAGACGCACCGCCACCTGTCGAAACGTGTGTCATCTTTTCAGCCAAACCTGCCTGTTCAACAGCTGCAGCAGAATCTCCTCCGCCGATAATGGTAACGGCGTCGCTTTCTGCCATTGCTTTTGCAACCGCATTGGTTCCCTTTGCGAAAGCTTCAAATTCAAATACGCCCATCGGTCCGTTCCAGATAATCGTCTTATGAGACTTAATCAAATCGGAATACATTTTAACGGTTTCCGGTCCGATATCTACGCCCTGCCAGCCGTCCGGAATTTCATTTGTCGGAACAACTTTCCATTCGCTGTCAGCCTTAAATTCCTTCGCAACAACGGTATCTACCGGAAGAACTAACTTAATACCCTTGTTTTTCGCTTTCTCCAACAAACTCTTCGCCAAGTCAATCTTATCCTCTTCGCAAATCGAATCACCGATATTTCCGCCCATTGCTTTTACGAAAGTATAGGTCATTCCACCACCGATTAATAACGTATCTACTTTCTCCATTAAGTTCTCAATAACACCAATCTTTGAAGAAACTTTCGAACCGCCTAAAATCGCCATAAACGGTCTGTCCGGATTTTCCAAGGCTTTTCCCATGATACCGATTTCCTTTTGAATTAAATAGCCGCATACAGCAGGAAGATACTTTGTAACACCTTCCGTAGAAGCATGTGCACGGTGAGCGGTACCAAATGCGTCATTTACATAGATTTCCGCTAAAGAAGCAAGTTCCTTCGCAAATTCCGGATCATTCTTCTCTTCTTCTGTATGTAAACGAACGTTTTCAATTAACATTACTTCTCCATCCTTTAACGCATTTGCCTTCGCCTTTGCATCCGGTCCGATAACATCCCCCGCAAAAGGAACAGGACAATTTAAAAGTTCTGCAAGACGCTTTGCCACAGGAGCTAACGTTTGTTTATCCTTTGTCTTTCCGATATGCGAGCAAAGAATTACCTTCGCACCATGTTCCATCAAATATTTAATGGTCGGTAACGCTCCCACAATTCTTCTGTCGTCGGTTATTTTTGTCTTTGTCTCAATATCCAACGGCACATTAAAATCGCAGCGCACCAACACTTTTTTCCCCTTTACATCAATATCTTCGATTGTTTTTTTATTCATCATAATTCCTCCCTTTTGATTATTTTTTTCCAAGAAGAGTCTATCACAATAATTTCTACATTTCAATGCTTTTCTTTATACCACGAACGCAAGAGGTTACTATTCAGACTTAACAACTTATTATTTTCGCTAAAGTCTTGTAGGGACAGCATTAACAGTCGAAACTTCCCAATCACTTCGTTCTTGGAGTTTCTTTGTATAGGACGTACAAGCCGTTCGTTGCACTCACGGTGTTACGTCCGCAATGCTGTCCTGCATTCCGCATTTTCTGTGGACAGCATAAATGCTGTCCCTACAAACTACTTTCTGCCGATATTTTTCAAAAATTACAAATCTATAGCCTGAACTTTAACACAAAAAAGACAGGGTTAAAATTCCCTGCCTTTTTTCATTGCTTGTTTTATTACGCGTCAACTTCTGCCATGTGAGCAACCAAATCAAGAACTTTGTTGCTGTAACCCCATTCGTTATCATACCAAGATACTAATTTAACGAATGTATCTGTCAACATGATACCTGCGTTTGCATCAAAAATAGATGTACGAGAATCATGAATAAAGTCTGTTGAAACAACAGCATCTTCTGTGTATCCTAAGATACCCTTTAATTCATTTTCCGATGCTTTCTTAACAGCAGCCTTAATTTCATCATAAGTAGTAGGCTTTGCTAAGTTAACCGTTAAATCAACAACAGATACGTCAAGTGTCGGAACACGGAAAGACATACCGGTTAATTTTCCGTTTAATTCAGGAATTACCTTACCAACCGCCTTTGCAGCACCTGTAGAAGAAGGAATGATATTTCCTGCAGCAGCACGTCCGCCTCTCCAATCCTTCTTAGAAGGTCCGTCAACAGTCTTTTGTGTAGCTGTTGTAGAGTGAACAGTTGTCATTAAACCTTCTTTAATTCCGAAGTTTTCATGAATAACTTTTGCCAAAGGAGCTAAGCAGTTTGTTGTACAAGAAGCGTTAGAAACAACTTTCATATCGCTTGTGTACTTGTCTTGGTTAACACCCATAACAAACATAGGAGCATCTTTCGAAGGTGCGGAAATAACAACTTTCTTTGCACCACCATTAAAGTGAGCAGATGCAGCTTCTGTTGTTGTGAATACACCGGTAGATTCTACAATATATTCTGCACCAGAATCTTTCCAAGGAATTTCACTTGGTTCTTTACATGCATAAACGCAAATTTCTTTTCCGTTTACAACAAGCTTATCTCCCTTTACTTCTACATCTCCCTCAAACTTTCCATGGATGCTGTCATAAGTAAGCATATATTTCATGTATTCAAGATCGATAAAAGGATCGTTTATCGCAACAACCTCAATATCATCTCTCGCTACGCTTGCACGAAATACAAGACGTCCGATTCTTCCGAACCCGTTAATACCAACTTTTATTGCCATAAAACACTACCTCCTAATAAAAAATTTTCTTACCAAGGCTATTCTATCTTAATTCTTTTTTATTTGCAATAGAAATTTTCAAAAGTTATGAGCCGGTTACAATCTGTAACCGACTCATAAATCTATTTCAATTTCTTCGCCTCCATTGCAATACACTCAATCGCATAATCAATTTCCGCTTCGGTATTTAATTTCCCCAAACTAAAGCGAATGGTTCCCCCGATTTCGTTTTTACTCAGTCCAATCGCCGACAAAACGTGACTTTCTCCAAAGCGATTGGAATGACAAGCCGAACCCGTAGAAACATAGATTCCTCTTGCCTCTAACGCGTGCATCAATACTTCCCCACGAATTCCGTTAAAAGTGACACTCAAAATATGAGGAGCTGACTCTCCGTCATGATAGCAATTTACCTTCACATCGCAATTCTCCTCAATTCCGCTTTTTAGTTTCTCACGCAATTCCGCAATTCGCTCTTTATCCCACTTTTCTTCTACTGCTTTTCCTAAAGACACAATTCCTACAACATTTTCAGTACCACTTCGGAACCCTGACTCATGCCCGCCACCTAAAATCAACGGATTCACCTTCGTTCCCTGCCTTACAACTAACGCTCCTACGCCCTTTAAGGCATGAATCTTATGCCCGCTAAGACTAATTAAATCTGCCATATTATAAAGCGACTCCGGAATTTTGGTATAGGCTTGTACTGCGTCGGTATGAAGAATAAAATCATACTTTTTCTTCAATTTCGCAATTTCCCGAATCGGCTGAATACTTCCCAACTCATTATTTACCGCCATAACGCTGATAAAAATCGTTTTCTCGTTAATAACACTCTTTAACTGTTCCATATCGATGATTCCGTCGGAATCCACATCTAAATAAGTTACGTTGAAGCCTTCGCGTTCTAATTTATCGAAACACATTAAAACAGCAGGATGCTCAATTTTTGACGTAATAATATGGTTTCCCTTTCGTGAATTCGCATAAACCGAACCGAAAACCGCCGTATTATCCGATTCCGTCGCACCCGAAGTAAAGAAAAGCTCCGAAGGCGAAACCGACAACGAAGTCGCAATCTTCTCTCTCGCACTCTTTACAACCTTCTCCGCCTCTACTCCGAGTTTATGCATCGAAGACGGATTCCCGTAAATCTTCTCACTCACAAACTTTACTTCCTCTAAAACATCTTTTGTAAGCGCAGTCGTCGCTGCATTATCCAAATACACTTCCATCTGAAACTCCTCCACTTATAACTCTATTCCGATTCTGTACGGACAGCATTTATGCTGTCCACCCAGTTAACTAACATTCCATAAATATTTTCACCATGAGCACCCGATTCCACCAAATGATATTGAATTCCATAATCCTTCAAATTAAATTCTGCTCCAAAATAAGACGGATACGATAAACTAACTTTTGCCGGTTGCTTCTCCGTTGTCTCACTTAACACCGAAAGCATATACTTTGTACTTACCGTTTCCTTCGCACAAGTAACGATATACTGCGCAAAAAAGGAACTGTTAACGACCAATAAAGCCACTAAAGCCATACTCATTAAGCCAAGTAAAACTTTCATTCCCTTCTTCCGACTTTCGTTCCACCCGATAAACAGCATAATCAAGGCAAACATCGGCAATAAATATAAATATGGCGAATATCTCGCCCACCAACTTTCCTTAATACACAGCAGCAACAAAATACTAATTCCGATTACTCCCGTCACTATATAAAACCATTTTTTGCTCTTTCCAAACAATTTATACATACCGATCCCCGAAACCAGGAGAGAAATACAGAAAATTCCGCTAAATAACGGTCCGAATCCCCCAATACGAATATCAAAACCTTTATTTGCCATCAGAATCTCTTTTTCCTCTATCGAAAAAGGTATTTTTAACTCCGGAAAATGGGCCCCATAAATATTTGAAGTTTTAGAAAAAAGCGACACAAACACTTTTTGCGGTGCACTCATTTCCGCAAATCGATCCGGTTGATTTCCCGTCATAATATCTACCGCATTTTCACCCGCAAGCGGATAAAATGGACTTTTGTGAAACACAAGATTTTTGACATAGCAGGAAGAACCCACTATCAATACTCCAACACCAAACGTAATCGCCAAAAACATAGTCGCCTTGATAAAAGTTTCTTTTATCTTATATTGTCTATAACTATTCCATAATAAAATTCCATAAAATAGCAAACAAAATACACCTGCATACGCCAATCCGGTAAACTTTACATTCACGCAAATCACAACCGCACAAAACAAGGAAGCATACTGAAAGTTCTTCGGAATATTAAAAGCATTATCTGCTATCGTAAAGAGGACCGCAATTATCAAAAATAGACTCGACAGCAATAAATTATCCGTATAAAGCGTAAACATCTGCGGTAATGTAAGCGGATTCAACACAGCCAATAAGCTAAGTACAAACGCCTGATATCCTTTTAAACGATAATCCGACAAATAAAAAAAGAGATAAGAAAATACAATATACAGCATCAAAAGATTCATCACTTTCGCCGTCTCAATATTCCCCGTCAACGAATACACAGACGCCCCAAAAATCCAAGACGCCTTCGGATAATGCTGTGTCCAAGTCGACGCGTATCTTAAATCTTTTATTCCTAAATTTGCCGAATCCGCAAACCCCTCGAAATTCTGATAAATCGGATTCCACCCATTCTTCATCGCCCCGATTGCCGCTTTATGATACCAATTACTATCATGCGCAAAATCATAAACGTTCAGACAAGCAAAAATTCCGACAGCAAATATCAAAACGCCTAATCCGACTCCCAAAATCTTATTTCCTATCGAATCTTTCTTTAATAAAAAAGAATACAATCCGACCGTCAATAAAAATTCTATCAACAAATAAAAACTCTTTATCCTTCCTCCAAATAAAAATACGACTGATACTAAAATTAAATTAACTGTTATAAAGAGTAGTAAAAAAAACGCAGAATTCAGCAAAACCTTTTTACTCTCCATACAAAACCCCACTTAATTTTATATTTAAATGCGAGTTAATTATAACAATTTTCAACTTTAAATTCAACATAAAAATATTGTAGGAGACGGTGTCATCGACGTGTCATCGACGTCCCGAATCTAAATTGCAATTTGCCAAGGATTTTCGCTCGTTCCATCCCTCCCACTTTTCCGCTTTTTCTGTGGACACAATAAATTGTGTCCCTACATATTTGTAGAAAGATGTAATCTAATTTGTACGGACACAATTCATTGTGTCCTATTTTTACGTCTGCTTTTACTGTGGACAGCATTCGCGGACGTAACACCGAATGGAATGTCATTGTAGGGGCGACTATCAGTCGCCCGTTGTAGAACGTCTGTCGGGCGATTAATAATCGCCCCTACATCTTTGTTATCGTATAGAGAAAATACGAATTGTGTCCCTACAGTGTTTGTCCCCTCCTTGTAGGAGACGGTGTCATCGACGTCCCGAATAATTGCAGAAATTTTAAGTTTACCTAAAAAAAGAAGAACCCTTAAAAATCTTAAAGGTTCTTCTTTTCTGCTTTTTTATTTTACCTTATCGGGAAAAATCTCCACAAAACCACCGTTTTTCTGATAGCGGAAAAATCTGTGAGCCACCATAACCGTACGCTCCAAAATACCCATTCGAGAAGTTATATTTCCCCAATGAATAATAACTTCAACAATATCTCCATCGTTCAATGCGACAACCTTGTAGTAATCAAAGTTAGTATAAAATCCAAAAGAATTGCGCACAGAAACCTCCGTTACATTGCTGTGAGGGAACTTGTCAAGCCGTATTTCATCGCCTCGCTTATTAATGTAAAAGAACCCATATTGGGGCTCAACCATCCAATAACTCTTTTTAAAAGAGTTAAGGTAGTCAAAAAATGCGTTCACAAACTTCGGCAGGATACCCACTTTATTCATTTTTACGTCCTCCTTAATCATTGTCTCAGGATTTGTTATTAAGTTACGAACATTACAATTATATCATCAAGCTTTCAATGCGTCAACATAATTAAATTATGTCTATACAACTACCGTTACCGGTTAGACTTAATAATTTTCTATATGGACAAAATGTTCTGTATTTCTTTATAGGGACACAATGAATTGTGTCCACGAAATAGGCCCCGGTATTAAAATTAGGACACAATGAATTGTGTCCCTACAAGTCGCATTCTGACGATATTTTAGGAAAGATACAATATCCGACTATCCTGTTCATGCAGAAAAAAAAGAAGCTTCACCGTAGTGAAGCCTCAAGTACTCATTTCTGTTGCATATACTGCCACAGCAGAAATGCCGGCACAGAAATATTTTTCTCCTCGGGATACTTCTCGAGGAACTTCATCAGATCATGAGGATTTACGCCGGGATGGCGTGCCGCCTGACGGCGCACTTCCTCATCCTCATCAAAGAGGAGCTTCGCCAATTCTTCCTGCGACGTCCGCAAGTCAGTCGCGAGGTACATTTTTGATTCCTTCGAGGGTATCCATCTGCGTTCCATAAAAATCCACCTTTCTATACGTCTTACTTTGTTCCGCCGTCTACCCAACAAACTTGTTGAGCCATTTGTGTTGTATAACACATTTTTATTATAGCACGTTTTACATAATTATTCAACACAAATTTCACTTTAATTCTCCAAACTCATATCCCATCTCTCGCGCCTTATCAATAATCGTACCAAGCGCATTCGCATTATCCTTCGAAACCGCATGTAACAACATCACTTCTCCCGGGTGTAAACCGTTCAATACCGTATCAATCGCATACTGCGTTCCCTTTTGGTTATCTACTTCCCAATCACGATATGCAAAACTCCAAAAAACACTCGTATAGCCTAAACTTCTGGTAGTCGACAGGGTTCTTTCGCTAAACTCGCCCATCGGCGGACGTAAATATTTCATAGACTGTCCAAACGTATCATAAAATTTTCTGTCTAAATCCAAAATTTCTTTTTCTAACTTCTCATCGTCACAATCCGGCATACTCGGATGATTAATGGTGTGATTTCCTACGGTATGTCCTTCCTCTACCATTCTGCGAACCAACTCTTCCTCCTTATTCAAATACGGACCGGTAATAAAGAAGGTCGCCTTCACATTCTTTTCTTTTAAGGTATCTAAAATCTGTGCCGTATATCCATTTTCATATCCTTCATCAAACGTTAGATAAATAACCTTCTCTTCTCCCGGAAACAAATAAATCGAATCGTACTTATCCGCAGGCTCCGCCAAATCTTTTCCGAAAGTAGGTTTCGCATGGTCTTTCCCTTTCGTAAAATACCACCCGATTTTCTTATTGCTTAACGTCGAGGTATCTTCCTTCGGCAAAAGTTCTTCTTCCGGCATAGTTTCCTCCGGCGTCGGTTGAACTTCTGCTTTTATTTCCTCCTGCGGTACTTCATTCGGTACAACTTCTTCCTTCGGCTGCCCACAACCGGTTAATAAAAACAGCAATGATACAGCTAAATAAAGTTTTTTCACAATATCACACTCCTAATATACGTAGGGACAGCATTTATGCTGTCCGTTCCACATTTGAGCTACATTCCGGACAGCATGAATGCTGTCCCTACAAAATTACATTACATGCTATACCCTATTCAATTAGTGTCGCATAAACACACTATATGCTTTATACGCCATATATATGTCTGCTTTGCTCGTAATTTCAAACGGAGCATGCATCGAAAGAACGGCAACACCGCAGTCAATAACGTCTAAGCCTTGATCTGCCAAATAATAAGCAATCGTTCCGCCACCGCCTTGGTCTACTTTACCGAGTTCTCCAATTTGCCAAGCAACATCATTCTCTTCAAACATTTTTCTTACTTCACCGACAAATTCCGCACTCGCATCATTTCCGCCGGATTTACCGCCATGACCGGAATATTTCGCCACACAAACTCCTTCGCCTAAATAGCAAGAGTTATTCTTCTCCATCACAGAAGCATAGGTCGGATCATATCCGGCATCTACATCGGCAGAAAGCATTTTACTTCTGGATAACGCTTTCTTTAACGCGAGTTCATCATATTCTCCCTTTAAATTCATCAAATCTGCCAAGAAGAATTCAAACGCTCTGGACTCCATACCGGTATTTCCCATGCTTCCTACTTCTTCTTTATCCGCTAAAACGCAAACGGCTGTCTTTGTACATAATCCCATATCGCAAATAGCACGAAGAGCCGTATATGCACAAACTCTGTCATCTTGACCGTATCCACCAACGTAAGCGGAGTCAAGACCAACATATCTTGCCTTAAATGCCGGAACAATTTCAAGTTCTGCACTTGTAAAATCACGTTCTGTCATACCGTATTTCTTATTTAAGATATCTAAAATATTTAATTTCACTTTTTCTTTTACTTTATCATCTTCGTAAGGAATTCCGCCGAATAAAACATTCAACTCTTCTCCGGTAATCGCTTCCCTTAACGGCTTATTCGCTTGTTCACGAGCCAAATGCGGCAACAAGTCTGTTACGCAGAATACCGGTTCGTCTTCTTCCTCCCCGATACTTACGTTTAACTTATTTCCGTCTTTTCTCACTACTACGCCATGAATTGCCAACGGAATTGTCGTCCATTGGTACTTCTTAATTCCGCCGTAATAATGTGTTTTAAGAAGCGCCATACCGTCTGCTTCATACAACGGATTCGGCTTCAAATCCAATCTCGGAGAGTCAATATGTGCACCAACCGCATAAATCCCGTTCTCAATCGGTTCTTTTCCGATAACCGCTAAGAATAACGTTTTTTCACGGTTAGAGAAATACACTCTGTCTCCCTCTTTTAATTTCTTATAGGTAGAAATCGGACGGAATCCGGCTTCTTTCGCAATTCTGATACCTTCTTCCACCGCAAGACGCTCTGTTTTCGCCTTATTTAAGAAATCAATATAATCTTTTGTAAAATCATCCATTTTCTTTGTCTCTTTTTTATCAAGCTTCTCCCAAATGGTAGTTCTTTTATACATCAATTCTTTTGCACGAGATTCCCCCGTTGTTTTTTCCTTTTCAGTCTCTTTTTTTGCTGCCATATCAAAATTCCTCCTTTGTATTTTTATGATTATTTTATTTTAAAATAACCATCTTTTTCAATTATATTTTGACCTTCTTCCGAAAGTATAAAATTAACGAGCCTTCTGGCACGAGAATTTTCAGCTGAATCTTTTCGAATCATTGCATAAATATTCACATTAAGCGGATACTCTCCCGATTTTACGGTTTCCACCGTAGGAGTTACTCCGTTTATCGAAAGAATTTGTATATTCTTATTTCCAAACAAGTCATCAATATCATAAAACATTCCATAGCCAACCGCATAATCTGCTGTATCTTCATAAGTCCCTATCGCTTTCACGATATTAGCAAAACTCGGACTCTTTAATGTCAGTTTCGGTGTTACCAATTTTGCACCATTCATAACTTCCTTTAATGCAAAATACGAATCATAGCTTGCAGTATTAAGATAAGGAAGAATTTCCAAATCGCTGCCCTCTAAATCTTTCCAATTTTTTAATTCTCCGGAATAAATCTTTCGAAATTGATCATAAGTCATATTTTTTACCGGATTATAGCGATTATTCATCACAATCAGTGCATCTTTCGCAATCGGAATCACTTCTACCTCTACCATAACATCCTGCGAATAATTCAACATCTCTTCCGACGGTTTCATCGCCAATACAACATCATTTGTACCGTTTACCAAACTCTCAAACGCGGCATCAAACGACATCGTATTTACCGAAGCCGTTGCTTCCGGAAACAGCCCTTTTATAAGATCTTTTCCCATACTTTTCGTAAAATCCGTTACCGCCACATTCGGAACACCTTCTTCATACACAATCTCTCTGCCCGAACGAAGAACAATCACTAAAATTATAATAAAAACTATAAGCAAAACCGACCCGGCAACCGATATTATCAACGTATTCTTTTTCATCTTTGTCTCCTTTTCTTCACTAACTATTTTAGCAAAATAAAAAAAAGATTTCAACAGTTAAAAGGTGAAAAAGATATTACAATGTTACAGTTCAGACTTAATAACTTATTATTTTCGCTAAAGCCTTGTAGGGACAGCATTCATGCTGTCCTGCATTCTGTATTTTCTGTGGACAGCATAAATGCTGTCCCTACAGTGTTTGTGCTTTTTATGTAGATTTAAGTCTGAACCGTAACAAAAAAGGTTATACTAAATTTGCAAAGGAGAAGAAATTATGGAACTGTTTTTATTATGTCTGAAAATATTTTTTTGCAGAATTATCGACGTATCTCTCGCCACCTTTCGAACCATTGTTACCGTAAAAGGAAAACCGCTGGTTGCTGCATTAATCGGCTTTGTTGAAACAACGATTTGGTTCTTAATTGTCCGAGAAGCACTACTCTTTGCCGGAAGTAACAGTAACATCTTCGTAGCCGTCGCTTACGCGGGCGGATTCGCCTCCGGTACTTTTTTAGGCGGAATCTTAGCGAAAAAACTCATTGACGGAAACCTTACCGTACAAGTTGTAACCAGCGGAAAATCGGAAGATATGTTAGCGGAAATTCGTGATGCCGGATATACCATCACGGTACTGGATATTAATACTTCTCGATTCGGAAAGAAAAAATACATGCTATTTTGCGAAATTATGAGCTCTCAGTTAAACAGTTTCAAATCCTTAATCTACTCTTTAGATAAAAAAGCGTTTATTATGGTCCAAGAAACCAAATACGTATATAACGGATTTCAAAAAAAGTAGGGCTGTAAAAAAACTGCCTCAGAAAAATAAAATTTTCAAAACAATGACGAAGAATTTTATTTTTCTGAGGCAGTTTTTTTACAGCCCCTATTTTTCCTTTGCTTTCATAATTTCCACCACTTGTTTTGCCGGCAATCCCGGAATCGCTATAATCATAGAATTATCTTCTATCTTCTTTTTCTTTCTGACGTAAGAATAAATTCCGATATTGCAATGATTTCCAATCTCCGCTCCCGGCATAATATAACAGCCGGTCCCGATTAGCGTATCACTTCCGATTCTAATTTTCCCCAAAATCAGCTCATTTCCTTCAAAAATGTGACACGAAATATCGGTATTTCCCCCAATTACCACATTATCTCCCAACTCCAACAAATAAGCATCATGAAGCCCATTTGTGTTAATAAACACATTTTTCCCGATTTTGCATCCCAATATCCGATAAAAAATCTTCGACCAACAAGTTCCCGTTGTATAAGGAAGCACAAAATGCAACAAGAAGGTATGTAAGCCGGAATACAATAACCACCTTACAAAAGTAAAAGATTTTGTAGAATAACGTCCCGGCTTAAAACCAATCACCAAAACTCGTTCCACAAGCCCAAACACCAAAAGCGCTGTAATAAAGAATAAATACACACTCACTCCGATGCAGAGGAAAAATAATAAAAATTGTGGCACCTGAGAAAAATCCAAGTACCGATAAGCCTGATACAACAAATATCCCGACGGCACCAAAGAGATTCCCAAAACGATACCGTAAAAGATATATGCCACTAAAGAACCTATCGCAAAAATAACCGGGTTAGCTACCAAAAATTGAATTATTTTTTTCATCGTTTTCTCCTCTTTCTCTATAACAAATTCGATTTATTAATAAAATCCAATGTTGAAGTCTTTTTTTCAAAATGAGACGCCCTTAAAAGTTTAATTCCTATATCGATATATTGCTTATCCAAATCATCCATTCGATATACATCTGCTTTTAAAATTGATTCCAAACCCAAATAATAAATCAACAACTTTGTTTTACAAATATGAGAAATATCCGACAAAAATTTTCTTTCCGTAATTTCCCCCGACAAATACTTTGCAATCACCAAATGACTATCACGAACCGCATCAAAATTTCCGTAATCCGCATCCTCATCACAATCTTCTTTTTCATATTCCGCCAACCGATAAAGCGTCACATAAGGATTTTCCTCTACTTTCTCATTCTTTTTTACATTCGTCGCAGCCTTTAAAGTGGTATCCACCTTCTCTTCAATATCGGTCAGCTTTACGTAAATCAAACCGGTCGAAATTACCAAAATATTAATCGCAATAATAATCCAAACATCTTTGGAAAGCCCCACAAGCATCCCAATTAACACTAATATCACTACAATATAGACAATATCTTTCGAATGTTTCGGCAACACACGCATTCCCTCCTCAAACTTACAAATATATCCACTCTAAGAATATCGTCATACAAGGAATAAAAATTTAGTGTAGAATTTGATGCGGACACAATAATTTCATTATTTCCTGTCTCTAAATTGCAATTTGATAAGGATTTTCACTCGTTCCGTCCCCTCCCACAATTCGAATTCCGGATTTCAGCGTAATTACGGGACGCACCCCGTACCCCAGCGAATAGGCATCAAAGCCCCCGTCCGAGTACAACTGATACAAGCCGTTGCCGTCGAATTGGACGTTGTAGTGCACGGTACCGACTGCGTCCACAATGAGCACGCCGAAATACGAGTAGCTGCTGTTGGTTTTCAACATACGAGAATCGAGCCATACGCTCCCACTCACGCGGAGCGGATAGTTCTCTCCGTCTTTTGTGTTTAATAATCGAATATCTTCTTTATTACATGAATCTGTATATGGAAAACCATTATTTCCATTCGTATATGTCTCTTCAAATGTAATCGGATATTTACTTTCATCAATCGTTCCAACTCCATTTCCATATCCCAAGCATCTTCCGCTTGTCGCATAGGTCGGATTCACATATTCGCGACACAACCTGTTTAATATATCTATCGCGTAGATATACCCAGCCTTTCCTGTTAGTCTTAAGTCTCCAACGCTTTCTGCACTGATGATTTCTAAATAATCACCATCTGTTGTATTCTTAAATACTTTCCAACTGGTTACGCTACTTGGGTTAAAAACTTGGTCAACCCCTGTACCGCTATCTCCTCCGGATACAATATGTTCTGTAGATGTCGGTTGATACATTATATAAGACCCTAATTCAACATAGTTCCATTTTGCATATAAAGTATGATCTACTGTTTTCGTCATGCTTGTTTCACTTGTTACCGGCTCTGTTAATTCACTATCCGCGTACCAGCCTTGAAAAACATGTCCGTTTTTCGTCGGAGTAACTAACGTTCCATAGGTTTCTCCATACGATAATAGCTTACTACTTACCGTACTTCCTCCGTTACTTTCAAACGAAACCGTACATAACTTCTCTATGGTTATATCCACATTTCCTTCCGGCATTACAATCTGACGACGATTTCCTAATACTCTTAATATCGCATTTCCGCTGTTTACCGTATATTCCGCCGGCGAACGATCTCCTAACGCTATCTTTACTGTCTTCCCTGTCTCTACTTCTCTTGTCGTTGTTTCATCTTGTGCATGAAGCGTTAAGGTATAACCGAAGGAAATACCCGTTAACAAGAATACCGCAATTGCCATACTTACTATTTTTTTCATCATTTTTCCTCCCTACAAATTCGAATTTTTAAACAAAAAGAAGTAGTCTAAAGCCTTCTATGACTTTAAACTACTTCCATCATTTATTATTCTTTCTTTATTATTTCTGCTTAGTTGTGTACCCCCCCCCATTTACAATTTCTGCCATTGTTGTCTGTATCAAATTCTGTAAACGGTTCATCCGAGGTCACTCCCTTTCGCAAAAAATCTTTACGTAGGAAATTATCGTCAAAAAACATCCTCCACTTTAGTCTTTTTTTTACGAATTTGTAACTTTTTTGCGGACACAATAAATTGTGTCCCTACATATTTGTAGAAAAATGTAAGCTAATTTGTACGGACACAATTCATTGTGTCCTATTTCTACCGTCCGCCCTTTCTGTGGACAGCATGAATGCTGTCCCTACGTGTTTGTGCCCTCATTGTAGGGGACGGCGTCCTCGACGTCCCGAATGTACAAATAGTCTCTAAATTGCAATTTGCCAAGGATTTTCACTCGTTCCGTCTCCTCCGACAATTCGGATTCCGGATTTCAGAGAGATGACAGGTCGTACACCGTACACCAGCGAAGTGGTACCAAAGCTTCCGTCCGAATGCGACGTATACAAGTAGTTGTTGTTCACGCTACCGTCTGCGCTCACATAGCGCACGCCGAAAAGCGAGCTGCTGCTGGTGGAGTGCAAATGACGAGAAGCAAGCCATACGCTCCCGCTCACGCGGAGCGGGTAATTCTCTCCGTCCTTCGTGTTCATAAGCCGAATGTCTTCTCCATTTTGTCCGTCTGTATATGGAAAACCCCTATTTCCATTTGTATACGTTTCTTCCCATGTAATCGGATATTTACTTTCGTCAATCGTTCCTGCTCCCGCATTATATCCTAAGCATCTTCCGCTTGTCGCATAGGTCGAATTTACATAGGCACTACACAATCTATTTAATGTATCTATCGCGTAGATATATCCCGTTTTTCCTGTTAATGTTAAATCTCCTATGCTTTCTGCACTGATGATTTCTAAACAATCTCCATCGGTTGCACTCCTTAATACTTTCCAGCTGGTTACGCTACTTGGGTTAAAAACTTGATCAACCCCTGTACCACTGTCTCCTCCCGATACGATATGTTCTGTAGATGTTGGTTGATACATTATATAAGAGCCTAATTCAACATAGTTCCATTTTGCATATAAAGTATGATCTTCTGTTTTCGTCATACTTGTTTCGCTTGTTACCGGCTCTGTTAATTCACTATCCGCGTACCATCCTTGAAAAACATGTCCGTTTTTCGTGGGAGTTACTAAAGTTCCATAAGGTTCTCCATAAGATAATTGCTTACTGCTTACATGAGTTCCTCCGTTACTATTAAAGGAAACCGTATATAATTTTTCTATCGTAATATCTACATTTCCTTCCGGCATTACAATCTGTCGCCGATTTCCTAAAACCCTTAATATCGCATTTCCGCTGTTTACCGTATATTCTGCCGGCGAACGATCTCCTAACGCTATCTTTACTGTTTTCCCTGTCTCCACTTCTCTTGTCGTTGTCTCTCCTTGCGCATGAAGCGTTAAGGTATATCCGAAGGAAATACCCGTCAACAAGAATACCGCAATTACCACACTCACTATTTTTTTCATCATTTTTCCTCCCTCTCGAAACCATTGTAGGGACAGCATTCATGCTGTCCTTTCAAGTCCGAATTTTTAAACAAAAAGAAGTAGTCTAAAGCCTTCTATGACTTTAAACTACTTCC
>JAGBIO010000027.1 GCA_017934955.1 Clostridia bacterium
AAGGGAACGTTTAAAGTATATGTTTACTTATTTCAGAAATGTGTTGCAATTTGCGGGAACCGGAAGCTTTTATGGCTTTTCTTATGCAGACAGGGAAGATGACGAATGTGTAAAACGTGCAGGAATTAAATTTTCTTTGCCAATTCTGATCGCGACAATCATTGTTATGGGGGATATGTTATGAGGAAAAAAGAAGTTGTAATATGCGATAGCGATGAAGTTTATGCACAGAGACTTCAGGAGTACTTATCAGAAGGACAAAACCTTCCGTTTACAATCGTTTTTTACACGGACTATAAGAAATGCGTTGAATATTTGTCGGTTGGGAAGGCAGAGGTTTGTGTTGTTTCGGAGGATATGGTTGCAGATAAGAATGTAGAGATGGAATTGTGTAAATATGTTAAACACCGGATTACATTGTGCGAGGATTTAAATGCAATGTCAGAGAATGATATTTTCCGATATCAGAGCGCAGATGCCTTAATTGAACAAATTTGCAAGATTGCAGATTTAGACAGTAGGTCTTCACGGGTAAAGGACGAAGGTGGTGTATCGAAGTTGATAGGAATTTATACACCCATCAGACGTTGTCTCCAGACTTCTTTTTCGTTGGTATTAGGACAGATGTTGGCGACTAAATACAAGGTTTTATATTTGAATTTTGAAGCGTATTCGGGTTTTACACAAATGTTGCAACGTGACTTCAATGCAGATATGGCGGACTTACTGTATTATTTCAAAAATATTTCGAAGGATTTTTCGGGACGGTTTGCTGGAATGAAACAAACGATTAACGGATTGGATTATATTCCGCCGGCATTTTCTTATATTGATATATCTCAAATCTTACCGAATGAGTGGGAGCACTTTTTAAATGCCTTGGGACGGGAGGGCGGATATGACTATATTCTTTTGGATTTAACGGATTATGTGCAGGGGTTGTATCAAATTTTACGGAATTGTTCCCATGTGTATACCATAACAAGGAATGACGGAATGGCATTGGCTAAGATTACGCATTATGAGAACGTGTTAAAAGAATTGGCCTACGATGATGTTTTAGCCAAAACAAAGAAATGTTCCTTCCCGATATATCGACAATTACCGGCGGAGCCCGAGAATCTTTTGTATTCGGAATTGGCAGACCATGCAAGAAGAATTTTAAGAGAGGATTTTGGATTTTCATGACCTATGAGGAAATAAAAGAAGAAATATGCGAAGAAGTAAGGGCAAATTTGGATTTGTCGCGGGAGATGGAAAACGAAGAGGTAAAAGAACTGATTTACCGCGTGATAGCAGAGTACACCGGTCCACAGTATTTAAGCATGGCACAGAAGGAAACTTTAGGAAAAGAGATATTTGCTTCGGTTCGGGAATTAGACATACTTCAGGAGCTGGTAGATGATGACACAATTACGGAAATTATGGTAAATGGTCCAAAGGAAATTTTTGTGGAGAAAAAGGGGCACATATATAAAACGGACAAGCAATTCGTATCGGAAGAAAAATTAGAGGATGTTATACAGCAAATAGTAGCATCTTGTAACCGTGTTGTGAATGAATGTATGCCGATTGTGGATGCAAGATTGTCTAACGGTTCACGCGTAAATATTGTGTTAAAGCCACCGGCAATTAATGGGCCGATTGTCACTATTCGACGTTTCCCTGAAAATGCAATTACAATGGAGGATTATATTGCATTTGGAAGTATTACAAGAGAGGCTGCTGAGTTTCTACAGAAAGCGGTTGCGTACGGATACAATATTTTTATTTCGGGTGGCACCGGTTCGGGAAAGACAACGTTGTTAAATATACTATCAAATTCCATTCCGCAAAGCAGTCGTGTCATTACAATTGAAGACAGTGCAGAACTGCAAATTAAAGGTGTAGAGAACTTGGTAAGTATGGAGACAAGAAACGGGAATCGCGAAGGCTGTGAAGAAATCAGTATAAAAGATTTAATAAAAACAGCCCTTCGTATGCGACCGGACAGAATTATCATTGGTGAGGTGCGAGGTGAGGAGGCATTTTATCTTTTACAGGCGCTTAACACAGGACACGACGGAAGCCTTGCAACTGCTCATGCCAACAGTGCTGCTGATATGTTATTGCGTTTGGAAATGATGGTTCTTATGGGAAAAGAATTACCGCTTCCGGCCATTCGGCGTCAAATTGTATCAGGAATCGATATTTTAGTGCATTTAGGCAGGATGAGAGACCGTGTTCGAAAAGTAATGGAGATTGTAGAAGTGATGGGTATGGATGGGGAAGAGATTCTTTTAAATCCGTTGTTTTCGCTAGAAGAAGACGGTAAGGGGAACCATTCCTTGATAAGAATTAACAGATTACAGAATCGGGAAAAGTGGATTGAGGAGTAGGTATGGTATACGATACATATCATTTTAACACAAAGGAAAAAGTGGTTTTATTTGCGATTTGGATTGGAATAAGCGGCATGGTGGCGTACTTTTTTTATCGTTCGTGGATTGTTTTTGGGATTGTTTTATTGGGTTTTCCGCTGTTTCTTAAGTGGCAAAGAAAGTCTGCAACTCGAAAAAGAAAATGGGAGTTAACACTTGCTTTCAGAGAGGCTGTTGTTATTGTAGCAGGAAATTTGCAGGCAGGGAATTCTATAGAGAATGCATTTCGTAGGGCATACAGTGATCTGAAATCTCTGTATGGTGAAGAGGCGGAT
>JAGBIO010000028.1 GCA_017934955.1 Clostridia bacterium
CCGGAAGGAAATGTAGATATAACCATGGAAAAGTTATATACGGTTTCGTTTGATAGCAGGGGAGGAAGCTATGTAAGTAGTAAAACAATAGCGTATGGAGAACCCTATGGAAACTTAGCTACTCCGACGAAAAAAGGACATTTTTTTGAAGGCTGGTACACAGATATTGCTTTTACAGAAAAGGTAACCAGTGAGACAAGCATGACGAAAACGGAAGATCACACACTATATGCAAAATGGAAGGAAATCGTTGCAGGAGAGTATATCGCATATCAACCGACATCTACGGAATATATTGTATTCGGTAGAGATAGCGGTACAGGAGAAGACCAAGTTTTTGCTCCGAGCAGTATAGTAAGTTGGAAAATATTTAATAGTCCAAGAGATGATGATGATGATCATATTGAAATCATCAGCGCAGAAAGTATAGGAGATTTAACTTTAAAAGGAAGAGACGGGTATATTTACGCAATTGATACGTTAAATAGGCTATGTAGTGACTATGTGAATACGACTTATGCAACAAGCGGAAGATGTTTGGGGTATGGGGACGGAGTCGGAGTCATCGACGAAAGCAAATATCCGATTACATTTGAAGAGACTTATACAAATGGAAATACTGGTTTCCCGTATACAGATTCATATAATACAAAAGACATTAGTCGCTTAAACAAAGCTGTAGGAGGGGAGTATCCGTTGCGCGTGAGCGGGACAGTATGGCTCGCTTCTCGTATTTTTGACACTGGCAGCCGCGGCTCGTATTTCAGCGTGCGCTATGTGTACGCAGCCGGTGGCGTGTACAACGACGCCTTGTTTCAGTCGACGTCGGGCGGGGGCTTTAATACCTATTCGTCGGTGTACGGGGTGCGACCTGTCATATCTCTGAAATCCGGAATCCGAATTGTCGGAGGAGACGGAACGAGCGAGAATCCTTACCAAATTGCAATTTAGAGACAGGATGTGATTCGGGACGTCGAGGACGCCGTCCCCTACAAATAATGAAATGAAATACAAATGGGACGGCGAGAATGTCGTCCCATTTGGTTTAATCGATATATTGTGCACTTAATCGGATTTTTAACTGGTTTTCGGTAGTAGGTAAATTGAAGTGAAAATTGCGAATAAGGGCATTTGTGTTATAGAAGGTGTAAGCGCGAGTGTTTGGATAAATGACAAATCTTTGAATATCTCGTTCTTCTTCGATACAACTGTTTTTTATCTCAAGCAGAGTTACACGAAGTCTTAACTCTCTTGTTGGTCTTAGATTTTGAACGATGACGTTGATATCGATAGAATTGTTATTCGCTTTTTCTTTTGTGGAATATAATAAATATTCCCGCCAGCTTCCGGCTTTTACTTCTAAGGTAATCGGGGCGGTATTGGTTTGCAGGCAATTACATTTTTTTACCGTTACGGTAGGCGACGGAAAGAGGACGGTATTTTCTTCGGTGTCGGAATAAGTAGTTGATTCCGATATTTCTTTTATTCCGGAAGTTTTTGCTATATGTTTGATATAAAATTCCAATTTTGTTTCTTGAAGTTCGTTGGTGCCGAGTAATGGTATCGACCAAATAAAGCCGGTATCACTTTGACGTTCAACGCTTCCGTAGTTTGGAGTTAAAATGTCTGTAATGGCGAAATCCGGATTGATTTTTTCCTGAATGACAATATTTGTCGTTTGGCTGCCGATGATTCTTCCGGCGACTTCGGAAAACAAGTCATTTAAATCATTTAGTGTATCGGTGAGAAAGGCATGGGTTTCACTTGGTTGGGATACCCATGCTTTTAATCGTTCAGTTTCTAAACCACCAAGACCGGTAACGCCGATACTGTAAATCATAATTCCTTTTTCTTTCATGTCATTTGCAGCTATTTCAGGATCTGTGCCGATGGTGTTGTGCGATGCGGTAAATAATACGATGAATTTTCTGTTTTGGGATTCGGAATCAAAAAGACCGGCAGCTGTAGAAAACGCGGCGGAGTGATTGGAATTGCAACCTGTTGTAAGTGTGGCAATTTCGTTTTTTAGCGTTTCGACTGAAGTTGAGAGCGGTAGGTTGATTTGGGCTTCTCCGGCGAAACTGACCAGTCCGATTCGACTTCCGTTTCCGATGGTTCCGCATTTTGAACCGTTGGATAACGCGTCAATTTGATCAATAAATCGGTACAAACTTTCTTTTAAGAGAGAAAGCGGCGTCCCGGCGAGACTGCAAGCGCGATCTATCAATAAAACGATATCGGCGGGATTGGTAGGAAAATCCGATTCTGCGGAAAGTGAAAGTGTCACTTTTAAGGAATCGTCACAATTTATCTCGGTAAGATTAATTTCTTTTTTTGCATTGATAATACTCATTTTTACCCTCCCATCTTGTCTTAAATTTCATAGGGTTAAGACAGAACAGTATAGAATATGCAATAGGAGTGGATTTTGTTCGTAGGCTACAGTTGAGACTATAGCAATGATGGCACAACCATTGTAGGGACAGCATTCATGCTGTCCGCGGAATAGGCAGAATGAAATACGATAGAGTGAAAAAGACATAAAGGCAGGACAGCATAAATGCTGTCCGTACAAAGAATTTCAGGATATTTCGTCCATATAGAAATTTATTAAGTTTAACCTGTAACTGTAAAAAATAGAATCCGTGAATTAATAGTTGAATATCAGCGGAGTTTTTGATATGATTATCTATAGATTTTATCAATAAGGTGGTTAAAATGAAAAAAATTATGATCGATATGGATGATGTCATTTGTGAGGGCGGATTCTTGTATCAGTTAAATCGTTTTTTGGGAACAAATTATAAAGAAACCGATATGGTGTCTTATTATATGCAGGATATGATTCCGGAGGAAAGACAGGAGGAATGGAATCGGTATTTGGCGGAACAGAATTTGTATGCGGAGGGGAATCGGATTTTGCCGGGCGCGAAAGAAGTGATTCGGAAGTTGGCGGAGTGTTACGAAGTATATATTGTGACGGCTTATATTATTAAGGACAATCCTTCGCAATGCGGAAAGCATTTGTTTAATAAGTTTGAGTGGCTTTGTAAAGAGTTTCCGTTTTTGCATCCGTCATGTTTTTCTTTTGTGAATCATAAGGATTTAATTGATTGCGATATCAAAATTGACGACAGATTATCCAATTTGTCCGGAAAGGCAGAAACGAAATTGTTGTTTGACGCATATCATAATAGAAATATTACGAAAGAAGAATTGGAGAACTGTGGAGTGAGAAGAGTCTGTAGCTGGTATGAGATTGAGGAAATATTGTTAAAAGAAATGAGTTATAGCTTGTAGGAAAAGGACAGCATAAATGCTGTCCGTACAAAAAACGGTAGAAATTTTGCGGTTACCGGTAATTATAAAAATAGCACAAACACTGTAGGGACAGCATTCATGCTGTCCACAGAAAATGGATGAAAAGCAGGACAGCATAAATGCTGTCCGTACAAATGGCAGAAGGAGTGGAAGAGTATGAAATTTTTTAATACATTAACGAGAAAGAAAGATGATTTTGAACCTTTGGAAGGGAATACCGTAAGAATTTATTCTTGCGGACCTACGGTATATAATTATGCGCATATCGGAAATTTAAGAGCGTATTTGTTTATGGATTTGTTGCGTCGTGGGTTAAGGTATAACGGATACGATTTAAAACATGTGATGAATATTACCGATGTGGGTCACTTGGTTTCGGATGCGGATACCGGCGAGGATAAGATGGAAAAGGCGGCGCGGGAACAGAAGAAAGACCCGTATGAAATTGCGGCGTTTTATACGAAGGAGTTTTTTGCGGATTTTGAGCGTTTGAATATCGAGAAACCGGAAATTATTGCGAAGGCGACTGACCATATAGCGGAGATGGAGAAATATGTGCAGGAAATTATGGAAAACGGTTATGCTTATGAGACCGGTAACGGCGTTTATTTTGATATCAGTAAGTTAGACCGTTACGGAATTTTGTCGGGAACGAATACCGAGGAGCAGATGGCGGGAGCCAGAATTGAAGTGGATAGTGAAAAGCGGAATCCACTTGATTTTGCTTTGTGGATTAAGGCGCCGGAAAATCATATTATGAAATGGGATAGTCAATGGGGAAAGTGCTATCCGGGTTGGCATATTGAGTGCTCGGCGATGGGCAGAAAATATTTAGGAGATGTTTTTGATATACATACCGGCGGAGAGGATCATATTCCGATTCACCATGAAAATGAAATTGCACAAGCAAAGGGTGCTACCGGAAAAATTCCGGCGAAGTTTTGGATGCATGTTGCCTTTTTGACGGTAGATGGCGGTAAGATGTCGAAGAGTTTAGGAAATTGCTATCGTATTGCAGAGTTACAGGAAAAAGGTTTTGAGCCTCTTGCTTATCGTTATTTCTGCTTGAATTCGCATTATAAGAGCAAACTAAACTTTACTTTTGATGCGTTAAAAGGGGCGCAGACTTCGTTAAATCGGTTAAGAGAGGGTATAAAACAGCATGCTTTGGGTAATGATTCCGCTGAGAAAGAGGAAATCGCACAGTATAAAGAGCAGTTTAGAGAAGCAATCAATGATGATTTGAATTCTCCGAAGGCTTTGGCAATTCTTTGGGAAGTGGTTCGAAAGGAAAAGAAGTCTAAAGATTATTTGGATTTGATTTTGGATTTTGATCGCGTTTTAGGATTAGATTTGGATATTGAGAAGATTAAAAAGTTAGAGGAAAGTAAAGAGGATAGTATGTCAGATGAGGTAAAGGCTTTGATTGAACAGAGAAATCAGGCACGTGCTGAGAAGAATTGGGCGGAGGCTGACCGGATTCGTGACCTATTGAACCAAATGGGAATACAGATAAACGATAAAAAGGCGTAAAGAAAGCATTGGGATGGATTTATTGCAAACCGCAATATACAAAAGAAAGGGGAAAAAGTATTAAATGGGCGATGTCAGTATATGGCTTCAAATTGGGTTGTTAGTGTTTTTGATTGGTGTGAATGCGTTTTTTGCGGCGTCTGAAATAGCGCTTATTTCGTTAAATGACAGTAAAATAAAGAAAATGGCGGAGGAAGGCCATAAGAAGGCGAGACAGATTGAGAAATTAGTAGGAGAGCCAAGCAAGTTTTTGGCGACGATTCAAGTCGGTGTAACACTTTCGGGATTCTTAGCCAGTGCTGTGGCGGCAGATAGTTTTGCCGGTGAAATTACCGAGTGGTTCTATCCGTTTATTTCGGCTTATGTGGCGAAAGAGGCTTTAAGCGGAGTGATTATCGTTGTTATTACGCTTATTTTGTCATATTTTACGTTGGTATTTGGCGAATTGGTTCCCAAACGTTTTGCGATGCAGAATTGCGAAAAAGTTTCGATGGCGGTTATCGGGATTTTAAATATTGTAGAGAAATTGTCGCGTCCGTTTGTCAAGTTTCTTACTTTTTCTACCAATTTAATTATCAAATTATTTGGCGGAGATCCGAATGCGACGAATGAAAACGTGACGGAAGAAGAAATCCGTATGATGGTGGATTTGGGCGAGGAAAAAGGTACTATCGAAGTGGCGGAAAAGGAAATGATTGAGAATGTGTTTGATTTTAACAATATAACGGCTTCTGAGGTGATGACACATCGAAAGGATATTATTGCGATTCCGATCAATGCGACGTTGGATGAAGTAGTTACTTTGCTGGATGAAGAAAAGTTTACAAGATATCCGGTGTATGAGGAGGATATTGATAACATTATCGGAATGTTTCATTCGAAGGATATCGTTCGTTATATCATCAACAAAGATAAATTGAAGTTTAGTGTAAAAGATGTGATGCGACCGATTTATTTTGTGCCGGATTCTAAGATGATTGATGAGATTTTCCATGAATTGCAGAAGAATAAAATGTATATGGCGGCAGTTGTGGATGAATATGGCGGTACTGCGGGCATTTTGACGATTGAGGATTTAATGGAACAGATTGTGGGAAATATTTTTGACGAATATGACGGAGAGGAAATGGCGGATTTTACGCCGATTGATGAGAATACACAGTTAGTAGATGGTACGGTTAGCTTGATAGAAGTGGAGAGAAAGTTTGATAAAAAGCTTCCTACAGAGGATTATGATACCTTGGGTGGCTTTATTATGGGACATTTAGGTGTTGTGCCGGAAGAGGGAGACAGACCGGAGTTTGAATTTAACGGTTTGCTGTTTAAGGTAGAAGAAATCGTTGAAAAGCGAATTACAAAGGTAAAAATTTGCGTAACGGGTGAAGAAGCGGATTTACCGGAGCAAGAAGAGGAGTAGGGTATGGAGTATCGATTGCAGAAGTTTTTAGCGGAAGCGGGGGTGGCTTCCAGAAGAAAGGCGGAGGAGTTGATTTTGTCCGGACAGGTGAAAGTAAACGGGAAGACGGTTACGGAACTTGGGACAAAAGTCAATCCGGAACGGGACAAGGTGTATTTTAAGGATGAGTTGATTAAGATAAAGAAGAAAAAAATCTACTTATTATTAAATAAGCCTGCCGGTTATATCAGCGCGGCGAAGGATCAGTTTGATAATCCTTCTGTGCTGCATTTAGTGGAGAATATAAAAGAAAGATTATTTCCGGTGGGGCGTTTGGACAAGGATACCACCGGTGCTTTGCTGTTGACGAATGACGGGGATTTTTCTTATCATTTGACGCATCCGAAGCATGAAGTGAGTAAGACGTATCTTGCGGAAGTGGTGGGACGTCCGACGGATGAAGAAATGCGCCTTTTTATGAAGGGCGTGTATATTGACGGGAAGAAGACTTATCCGGCGAAGATTCGTATTGTGAAGGAAATAAAGAAGAATTCGATTGTGGAAATTGTGATTCACGAGGGAAGAAATCGGCAAGTGAAGAAAATGTGTGAAGAAATCGGGCATAAGGTAGTATCTTTGCAACGAGTAGCGATTGGAAACTTAACGATTGATGGTTTAAAAGAAGGTTCTTGGCGGCATTTGACGCCGAAAGAAGTTGAACGATTGATGCGATAGGGGGTAAAATTATGGGAAGAAAGCTTTTTACATCGGAATCGGTAACAGAGGGGCATCCGGATAAAATGTGTGACTTGATTTCGGATGCGATTTTGGATGCGATTTATCAAGAGGATAATCAGGCGAGAGTTGCTTGCGAGACGTTTGCGACAACCGGATTGGTAAATGTTATGGGGGAAATTACGACCAAGTGCTATGTGGATATTCCGAAAATCGTTCGGGATACGGTTGTGGAAATCGGATACGACAGAGCAAAGTATGGTTTTGACGGGAATACTTGCGGAGTTGTGGTAAGTATCAACGAGCAGTCAAGCGATATTGCGATGGGCGTTAATAATTCATTGGAAGAAAAGAATAACGAATTTAAGAGTTTAGGAGCGGGAGATCAAGGGATGATGTTCGGCTTTGCTTGTGATGAGACGCCGGAATTGATGCCGCTTCCGATTAGCCTTGCACATAAACTTGCAAAACGCTTGACAGATGTTAGAAAAGAAGGAATTTTATCGTATTTAAGACCGGACGGAAAGAGTCAGGTTACAATCGAATACGATGAAAATGACAAGCCGTATCGTGCGGAGGCGATTGTTATTTCGGCGCAACATGCACCGGAGGTGACATTGGAAACGCTTCGGGAGGATATTATAAAGAATGTGATTCAACCGATTATTCCGGCGGAGTTGATGGATGAGAATACCAAGATATTCGTTAACCCTACCGGCAGATTTGTTATCGGCGGACCGCAGGGGGATACCGGATTAACCGGAAGAAAGATTATTGTAGATACCTATGGCGGTTATGCAAGACATGGCGGCGGAGCATTTTCGGGAAAGGACCCGACCAAAGTGGATCGTTCGGCGGCGTATATGGCACGATATATCGCGAAAAATGTTGTAGCGTCGGGATTGGCGAAGAAATGCGAGATTCAGTTGGCGTATGCAATTGGGGTAGCTAAACCGGTATCGGTACGGGTAGATACCTTTGGGACGGCTAATGTTTCGGAAGAGGAGATCGAGAAGTTAATTCGGGATAACTTTGATTTGACGCCGTCCGGTATTATTCGGGATTTGGAGTTGAGAAGATCAATCTACAAACAAACAGCGGCTTATGGTCATTTCGGAAGAACAGATGTGGATTTGCCGTGGGAGAGAGTGGACAAGAAGTTAAAATAGGACTTGAAATGAGCACTGAATTATGGTAAACTAATAACAGCGCTCATTTTTTTATTCCGAAAGGAGGACGTGGGATTTAGTTTTGTTGGTGAAATGAAACGGACGTAAGAAAGAAAGGATTATTATGACAAAAAAGTATGCTTATTTTTATTGTGTTGAGGCTCATAAGGAAAAAGCTCTCATTACAATAAGCGGTATGTATGTGGCACCTGCTCCTATTAACAATAAGAAAGAATATGATTTTTTTTGAGCAGATATATGAACATATGAGAAAGAAATACGGTGTGCTTGGTGAAGGCTATTGTGCAATACGGTCGCTTTCTTTTCTTCATGAGACGATCGAAGAAGAGTAAGACATGTCTCAGAGAGGGAGAAATCTCTCTCTTTTTTTACAATCGTTGTAAGGATACAATTTATTGTATCCTTACAACGATTGTAGTCTGAACGGTATTTTTTGGCTACTGTTCAGACTTAACAACTTATTATTTTCGCTAAAGTCTTGTAGGGACAGCATTCATGCTGTCCTGCATTCTGCCTTTTCCATGGACAGCATTCGCAGTCGAAACTTCCCAATCACTTCGTTCTTGGAGTTTCTTTGCACAGGACGTACATTCCATTCACTTCGTTCATGGTGTTACGTCTGCGAATGCTGTCCCTACAGTGTTTGTGCCATTTCTATAAATTTAAGTCTGAATTGTAACAAAAACTTTGAAAAAAGTGAAAAAAGATATTGACAAATGAAACGCGATGATGTAATATAAAACACGTCGCTGCGAAAGCAAAGATGAGTCGACAAGAACTTCGAAAAAAACTTAAAAAAAGTTAAAAAAGTTGTTGACAAATCGAACGCGATGATGTAATATATAAAACGTCGCTGAGATACGCGACACAGTACCTTGAAAATTAAACAAAGCAAACAGAGTTCAACCGAGCGATTGAATAAATCGTACGGAACAACGAAACTA
>JAGBIO010000029.1 GCA_017934955.1 Clostridia bacterium
AGTTTTACAAGATCCCCTCCTGCGTATTCCTGTAAATAGATTGTGTCGCCATCAGTGATGTCTTCTACTGAACCTGTAACCTTATAGGAAGGCGAATTCTGACATGCAACGAAAGCCATACTTCCTGCAGCCAATAAATAAACTAATTTTTTCATTTTAATATGATTATAATTTGAACGCAAAGATAACTACTTAATTAATATGTTTGCGGAAAAAAGGTTTTTATTTTCAGAATGAAATAAGGAATCTATAGTTTTGCTTTGCTTTTTTTGAATTTTATGGGCACTCATTCAATTCCTTTGGTTATAATTTGTACAGGGGGCTGCCTTACTGTTACAGTTGATCGGTAATATTCTGGATCTTTCGAAAATCGAATCGGGCACATTGAAGTTTGTGTAGAGTGATGTGAATATTAATGCAATGATGTACGATTTGGAGGAATTATTTCAATTACGGAATAAAAATAATCCGGAGGTGGAGATCGGGTAGATGTTGAATCCGAGCAGGGAGAAGGTCTCATTTTTTTGTTTACAATTTCTCAAAAGCCTATCATTCACTTTGCTGGGAGAAGAGAAATAGTACGCACAATGGAAAATTATTAGTCGGATGAATAAATATTACTTTATTTATATTCTCCATTCTTGAAAAATACCGTAATTTTGCAACTCAATTACAAAATGAGTATGCAACAATCTAATTATATAATTGAGGTAAAAGGTGTTTCCAAGTTTTTTGGTGATAAAATGGTCTTGGATAACATTAATTTATATGTAAAAAAAGGTGAGTTTGTAACTGTGTTGGGGCCCTCCGGTTGCGGAAAGACAACTCTTTTACGTTTGATTGCCGGTTTTCAGACTGCTTCGGAAGGCGAGATAAAGATAGCTGGAAAAGAGATCACGCAGACACCTCCGCATAAGCGTCCGGTAAATACTGTGTTCCAGAAGTATGCTTTGTTCCCTCATTTGAATGTGTTCGATAATATTGCCTTCGGATTGAAATTGAAAAAGATCTCTAAGCAGACTATCGAGAAGAAAGTAAAGGCTGCTCTTCGTATGGTAGGGATGACGGACTATGAGTATCGGGATGTGAATTCCTTGTCAGGCGGGCAGCAACAGCGTGTAGCCATAGCCCGTGCTATTGTCAATGAGCCGGAGGTGTTGTTGCTGGATGAGCCTTTGGCTGCTTTGGACTTGAAGATGCGTAAAGATATGCAGATGGAATTAAAAGAGATGCATAAGACATTGGGCATCACTTTTATTTATGTGACGCATGACCAAGAGGAAGCTTTAACACTGAGCGACACGATTGTTGTAATGAGTGAAGGAAAAATACAGCAGATCGGAACACCGGTGGATATTTATAACGAACCCATCAATTCGTTTGTAGCTGATTTTATAGGTGAGAGCAATATTCTGAACGGAACTATGATACAGGACAAGCTTGTGCGTTTTGCAGGAGTGGAATTTGAATGTGTAGATGAAGGTTTCGGTGAAAATATGCCGGTAGATGTTGTGGTACGTCCTGAAGATTGGTATATTTTTCCAGATTCGGATGCTTCACAGATTTCCGGTATCGTAACCTCATCCATCTTTAA